>DATAOY010000016.1:0-31409 GCA_036265495.1 Nocardioides sp. | reverse complement strand
CAGCACCACCACCAGCACCGAGTGCCCCTCGCCGCGACTCTCGCGGTGGCCGGCGTGATCGCCGCCGCCGGAGTCGTCGGCGTCGCCTGGCAGCAGTCCGACGGCGACTCCGCAGCACCCGCCGCCCAGGCACCGGCCCAGGCACAGGCACTGACCCCGCGCACCCCCACGCTGCGGGACTACCTGCGGTACCACTACTACCACGGCCAGAACGCCCCGGACGCCCCGCACCGGACGACGTTCCGCGGTGGCGGTCAGGTGCAGATGGGGCAGTGAGCCGGGGCAAGCCATCCCGGAGCCCACACGAACCACCGACCGCGCGGCAGCGCTCTGCGCCATGACCGCGACGCCGCACGCCCCGAGCTCGCAACGCGGCCGACCGTCAGCACCCCAACGCGGCGTGCGCGAACTCGCGGACCTCGTCGGCGCTCTCGAGGCTCAGGGCCTGCTTGGCCACCACCTGGCACTGCTCGAGATCGAGCGCGCGCACGCGCTCCTTCACCCGGGGTACGGCGTGCGGTCCGACGCTCAGCTCCCGCACGCCGAGTCCCACCAGCAGGGCGACGGCGGCGGTGTCCGCGGCCACTTCGCCGCACACGGCTACGTCGACCCGGCCACGTGACGCCTGGCAGACCCGGTCGATGAGCTGGAGGACGGCCGGGTCGAGGGCGTCGGCGAGACCGGCAACGGCCGGATTGCCGCGCTCGGCCGCCAGGGCGTACTGGGTCAGGTCGTTGGTGCCGATGCTGACGAAGTCGAGCAACGGCAGGAACGACTCGATCTTGAGGGCCGCGGCCGGCACCTCGACCATCATCCCGACGCGCAGGTCTCCGGGCACTCCTGACGGACCGGCCGCCGCATCCAACGCGGCCCGCGCCGCCCGCAGCTCTGCGGCCGTGGACACCATCGGGAACATCAGGCTGGTCGGCGTACGGCGCGCCGCCCGGCAGACCGCGACGAGCTGGTCGTGCAGCAGGGCCGGTCTGGCCAGGGCGAGCCGGAGGCCCCTCAGCCCCAGGAACGGATTGTCCTCCCGGACCACGGGCAGGTACGGAAGCGGCTTGTCGCCCCCGACGTCGAGGCTGCGCAGGGTGACCCGGCGACCCCCGAGCGCCTCGCCGATGGCGACGTACTCCTGCTCCTGCTCCTCGACGCCCGGGGCCTCGGACCGTCCCAGGAAGAGGAACTCGGTGCGGACCAGTCCTGCCTCGTCCGCGCCGCCGGCACGTGCTGCGCGGGCATCGGCGAGCGAGCCGAGGTTGGCCGCGACCAGGATCCGGGTGCCGTCGAGCGTGGTCGCGGGTTCGCCGGCCAGCGCGAGCTCCCGGGTACGCCGTTCGGCGAGGTCGGCGGCCCGGCGCCGGTAGTCGTCGACCACCGCCGGCTGCGGGTCGACGTGGATCTCTCCGGTGCTGCCGTCGATGACGATCGGGGTCCCCTCGGGGACGGTGAGCACGTCACGTCCGGCGGAGACGACCAGCGGGATGTCGCGGGAGCGGGCCAGGATCGCAGCGTGTGAGAGGGCACTCCCGGCCGCCAGCACGATCCCACGTACCGACGACGTGTCGAGGCCGGCGGTCTGGGCGGGCGTCAGGTCGCGGGCGACCAGGACTCCCTCGCCTCCGGTCTGCTGGGCCGCGGCCCCGGCGAGCACGCGGCGTACCTGGTCACCCACGGCGCGGACGTCGGCCGCGCGCTCGCGAAGGTAGCTGTCGGGCAGCTCGGACCACTGCCGCTCGATGTCGGCCATGGAGGCGGTCCAGGCGGTGAACGCACCGAGTCCCGCGCCGATCCGCTCCTTCACGTCCGCGAGCATCTCGGCGTCGGCGAGCAGGCTGAGGTGCGCGTCGAAGATGGCGGCCTCGGCCTCACCCACCTCGCGAACCGTGAGGGCGCGCAGGTGCTCGATGTCGCGGCGTACCTCGGCGACGGCCTCGACCAGGCGCCTCCACTCGCCAGCGGGGTCGCCGACCTCACGGTCGTCGACCTCGACCGGGGCGACGTCGAGCCGGCGTACCGGGCCGATCGCGATGCCGGGCGAGGCGGCGACCGGACCCGCGGTCGGCGCGAGCTCCGGCAGGACCGGCGTCTCGGTCGTCTCGTCGAAGGACCGCGCGGCGAGCGCGAGCACGTGCTCGACGGCCTCCTGTGCCTGCGGTCCGGAGGCTCGGACCTCGACCCGGTGGCCCTCCTGGGCGCCCAGCGTCGCGACCCGGCTGAGGCTCGCGGCGGGCACCGGGCCGGTCCCGGTCGTGAGGTTGGTGAGGGTCACCGCAGCGTCGAGCCCGCTGACCTCGCCGACCAGTCGGGCCGCCGGTCGCGCGTGCAGACCGTGCCGGTTGGCGACCGCGAACACGCCGACGACCTCGTCGCCGACCGGCGTCGACGCGACCTCGGCCGCGTCCTGGTCGGGAACGGACAGGTGCGCCGCCTTGCCGAGCAGGGCGTTGCGCGCCTCGGTGGCGACCTCGGACCGGCTCGCTCCACCGGACGCCGCCACCGCGGCGACCACCAGGCCCTCCACGATCGGGGCGGACGAGAGGATCACCCGCTCGCGGATCGCCGGATCCTCCAGCAGGTCCAGCGCCAGCTCGGCACTGAGCACGGCGCTGCCGAGATCCATCAGGACGACGACGCCGTCGGGCCCGTCGACCTTCTCGATCGCGTGCTTGACCTGTACGGCGTCGGTGCCGAACGTCGTCTCGTCGAGGCCGGCCGCGATCTCGATCCGTACCCTGCGGCCGTGGAGCATCTCACTCGCGAGTGCCAGCGCAGCCCTGGCCAGTGCCCGGCTGTGGGAGACGACGACGATGCCGACGCCTGGCCCGGAAGTCATGGTCATAGCCCCTTTCGTCAGCTCAGCCCAGAGCGTCGGCGGCGGCCGCGATCAGCAGGGTGACGCTGGTCGCGCCGGGGTCCTGGTGCCCGACGCTGCGCTCGCCGAGGTAGCTGGCGCGTCCCTTCCGGGCGAGCATCGGGATCGTCGCGTCGCGTCCTGCCTCCGCGGACGCGCGGGCCCGGGTCAGCGCATCGCCCAGCCCCAGGCCGTCGGACAGGGCGGCCTCCAGCGCGTCCAGGGCCGGAGCCAGCGCGTCGTACATCGTCTTGTCGTCGGCCTGCGCCTTGCCTCGTGCGACGACGCCCTCGAGCCCCGCGCGGAACGCGGCGGCGACCTGCTCGGGCGTCGTCCGGGGGACGTCGCCGAGCGTCGAGCCCATGCGCAGGAACAGCGTCCCGTACAGCGGCCCGCTCGCACCTCCCACCGTCGACACCAACGTCATCCCGACCTTGGTCAGCAGGGGGCCGGCGGAGCTGGGCTGCTGCTCGTCCAACGCGGCCACGGCGGCCTTCATCCCCCGGTCGAGGTTGGTCCCGTGGTCGGCATCGCCGATCGCGGAGTCCAGCTCTGTCAGGTGGTCACGCTCCTGGGCGACGAGCTCGGCGAATCGCCTCACCCAGGCGCCGAAGGCCGCCGTGGTCACGTCATCAGACATCGATCAGATCCCCCACCGCAGTGCCGGAGTCCTGACCGGAGCGTCCCACAGCCCGAGCAGCTCGTCGTCGGCCTTGAGCAGCGTGACCGACGAGCCCGCCATCTCCAGCGACGTGATGTAGGAGCCGACCAGCGATCGGGCCACGCTCACGCCGTGCCCCGCCAGGATCTTGTGCACCTCGTTGTACATCACATAGAGCTCGATCAGCGGCGTCCCACCCAAGCCGTTGACGAACGCGATCACGCCGTCCCCCGACTCGAACGGCAGGTCGGACAGGATCGGCTCCACCAGCATCTCGGCGATCTCCTTGGCCGGGGCCAGGGGGACGCGCGTCCGCCCGGGCTCGCCGTGGATGCCGACCCCGAGCTCCATCTCGTCCTCGCCGAGCTCGAACGTCGGGCTGCCGGCAGCGGGCACGGTGCACGACGTCAGCGCGACGCCCATGCTTCGGCCCTGGGCGTTGACCCTGCGGGCGATGTCCGCGACGCCATCGAGGTCGCGACCCTGCTCGGCCGCGGCGCCGGCGATCTTCTCCAGCAGCACGGTGACGCCGACGCCGCGTCGACCGGCGGTCCAGGTGCTGTCCTGCACCGCGACGTCGTCATCGGTGACCACCGAGACGACCTTCGCGCCGGTCTCGGCGGCCGCCATCTCGGCTGCCATCTCGAAGTTCATGACGTCGCCGGTGTAGTTCTTCACGACGTGCAGCACGCCGATCCCGCCGTCGACGAGCTTGGTCGCGGCCAGCATCTGGTCGGGCACCGGCGAGGTGAAGACCTCACCGGCACAGGCGGCGTCCAGCATCCCGAGGCCGACGAAGCCGCCGTGCAGCGGTTCGTGGCCCGAGCCGCCGCCCGAGATGATCCCGACCTTGCCGGGCTTCGGGGTGTCGCCGCGGTAGATGATCTTGTTCGCGTGGTCGACCCGGAGGTCGGGGTGGGCGGCCTCGACACCGAGCAGGGCCTCGACCACGACGTCGTTCGGGTCGTTGATGAGCTTCTTCATGACTCTTCTTCCTGTTCGTCGGTGGTCAGACGGTCGCGTTCGAGGTGACCGAGGCGTCCTCAGGATCCGCGAGGTCGATCCCCGGGGCAACGGCTGCGCGATCGGCCGGGGTGTGCGCGATGAACCCATAGGCGAGCGCCGCGGCGATGCCGGCGAGGAGCTCCGCAGCCAGGTAGACCGGCAGCTGCTCCCACTTGACCGTGCCGCCCGCGATCTGCTGCACGAGCATCGGGCCGATGGTGCGGGCCGGGTTGATCGAGGCCCCTGTCGCCGGCGCGACCGGGATGATCGCGGCGAACACCACCAGGCCGATCGCGACCCCGGCGAAACCGGCAGCAGCCTTCCGGTAGATCACGCCGAAGATCGTGAACACCAGGATGAACGTCCCCACGAACTCGGCGGTGAAGGCCTGCGTCCAGCTGATGCCGTTGTACGACGCGACGCCGAGGCCGACATCGCTGGCCTTGTGGCCCAGCACGCCGATGATGGCGGTCGCACCGACGGTCGCGCCGACGACCTGGGCCGCGAGGTACGCCGGCACCTGCGACCAGGGGAACTTGCCCGAGACGGCCAGGCCGACCGTGACGGCCGGGTTGATGTGGTTGCCCCCGACGTGGCCGAGCGCGTAGACCGTGGCGATCACGACCGTCCCGAAGGCCAGCGAGATCATGCCGAGGTCGGCCATGGTGAAGGGGGCGTCGCCGTTGACGATCAGGGTGGCGGGGACCGAGCCGACACCGATGAAGACCAGGAACGCCGTGCCGATCGCTTCGGCGGCGAGCTTCTGGACCGTGGTGGTCTCGTCGAGCATGTCGATTCCTCTCTGGTTAGAATCTTGTCGAACGCCATTCGGTATAGTCGAACGATGGTCGGACATTACACTGGTGATTCCCGTCACATCAAGACCCTTCGGCATACTTTGTGCCTGCTCGCTCACCGACCTCGGAGGCCGTGACCCGTGATCCAGTCCGTCGACCGCGCGATCCGCGTGCTCACCGCGCTCCAGGGGGCGCGCCGGATGAGCCTGTCGGAGCTGTCCGCACGCCTCGACCTGGCGCCCTCGACCACCCATGGGATCGTCCGGACCCTGGTCGAGCACGGGATGGTGGTGCAGGAGAGGGGGTCGAGCCGCTACCAGCTCGGTCCGGCCGTGCTCCGGCTCGGCAACGTCTATCTCGACACCCTCGAGCTGCGGTCGAAGGCGATCCCCTGGGCCGAGGACCTGGCGCGGCGCTCCGGCCTCGCCGTGCGCACCGGCGTCCTGCTCATCGACGACGTGGTGATCATCCACCACGAGCCGCGGCCCGACGGCAGCCGACAGATGCCCGAGGTGGGGATCGTGATCCCGGCCCACGCGACCGCGCTGGGCAAGGCGATGCTGGCGTTCCGGCCCGAGGACACCGAGCGGATGCTCGCCGCCGGCGAGCTGCGCAGCATGACCGGCGAGACGCTGTCCTCGCCCGACGACGTCCGCCGCCAGCTCGAGCAGGTGAGAGCGACCGGCATCGCGCGCGAGCAGGACGAGGCCGTGCTCGGCGAGGGCGCCGTCGCGTCGCCGGTCTTCGACTCCTGGGGCGACGTCGTCGGCGCCATCGGCGTCGTACTCTCCGGCGCGGCCGACGGCGACGTCGGCGACCAGGTGCGCGAGACGGCGCGGGCGCTCTCCCGTGAGCTCGGCGCACCGAGCTGGCCGCCTCCACCCCGCGACTGAGCACCCCGTGCCAGGATCGGGTGGTGCCCCACGAACCCGCCGTCTACCGCGATCTCGCCGAGCGTTCCTGGTCGTGGGTCCTCGGCCAGGTGCGGGCGAACGACGACGGCCTCTGGCTGCCCGAGCACCCCGAGCAGCTCGAGCCCGGTGAGTACCCCTACGGCATGCACTCCGGAGTCGGTGGGCTTGCCCACGTCCTGTCGGAGATCGGGCTGACCCGGGAGCTGAGCTCGCAGGAGCTGCTGCTCGGGGACGGCATCGCGGAGACGTTGGTAGGCCGCATCGCCGAGGAGACCGAGTACGACTACTTCGACGGCCTCACCAGCACCCTGGGGATCCTCACCTCGCTCGGCGCCCAGGGCGGCGAGCTGGCGGTCGCGCGGCTGAGCGAGCTCGCCACCCCGGACGGCTGGCAGCCCTCGTGGCTCGGACCTCCACGCGCGGTGGCGGAGGGGCGCTGCAACGACGCCACGCTCGGTACCGGCGCGGTCCTGCTCGGCGCCCTCTGGGCGACTCGGTACGGCGTGCCCGGGGCGCCCGAGCTCGCCGAGCACGCGGCCGGCGTGCTGATCGCCGAGAGGGTGGCGGTGCCGACCGGTCTGGACTGGGAGTTCGTCCCGGGTCGCTTCGTGCTCGAGCCACGTGGCCAGATGCCCAACTGGTCGCACGGCCTGGCCGGCATCGCCGGGTCGCTGGCCGCGGCCGGGATGGTCCTCGGCCGCCCCGACCTGGTCGACGCGGCGCGACTGGGGGCCGACCACCTGGTGACGCTCGCCGACACCGGCGACGGCGGGATGCGCGTCCCCCACGTCATCCCGGGTCCGGAGGACCTCGACACCTTCACCTACTCGTGGTGCCACGGACCGACCGGCACGTCCCTGCTCTTCGCCGCGCTCGACCGAGCCGGCGTGCCGGAGGTCGGGGGGCGCGCGCCGTACGACTGGGAGCGATCGTGCCTGCACTCGCTCCGCGTCTCAGGCATCCCCGAGCGGCTCCACCCGGGCTTCTGGGACAACGACGGGCGGTGCTGCGGTACGGCGGGCGTCGGCGACGTGGTCCTCAACGTC
Source organism: Nocardioides sp. (assembly GCA_036265495.1). Lineage (GTDB taxonomy): Bacteria > Actinomycetota > Actinomycetes > Propionibacteriales > Nocardioidaceae > Nocardioides. Next base: position 24,132 of record DATAOY010000016.1, on the reverse strand, counting down.
TGGCAGCGACACGGCCTCGACGACGACCTGGCCTTCGCGGTGACGCTGGGCGACGCGCTGGTCGAGCGCGCGATCGACGACGGCGACCACGCCTACTGGCGCTTCGTCGAGCACCGCAACGAGGATCCGCTCCTCCCACCGAGCCCCGGCTGGATGCAGGGTGCCGCCGGCATCGCGGCGTACCTCTTCCGCCTCGCCCGCCTCCTCGACCAGGGCCGAGACGCCGCTGCGGTGGCCCGGATGGACAGCTGGTGGGCGCTGGCGGACGCCTAGACGGCGGTGGCCTCGGAGCCGTGCCCGCGGACCCGGCGCTGCCGCCGGCGATGCCGCCTCAGCCCGATGCGTCGGCGAGCAGCTCCAGCTGCGCCCGGGCGTCGCGGAGCGGCCAGACCAGCAGCAGCGTGGCGCCGGCCTCGGCGTACGCCGCCAGTGCCTCGGCGCACTGCGCCGGCGAGCCGATCGGCAGGTTGCCCAGCGTCTCGGGCGCGCGGCCGAGGAGGGGACCGAGCAGGTCGTGCAGCACCCGCTCACGCTCCGCCGAGCTCGTGGTCACCAGCGCCCAGGCCGTGGCGATCGCATCGGGGAACGCGGACGGGTCGCGCCCGGCAGCCGCGACATGACCGTCCAGGCGCGCGCGGGCATCGGCGTACTCCGTCGGCGTCGCGTTGTACGCCGAGGCGAACCAGCCGTCGGCCACCGCCGCCAGAGAGGCGAGCCGGCGGTCCGAGCCCCAGCTCCCGAACCACACCTCCGGTGCCGGCTGGCGCACCGGCGCCAGCGGTCCCGCGGGTCCGTAGTAGGCACCCGCGGTCGTGGCCTCGCCGTGGACCAGGGTCCGCACCACCGACATCGCCTCGTCGAAGCGACCCCACCGCTCGTCGTACGGAGCGCCGACGGCGTCGTAGTCGGCCCTGCTCGACCCCGGACCGAGGCCGGCGATCACGCGGCTCCCGGTCAGCGCACCCAGCGTGCTCAGGGTCTTGGCCACGACCACCGGGTGGCGCACGACAGGCAGGGTGATGCTCGTCGCCAGCGTCATCGACCCCGCGTCGCCCGCCACGGCTGCGAGCGCGGTCGGGCCGTCGAGCCAGGGACGTCGCCAGACGAGGTGGTCGTTGGCCGAGACGGCGGCGTACCCGAGGTCGCGGGCGGCGCGCACGTAGTCGCGCAGCTCGTCGATCGTGGGCGTCCCGTCACCCAGGTCGGCCAGAGGCAGGTGTGCGCCCAGATCCATGTCGGGGAATCATGTCAGCGTGTGCTGCGTTGTGGTGGGTAGTTGAATCCGCAACGATCGGGAGCTCCGCAACGACCAGGGACTCCGCGACGACCAGGACAGGGGCAGGGTCAGGACATGCAGTTCGGCATCTTCACCGTGGGCGACGTGACGCCCGACCCGACGACGGGCCGGACGCCGACCGAGCACGAACGGATCAAGGCGACGATCGAGATCGCCAAGAAGGCCGAGGAGGTCGGGCTCGACGTCGTCGCCGTCGGCGAGCACCACAACCCGCCGTTCATCGCCTCCGCGCCCACCACCACGCTCGCCTACATCGGCGCCCAGACGTCGCGGGTGATCCTCTCGACGTCCACCACCCTGATCACGACCACCGACCCGGTGCTGATCGCGGAGAACTACGCCAAGCTCCAGCACCTCACCGACGGCCGCGTCGACCTGATGATGGGGCGTGGCAACACCGGCCCGGTGTACCCGTGGTTCGGCAAGGACATCCGCGAGGGCATCAACCTCGCGGTCGAGAACTACGCGCTCCTGCACCGCCTCTGGCGCGAGGACGTCGTCGACTGGGAGGGCCGCTTCCGGACACCGCTCCAGGGCTTCACCTCCACGCCACGCCCGCTGGACGGCGTACCCCCGTTCGTCTGGCACGGATCGATCCGCTCCCCCGAGATCGCCGAGCAGGCCGCGTACTACGGCGACGGGTTCTTCGCCAACCACATCTTCTGGCCCGCCTCGCACACCCGGCGGATGGTCTCGCTGTACCGCCGGCGCTTCGAGCACTACGGCCACGGCACCGCCGACCAGGCGATCGTCGGCCTCGGCGGGCAGGTGTTCATGCGCCACAACAGCCAGGACGCGATCAAGGAGTTCCGTCCGTACTTCGACGTCGCGCCGGTCTACGGCCACGGGCCGTCGCTGGAGGACTTCATGCGCGAGACGCCGCTCACCGTCGGGTCGCCGCAGCAGGTCATCGAACGCACCCTCGGCTTCCGCGAGTACGTCGGCGACTACCAGCGCCAGCTGTTCCTGATGGACCACGCCGGCCTGCCGCTGAAGACGGTGCTCGAGCAGCTGGACCTCCTCGGCGAGGAGGTCGTTCCGGTGCTGCGCCGCGAGTTCGCGGCCCTGAAGCCCGCGCACGTCCCCGACGCCCCCACCCACGCCTCGCTGGTCGCGGCCCGTGACGCGCAGCCCCCGCTGGTCGAGGAGGGCCTCCTGGAGGCCGGTCACGCAACCGAGGGCACCCGGGCATGACCACCGTCGTCGTCATCTCCGCGGGCATCTCGGTCCCGTCGTCGACCCGCATCCTGGCCGACTCGCTGGGCACGGCCGCACGCGACCACCTCGGTGAGCAGGCGTCGTACGACGTGATCGAGCTCCGCGACCTCGCGCACCTGATCACCGACAACGCCCTGACCGGCTTTCCCACCGGGGCCCTCGCCGACACGGTACGCCGGGTGGCCGAGGCCGACGCGATCATCGCGGTCTCGCCCGTCTACACCGGCTCGTACTCCGGGCTGTTCAAGATGTTCGTCGACGTCCTCGAGGACGACACCCTCGAGGGGAAGCCGGTCCTGATCGCCGCGACCGCCGGCACGGCCCGCCACTCGCTGGTCCTGGAGTTCGCGATGCGCCCGCTCTTCGCCTACCTGCGCGCCGACGTCGTCCCCACCGCCGTCTTCGCGGCGAGCGAGGACTTCGGCGCGGGCTCCGTCCGTGGTGGTTCCCTCTCGGCCCGCATCGACCGCGCCGCCGGTGAGCTCGCCGACCGGGTCCTACGTCGCGGCACGACCCTCCCGGACGACCCGTTCGAGAACCCCACGCCGTTCGAGGACCTGCTCAACAACGGGCCGTTCTGACGGTCCTCGGCGTGCACGTGCTCCGGCCCGTGCGTCGGCTCAGTCCTCGTGCACGGCCTCGGAGTCGAGTGCGTGGTAGTCGTCGAGCAGCCGGTTCTCGTGCTCCTTGGCCGGGAACAGCAGCCTGACCAGGACGAACCCGATCAGGACCGCCGCGATCCCGGCGCCGTACGCCCACTGGTCCCCGGAGAGGAACGACGACTTCGCGGCAGCCGTGATCTGGCTCGCGTACTGCGGATTCTGCTGGGCGATGGCGCTGGCGCTGGCGAAGGACTTGGTGAGGGTGGCCTCGGTGCTGTCGGAGACGCCCTGGGCGCCCGGCGAGGAGGCGATCTGCGCGCTGAAGGCCGACGCGTAGCCCGCCGTCAGAAGGGCGCCGAAGATCGACTGCATGACGGCACCACCGAGGTCACGCTGGAGGTCCGCCGTCCCCGACGCCATGCCGACCCGGCGAACCGGGACCGCACCCGTCAGCGAGCGCGACGCCGGGGTGCCGGCGAAACCGACCCCCACGCCGACGAACGCGTAGCCGAGCCCCACCTTCCAGTAGGGGATGTCCTCCTTCCACAACAGCAGCATCGTGAGGAAGCCCAGCATCACGAACACATAGCCGGTCAGCAGCGTGAAGCGGGAGCCGTGGCTGTCGACCAGCCGGGCGGATCGGGGGGCGATCAGGACCATCATCACGGCGGCCGGGATGATCGCCGCCCCCGCTTCGAAGGTGGAGTAGCCGAGCACGTTCTGCAGGAACTGCTGACCGATGAACATCGCGCCCATCAAGGAGCCGAAGACGATCATCCCGGCGACGGCCGCCACCCAGAAGATGCTGCGTGAGGCCACGTGCAGGTCGTACAGCGGATTGGGGGCTCGTCGCTGCCGGAGCACGAACGCGATCCCGGCGGCGACGGCGAGGATGGCCATGCCGAGCACGAACGTGCCCGCGTTCGGGACCGCGGCGAAGTTGATGCCGACCACCACCGCGCCGACCAGGACGACCGACAGGAGGCCACCCAGGTTGTCGACCTGTTCGGTCCCCTCGTTGACATGTGCCGGCACATAGAGCCACACCAGCACGAGGGCCACGGCGGCCAGCGGCAGCGTGACCAGGAAGACCGAGCCCCACCAGAAGTGCTGGAGTAGGAGCCCCGAGAGCAGCGGGCCCAGGGCCGAGATCGCGCCACCGATCGCCGACCACAGGGCGATCGTCCTGGTTCTCGTCGAGCCCGACCACAGGGCGGCGATCAGGGCCAGCGTCGTGGGATAGGCCATGCCCGCCGCCACCCCGCCGAAGATCCGGGCGATGATCAGCACCGTGTCGGAGGGCGCGTACGCCGCGAGGAGGCACGCTGGGATCGACAGCGCGACACCCAGGAGCAGCATCAGCTTGCGGCCGTACCGGTCACCGACGGCGCCGAGGTAGAGCACCGACGCGGCCAGGCCGAGCGAGTAGCCGACCGCGGTCATGTTCAGCGCGGTCTGCGACGAGTCGAAAGCCGCCCCGATCGAGGGCAGCGCCACGTTGGCCACCGCCAGGTTGAGGTTGGCGACGGCGGCGCCGAGGATCAGCGCCATCAGGACCAGCGGAGCCCGGTCGGGTCGCCGATCGCCGTCGGCGGCCGGTGTCGCCGGCGCGGGCTGCGTACTCATCGGTACGACCTCCGACTGTCCGACTGGCCTGCTGCGCGGGCCGCCACCTGGGCTCCACGAGACCGTGCGGCGTGTTCCTCCATCCTCGGCCGGGACGACGACCCGAGACCTCATCCAACCCGGGTGATGTTGACGCGGGGGTGCGCCGGTCAGGCTCGGGTACGTCGCCGCAAGCGCATCCGCGGAGGTGCCCAGGAGGAGGGCGGAGATCCGTGAGCACAGCGGTCCAGGTGGTCGGGCTCATCGCCGACGTCGACCCGGTTCCGTGGGCACGGTCGCAGATGGCGTTCACGCTCGCCTTCCACATCATCCTGGTCCCGCTGGGCGTCTCCTGGGCCTTCCTGACGTTGATCGCCAACTACCGCGCCCTCCGGCACGACGATGCCGATGCCCTCCTGCTGGCGCAGCGATGGTCGAAGTACATGGCCGTCACGTTCGCCGTCGGTGCCGTCACGGGGACCGTGCTCAGCTTCGAGTTCGGGCTGCTGTGGCCGCGGTTCATGGGCCGCTGGGGTGAGGCGTTCGGGGTGCCGTTCGCGTTCGAGGGGATCTTCTTCTTCACCGAGGCGATCTTCGTCGCGATCTACCTCTACGGATGGCGACGCATGCGCCCGTGGGCACACTTCTGGACCGGTGTGCCGATCGTGCTCGCCGGGATCTTCGGCACCATGTCGGTGGTCGCCGCCAACGCCTGGATGAACGCGCCGAGCGGCTTCACGCTCGACTCGTCGGGCGACGTGGTGTCGGTCGACCCGGTCGAGGTGATCTTCAACGACGCGATGCCGCTCGAGACGGCGCACATGCTCGTCGCGGCGTACCTCGTCGGTGGCTTCCTGATCGCCTCGGTGTACGCGACCGGAATGCTGCGGGGACGGACCGACCACTACCACCGGCTCGCGTTCACCATCGCCTTCACCGTCGCCGCGATCGCCACGCCGATCCAGATGGGCGTCGGCGACGCGTTGGCGCGGTGGGTGTACGACGAGCAGCCGGTGAAGTTCGCGGCGATCGAGCTCGTGCCCCAGACGTCCAGCGACGTCCCGGAGACGCTCCTCGGCCACCTGAACTCCGACGGATCCGTGACCGGCGGGATCCCGATCCCCGGCCTCGCCTCGTGGCTCTCCGATCCCGGCACCGGCACGTCCACCGTCGTCCAGGGGCTCGACAGTGTCCCGGCCAGCGAGCGGCCGACCGAGCAGGAGGCCAACGTGGTCCATCTGGCCTGGGACGTCATGGTCGGCCTCGGCACGCTCCTGTTCCTGCTGTCGCTGTGGTACGGCCTCAGCTGGGCCGTCCGACGGCGGGCACCCGGCAACCGGGTCTTCCTCGTCCTCGCCGCGTGCTCCGGCGTCCTCGCGGTGGTCACCATGGAGTCCGGGTGGGTCGTGACCGAGGTCGGTCGGCAGCCCTGGATCGTCTACGAGTACATGAAGGTCGAGAACGCGGCCACCGCGAACACCGGCGTGTGGATCACGTTCATCGCGGTCGTGCTGCTGTACCTCGCCCTGGGCGTGACGGCGATCCAGGTCCTGCGCGGCATGAGCCGCCGGTTCCGGCGGGCCGGCGGCTTCCACGAGGTCGATGGTCCGTACGCGCCCTCCGAGCCGCCCCGTGGCGAGCCGGACGAGGAGACGGTCCGATGAGCGACACGGTGGCGGTCGTCCTGCTGCTTGCGCTCACGGCGTACGCCGTGCTCGGCGGCGCCGACTTCGGCGCCGGGTTCTGGGACCTGATCGCGGGCGGCCCGGAGCGTGGCGCTCGGCCACGTGAGCTGATCGAGCACTCGATCGGCCCGGTCTGGGAGGCCAACCACGTCTGGCTGATCTTCATCTTCGTCGTGTCCTGGACGGCCTTCCCGGAGGCCTACGCCTCGATCATGCTGACGCTCTTCGTGCCGCTCACCCTCGCCGCGCTCGGGATCGTCCTGCGCGGAGCCAGCTTCGCGTTCCGCAAGTCGGTCGTCACGCTCCGCAGCCGTCGGGGCTTCGGCGCCGCGTTCGCCGCCTCCTCGGTGCTCGTGCCCTACTGCATGGGCGCCGTGGCCGGCGGTATCGCCTCCGGGCGGGTCCCGGCCGGCGGGCAGGCGGGTGATCCCGTGGACAGCTGGCTCAACCCCACCTCCCTGGTCACCGGTCTCCTCGCCCTGACGGCGGTCGCCTACCTGGCCGCCGTCTACCTGGTGTGGGAAGCCCGAGGTGACGACGACGCCGAGCTGACGGAGTACTTCCGCCGGCGCGCCGTCGTCTCGGCGGTCGTCGTCGCCGTGGTGGGAGTCGTCGGGCTGGTCGTGCTGCACGGTGATGCGCCGTACGTCTTCGACGGCATCACGGGGCGGGCACTCCCGGTCGTCGTCCTCGGGTTCCTCTGCGGCACCGGCGCCCTGGTCCTGCTCGCCCGTGACGCCACCCGGGGTGCCCGGGCGCTCGCCGTCCTGGCCGTCGCCGGGCTGGTGGTCGCCTGGGGCGTGGCGCAGTGGCCGTACCTCCTCCCCGAGACGCTCACCGTCTCCTCCGCAGCCGCTCCCTCCGGCACATTGCAGGCCCTGTTCGTGACGATCGGGCTCGCTCTCGTGATCGTGCTGCCGGGGTTCCTGCTGCTGTTCGCGCTGGCCCAGAAGCGGCTCCTTCCCGGAGAAGGGGTGCCGGACGTCGCCGATCGGACGATGCACGGGTCTGCGGACTGACGACGTACGGCGCCACCTCATCTTCTCGGGGTGATGCGACGGCGTTCGCACCGGTCGATGGTGAAAGTGCGGCGACGCGCCGGATCGCCGACGACTGCGAAGGAGCGGCGACGTGAGCGCCTCCACCTCCCCCTTTCCACCGATCGCCGACTACGGGTTCCTGTCGGACTGCCATACCGGCGCCCTCGTCGCTCCCGACGGAGCGGTCGACTGGCTGTGTCTTCCTGCCTTCGACTCGGCCAGCGTCTTCGGGAACCTCCTGGACCGGGGCGCCGGGTCGTTCCGGTTCGGGCCGTACGGGATCAATGTGCCGACCGCGCGCACCTACGTCCCCGGCACCAACGTCCTGTCGACCACCTGGCACACGCCCGGTGGCTGGATCCTGGTGCACGACGCGCTGGTGATGGGACCGCGGCAGGGACCGGACACGGTGACGCCGCACACCAGGCCACCGGCCGACGACGACGCCGCCCATCTGCTCGTGCGCACCGTCGAGTGCCTCGAGGGCACCGTGGAGGTCGAGCTCGTCTGCGAGCCGGCGTTCGACTACGGACGCGACGAGGCCACGTGGACGCTGGCGGACGCCGAGGGACACCTCGCCGACGCGGCCGGGTTGGGGGGCCCGGTCTTCCGGCTCAGCACGGACATGCTGATCGGCATCGAAGGCGGCACGGCCCGCGCGCGCCACGTGCTGTCCAAGGGCGACAAGGCGTTCGGCGCCATGTCCTGGGCCGAGGGTCTCGCCGCGCCCACCGATGTCGAGGAGGCCGCCGCGCACATCCACGCCACCGTGCTCTTCTGGCGCAACTGGCTGGCCCGTGCCCGGATCCCCGACCACAGCCTGCGGCATCCGCTCGAGCGGTCGGCGCTCACCATCAAGGGCCTCACCTACATGCCGACCGGAGCGACCGTGGCCGCGCTGACGACGTCGCTGCCGGAGACGCCGGGGGGCGAGCGCAACTGGGACTACCGCTACACCTGGATGCGCGACACGACGTTCACCCTCCAGGCGCTGCACTACCTGAACCTCGACTGGGAGGCGGACGAGTTCATGCAGTTCGTCGCCGACCTCGAGCCGAACCCCGACGGGGCGCTCCAGATCATGTACGGCATCGATGGCCGGCGCGACCTCACCGAGTCGACCCGTGACGAGCTCTCCGGCTACGAGGGCGCGCGTCCTGTCCGACTCGGGAACGGCGCCTTCGACCAGCGTCAGAACGACGTGTTCGGCGCCGTCCTCGACTCGATCCTCCTGCACACCCGGCGCAGCCAGCGCCTCCCGCGGCGGTTGTGGCCGCTCGTGCAGTCGCAGGCAGCCGGAGCGACGGCCGCCTGGCGCGAGCCCGACCAGGGCATCTGGGAGGCGCGCGGGAAACCTCAGCACTACGTGTCGTCCAAGCTGATGGGGTGGGTGGCTCTCGACCGTGCCGCGAAGCTCGCGGGGATCCGCGACGAGGTCGGGCTCGAGAAGGAGTGGGCCGCCACCGCCGATGACATCAAGGCGGACATCCTCGCGAACGGCGTCAGCGACCGGGGCGTCCTGCGCCAGCACTACGACACGGACGCGCTCGACGCATCGCTGTTGCTCGCCCCGCTCTTCGGCTTCCTGCCCGGCACCGACGAGCGCATCCGGAACACGGTCACCGCGATCTCGGAGGAGCTGACCGAGAACGGATTCGTCCTGCGCTACCGGACCGACGAGACCGACGACGGGCTGGCGGGCAAGGAGGGCACCTTCCTGATCTGCTCGTTCTGGCTGGTCTCGGCCTTCGCGGCGATCGGCGACATGGAGCAGGCCACCGGCCTGATGGAGCGCCTGCTCCGGATCTCCTCGCCGCTCGGCCTGTACGCCGAGGAGTTCGAGGTCGACCGTGCCCGGCACCTCGGGAACTTCCCGCAGGCGTTCTCGCACCTCGCCCTGATCCAGGCCGCCGGGCGCATCGTGCTGACCGAGTTCCGGGAGGAGCTGTCGCTGTGACCGTGGTCGTGCTCGGCGGCGGGCTTGCCGGTGTCGCATGTGCGCACAAGCTCGGCGACGAGGGTGTCGACGTGATGCTCGTCGACCGCAACGACTACCACCAGTTCCAGCCCCTGCTCTACCAGGTGGCGACGTCGCAGCTGCCCGCGGAGGACATCGCCCGCCCGCACCGGACGATCTTCCGGGACTACCCCTCGGTGGAGGTGGTCACCGCCCACGTCGAGGAGGTGTCGCTGGCCGACCACACGCTGCGGCTCGCGGACGGTCGGACCCTGACCGGGTCCCACGTGGTGATGGCGGCCGGAACCGCCCGAACTTCTTCGGCGTCCCGGGGGCCGACGAGCACGCCTTCCCGCTCTACTCGGTGGCCGACGCCGAGCGGCTTCGTCTCCACCTCCAGGAGCAGGTGCGGGCGGCCTCGTCGGGTTCCCTCGCGGGCGACGGCACGCTCGACGTCGTCGTGGTCGGGGGCGGCCCCACGGGGGTCGAGACGACCGGCGCGCTGGTGGAGCTGATGAACGCCTGGGCGAAGACGGGCCGGACGCCGTACCGCGGGCAGGTCACCCTGGTCGACCGTGGCGACACACTGCTCGGCGCGTTCGCCGAGAAGGCCCATCACTACTCCCTCGAGAAGCTGACGAAGGCCGGGGCGGGGATCAAGCTCCACGCAGGCGTGGCCGCGGTGCACGCCGACCGTGTTGAGTTCGACGACGGCACCACGATCCCCACCAGGACCGTCGTGTGGGGCGGTGGGGAGGCTGCGTCGGCCATCGCCGAGAACGCCGGGCCGCCCACGGGGCGCGGCGGCAGGATCGACGTGGAGCCCGACCTGACCGTCACCGGCTTCCCCGGTGTGTACGCCGTCGGCGACGTCGCGAACATCCCCTCGACGGAGGGCACGGCGCTCCCGCAGCTCGGCTCGGTCGCACAGCAGTCCGGTGTGTGGGCCGCGCAGAACATCCTGCGCGAGCGCGGTGGGATGAGCACGAAGCCGTTCCACTACAAGGACAAGGGCATCATGGCCATGATCGGCCGCAACGCTGCCGTCGCCGAGGTCGGCAAGCACCGGCACCAGGTCGACGGTCCGATCGCGTTCGCCGCGTGGCTCGGCGTGCACGCGTCGCTGTTGAGCGGCGCGCACAGCCGGACCGACGCGTTCCTGACCTGGGCCTGGGACTACTTCGACCGCGACCACGCCGCCACGGTGGAGGCCACCGCTGCCCCGAAGCGAATCGCCTGGGGTGACCGCGAGACGGACGTCCCCCACATCTCGCTCGAGGCTCCACCGAGCACCGCCGATCAGCAGCACGCCCGAGGAGGCACCACGACATGAGCGACCACTACGACGTGATCATCGTCGGCTCCGGGGCCGGCGGCGGCACTCTCGCGCACCGGCTGGCACCGTCCGGCAAACGGGTCCTGATCCTGGAGCGCGGTGACTGGCTCCCCCGTGAGATCGAGAACTGGGACGCCGCAGCGGTCTTCGTCGACAACCGGTACGTGTCGACCGATCACTGGTCCGACGGGAAGGGCAACCCCTTCCAGCCCCAGGTCCACTACTTCGTCGGCGGCGCGACGAAGTTCTACGGGGCGGCGCTGTACCGGCTCCGGGAACGCGACTTCGGAGAGCTCAAGCACCACGACGGGATCTCTCCTGCCTGGCCCATCGACTACCGCGACCTCGAGCCGTACTACACGCAGGCGGAGGAGCTCTACCAGGTGCACGGTCTCCGGGGGGAGGACCCCACCGAGCCACCCGCGTCGGCGCCGTACCCCTATCCACCGGTGTCGCACGAGCCACGCATCCAGAGGCTCTTCGACGACATGACCGAGGTCGGGCTCCATCCGTTCCACTCGCCGTCCGGCATCATGCTGGACGAGGCCGAGGCGGCGTCCAGCCGATGCATCCGCTGTGCGACGTGCGACGGCTTCCCGTGCCTGGTGCACGCCAAGTCCGACGCCGAGGTGGTCGCCGTGCGGCCGGCCCTGCAGCACAACAACGTCGAGCTCTTCCGCAACGCCGTCGTACGTCGGCTCGAGACCGACGCCTCGGGCCGCACGGTGACGTCGGTGGTCGCCGACGTCGAGGGCGCCGAGCAGCGCTTCACCGGCGACGTCGTGGTCATCTCTGCGGGCGCCGCCAACTCCGCGAAGCTGTTGCTCGCCAGCGCCAACGACCGGCACCCGAACGGTCTCGCCAACGGCTCGGACCAGGTCGGGCGCAACTACGTCTTCCACAACAGCCGGGCGTTCCTCGCGGTGTCGACCGAACCCAACGACACTCGGTTCCAGAAGACGTTGGGGCTCAACGACTACTACTTCGGGGACGCCGACTTCGACTACCCGATGGGGAACCTGCAGATGGTCGGCAAGTCGTCTGCCCCGATGTATCGCGGGGAGAAGCCGATCGAGACCAAGCTGGCGCCGACCTTCGCCCTGGGGGACGTTGCGGCCCACGCCATCGACTTCTGGCTGTCCGTCGAGGACCTGCCCGACCCGGAGAACCGGGTCACCCTCGACCGGGACGGCGACGTCGTGTTGAGCTACACGCCGAACAACCAGGAGCCCATGGAGCAGCTGTACCACCGGGTGAAGAAGCACCTGAGTCACCTCGGCATGGACCGGCACCACCTGATTCCGCGTGACGTGTACATGAAGAACGACATCCCGGTCGCGGGGTGCGCACACCAGGCGGGCACGGCGCGCTTCGGACGCGATCCCGCGACGTCCGTCCTGGACACCGACTGCAAGGCGCACGAGCTCGACAACCTGTACGTCGTCGACACGAGCTTCTTCCCGAGCATCGGGGCGGTGAACCCCGCGCTGACCGCGATGGCGAACGCGCTGCGGGTCGGCGACCACCTGGTGGCCAGACTCGGGTGAGCGCGACCTCCGCTCCCGCGCGATCCTCGGCGCCGGCCTCAGCTCACGTGGGCAGCCAGGGCGTGCGCCACCCGCCCAGACCCGAGGTGACGGCGTCGCCGGCGGCGGGTCCCCAGGTGCCCGGGGCGTAGGTGTGGATCGGTGGCGGTGCGTCGAGCAGCGGCTGCATCACCCGCCAGGTCTCCTCGATCCCGTCCTGACGGCTGAACCTGGTGCTGTCGCCCTTCATGGCTGCGTGGAGCAGGACCTCGTACGGGGTCGCGCCCTCGCCGCCCTCGGCGGCGAACTCCATGTCCAGGTCGATCCGGCCGATCCGCCCGGTGTCCGCGCGGCGCGCGTCGACCTGGAGCCGGACCCCGGTGGAGGGGTCGAGCTTGACGATGATCTGGTTCTGCTCCGGGAGGTGACCCTCCCAGAATCCCAGGCGCGGCGCGTGCTTGAAGACGAGTCGCAGCTCGGTCTGGGTCACCGGCAGTCGCTTGCCGGTCCGGATGAAGAACGGGACGCCGGACCAGCGCCAGTTCTCGATGTCGAGCCGGAGCGCGGCGTACGTCTCCGTGGTCGAGCCGTGGGCGACCCCCTTGATGTCCTGGTAGCCGTCGTACTGCCCGCGGACGTAGTGGGCCGGATCGGCCTCCACGACCGAGCGGAACAGCGCTACCTGCGCCTCCTTGATGGTCTGCAGGTCGCCCCGGGACGGCGCCTCCATCGCCGACGCCGCCACGACCTGCATCAGGTGGTTGACCACCACGTCGCGCAGTGCGCCGACCGCGTCGTAGAAGCTCCCTCGATCGTCGACCCCGAAGTCCTCCGCCATGGTGATCTGGACGCACTCGAGGAAGTTGCGACTCCAGATGGGCTCGAGGATCGCGTTGGCGAAGCGAAGGTGCAGGATCTCCTCGAGGCCCATCTTCCCCAGGTAGTGGTCGATGCGGTACAGCTGCGCCTCGTCGACGTACTCGTGCATCTCGTCGGCGAGGGCGTGCGCCGACTTCTGGTCATGACCGAACGGCTTCTCGATGACGAAGCGTGCCTGGTCGCTGAGGCCCGCGTCGGCGAGACCCTGGACCACCTTCCCGAACAGGAACGGCGGGATCTCCAGGTAGAAGACCGGGGTGTGCGCACCCTTGATGGCGTCGCCGACGCGCGCATACGTCGCCGGGTCGGTGAAGTCGCCACCGACGTACGACAACCTCTCCGTGAACCGCTTGAAGACCTCGTCGTCGATCCGCTCGCCCGCCCCCTCGATCGAGGTGCGCGCCCGCTCCACGAGCTGGTCGACGGTCCAGTCGTCGGCTGCGACACCGACGATCGGGCAGTCCAGGAGACCGCGCGCCTCCAACCGGTAGAGCGATCGGAACGTCATCACCCGGGCGAGGTCGCCGGTGATCCCGAACACCACGAAGACATCCGCCTCGCGTGGCTCGATGCCGTCGGCAGTCATGGGCATCGCTGCCTCCTCTTCGCTCACCCATCACGATGCTGCGTCGCCGGAGCCGAAGAATCATCCGTGCAGGGTGAATGCGGGGCAGGCGCGGCGTTGCCTCACCACGAGAGCCGGTACGAGGCACACGTCGGACCGGCGGACCCCTGTTACGTTCACTGACGTGCCTGCCCACACCCGACCAGGCGAGGACGTCGGCCACCCGGCTCGGTGGGCCGTGGGTCGCGTCGAGCGATCGGGCTGGTTCACCACCGCGGTCACCTGGCACCGCGGTGACGGGACGTCCGTGCGCTGGGCGTCGCGAGCGGCCCGACGGCGTGGGCGGATGGAGCTCCGCGACACGGACGGACGGGTCGCGGCCGTCGTCGAAGCGCATCCGGAGACCGCGCGGCGGATGGGCCGGGTCAACGCCGTGGCCGCGGTGGCCTTCGTGATCGGCGGCTCGCTCTTCGCGCTCGGACCGGTGCTGGCGGAGTTCGGGGTGGGCCGGGTCCGGACCGCCGACGTGGTCTACCTGGTCGGAGGCCTCTTCTTCAGCCTCGGAGGCTATGCGTCCGTCCTGCAGGCATCGAACTCGCCCACGGACATCGACGAGAGAGGGTCACTGAGCACCACGGCATGGAGCTGGTGGCGCTGGCGGCCGCACGACATCGGCTGGCTCAGCGTGATGGTGCTGTTCGTGGGGACCCTGTTCTTCGGCGTCAGCCTGGTGGCGGCGTTCGCCGAGAACCTGACGGCTCGGCAGTCCAACAGCTGGATCTGGCTGCCCGACATGCTCGGTTGTGTGTGCTTCCTGGTCTCCGGCCACCTGGCCCTGCTCGAGGTGTGCCATGGCCGGATCGGGGTGCGCAGCGACGACATGGGCTGGTGGATCGTGGCGGTGAACCAGGTCGGATCCGTGCTGTTCTTCCTGGCGGGGGTCGCGGCGTTCACGCGACCGGCGACGTCCACCGCGGTGGACCTGGCCCTGGTCAACTGGGGCACCTTCGCCGGCGCACTGTGCTTCGCCGTGGCCGGCGTCATGCAGCTCTTCGAGCGCCCGGCCTCCGCCCCGGCATCATCGGGCACCGCTTAGCCCGCCGGGTCGTCCGTCGCGAGGGATCTGCGGGCGGGCGACAGTGGTTGACTCGACGACATGAGCCCGACCTCACGCCTCAGCGACCGCGACGCCGCCCTCTTCGGAGGCCGTTTCCTCACCCACGAGGTGCCCTCGACGCAGTTCCCGGACACGGGCATGAGTCCGGTGGACGCCCGGCGCCTCCTGGACGAGGACCTGGCGCTCGAGGGCGACCCGGGGCGGAACCTGGCCACCTTCGTCACGACGTGGATGGAGCCCGAAGCGTGCTGGATCATCGCGGAGAACCTGCATCGCAACTTCATCGATCATGCCGAGTACCCGATCTCGGCCGAGATCGAGCAGCGCTGCATCCGGATGCTGGCCGACCTGTTCCACGCCCCGGGCGAGACCACCGGCTGCCGCACCCAAGGCTCGTCCGAGGCGATCATGCTGGGCGCCCTGTCGCTGAAGTGGAAGTGGAAGGAACGGCGCGAGGCCGCCCACCTCCCCGTCGACCGGCCGAACCTGGTCTTCGGCGGCGACGTGCACGTCGTGTGGGAGAAGTTCTGCCGCTACTTCGACGTGGAGCCACGGATCATCCCGCTGGCCGAGGGTCAGTACACGATCGGCCCCGCAGAGGTCCTGCCGTACCTGGACGAGAACACGATCGGCGTGGCGGCGGTCCTCGGAACGACGTTCACCGGCCACATGGACGACATCGTGGGCATCAACCAGCTGCTGCTCGACGTCAAGGCCGACCAGGGGCTCGACATCCCCCTGCACGTGGACGGCGCGAGCGGCGGGTTCGTCTGGCCGTTCCTCTACCCCGACTCGGAGTGGGACTTCCGGCTCGAGCAGGTCCGCTCGATCAACGTCTCGGGACACAAGTACGGGCTGGTCTACCCCGGGATCGGCTGGCTGGTGTTCCGCGAGACCGCCGATCTGGCCCAGGACCTCGTCTTCTACGAGAACTATCTCGGCAAGACCGACGCGACCTTCACCCTCAACTTCTCGACGGGTTCGTCGATGGTGTTGGCGCAGTACTACAACTTCGTCCGTCTCGGCCGGGAGGGCTACACCTACATCATCCAGCAGATGAAGGAGAACGCGCGGACGCTGGCGGACAACCTGCGCGGCACCGGCCGCTTCGAGGTGATCGGCGACGACCTCGAGCAGCTCCCCCTCGTCGCCTTCCGGCTCGCCGGGGACCACGCTTCGTACGACGAGTCCGACGTCGCGTGGCAGCTCTCGGCCGAGCGTGGCTGGATGGTGCCGGCGTACACCCTGCCGCCGAACGCGCAGCACGTGAAGATCCTCCGGGCCCTGGTCAAGGCAACGATGAGCCGGGGCCAGGTCGACCGCCTGACCGAGGACATCATCGCCGCCTGCGCGACCCTCGACAGCAAGGGCGGCGCCCACCCGGCGGAGCGTGCGCAGATCAAGTCGGGCCACGGGTACTGACGCTCGTCCCTGACTCAGCGGGACGCGGGGCCGGGCGACGTGCCGCTCAGCTCGCCGTCAGGTCGACCCCGCACTTGTCCTTGGCGTTGCTCGCGATCCGCGACGCGGCGCCGTCGACATCGCTGCTGCTCAGCGCCTCCAGCTTCGGGGCGAGGGCCTGGAGCTTCGCCGCGTCGACGCCGGGCGGCAGCTGACCGTTCTGGATCGCCGCCAGATCGCTGGGCTTCAGACCTGCCTCCTTGAGCGCCGTCTCGATCGTGGTGAGGGCGCCGTCCAACGTCTTCCAGTCGTCGGCGACCTCGTCCGGTGCGTCGTCCGCGAGCGTGTGCATCCGCTGGAACACCTCGTCGAGCTGGCTGAGGTCGGCGTTGCTGCCACTGAGGTCGGCGAAGTAGGCCTTGTCGGACTTCAGCTCCTGGCAGTAGTCGCCCGAGGCGCTTCCGCCTCCGTCGGAACCACATCCGGCGAGAACGGTGGCCAAGCACAGGGCGACCACCCCGATCACGGCATTGGTGCGCATGGTGTTCTCCCATTGATGGTGTGCCCGGCCCAGCGGGCCGAGCCGGGTCCGGCCCTGATGTCGATGGGGGCAGTGTGCCTGAGTCCCTACCTTCCTGTCTGCCGTCCGCAGGGTCGGTTCATCGTGATGGTCGGGTCGGCGACCCTCGGGCTGCGCGCGCGACGGCTCACCTGCGTCGTCGGAAGCGCACGTCGCCGTTGGGGAGGCGGGCGGTGGTCCAGCCGGGGTCGTGGGCGCGGTGGTGGTGGAACGAGCACAGGAGGAGCCCGTCCTTCAGGTCGGTCCGGCCGCCCGCGCTCCACTGCTTCCCGGCGTGGTGCGCCTCGCACCAGGCGGCGGGGATCTCGCAGTCCTCCGCGCGGCACCGCCGGTCACGAACGCCCATCGCCTTGCGCTGCGCGTGTGAGAACAGTCGTCTGCTGCGTCCCAGGTCGAGCACTTCGCCCGCACCGCCGAGGACGACGGGCAGGATGTTCGCCGTGCACGCGAGGCGGCGGACCTCGGACACGGTCATGGGGCCGCCGGTCGACAAGCCCGCGGTGCCGGCGGCCCGGGTCAACGAGTCGAGGTCGATGGTCACCACGACCGACGTCGCCGTGCCGCCGTGAGCCGGTAGCCGATCGGCCGGGACGCGCTCGAGGAGCGCGCAGAACGCCTCGCCGCGCCGCCGCGGCAGTGACAGCAGGCCGACGTCACCGGCGGGGTGGAGATGGCTCCGGCGAGGGGCCGTGAAGGAGTCGAGGTAGACCCGGAGCCGGTCTGCCACGTGGTCGGACACGCGCGCGATCACGTCGGTGACCCCATCACCGCGGGGGCGGAACGTCACCCGGGTCTCGGCGCGACCGCGTCGTTCCTCCGCGCGCAGCAGCCGCTCCTCGTGCGCGTCGGCGGCGTCCGGGGCGACGACCTCCAGCACCCGCCGACCGAGCACTCGCAGCCCCCGTGGACCGAAGTGTCCAGCATCGCTGAGCAGCTGGGCGCAGGCCTTGTCGAGCAGCTCGGGATCGAGGTCGTCGGGCAGCTCGTCGAGCGCCGCGACGATCACCTCGGCCTGGACCGGGTTCACCACACCTCGGCGGAGGGCCGCGCGTAGGTCACCCCAGCGAGCCAGACCATCCGCCAGCCGTTGGTCACGGGCCCCCTGCCGCACGTGCGATCGGCTCTCGGCGGCCAGCCAGGCACCGGCCGACCGCGCGACATGGTCGTCGGCCACGTCGCCTGCCACCGCCAGCAGCTCGAGCCGCAGCCCTTCCAGCCGTGAGAGCTGCCGCTGCACGGCCAGCAACGCCTGCTCCTTGTCGCCGGTCGGTACGAACGCCGGGTCGAGAGCGGCCACGTCGTCGAGGACGGCGTCCACCGAGCTCAGCGCCCGCAACAGCGGGTGCTCGGCCATCGGCATCCTGATCGACATGACCTCAGCCCAACACCGACCACCGACATTCCAGCCGATATCAACAGACTATTTCTCGCATTCCGAGATCATCCACAGAAATGCGATTCAGAAAGCGAAAGGGTCCACTTTCCGTCCACAGGTCCGACACACGCTCCGGCGGCCCGATGTCCGATCAGCGGGCGCCGAGCGACCGCCAGTAGTCGTTGAGAGCGCCGTTCGTCTTGACGAACCAGACGATGGCGCCGACGAGGAAGAACCAGCCGAGCAGCAGCGCCCACAGCCCGGTCAGCGCCGTGACCGGTGGCTGCTGCCCGCGACGCTCGTAGAGGCGGCCCACCTCGTTCGAGCTGAGGAACGGCATCACGATGCCGACCAGGATCGCCAGGACCAGCGCGATCCCACCCCCGATGCCTTCGCCGGTGTGCCGCTTCATCTCGCTGTGGGTGTTGAAGTACCAGAACCAGCCGTAGATCCCCAGGGTGACGATCATCAGCAGGAAGCAGGTGCCGGTGCTGCGGATCTTCCCGATCGGCGCGCCCACCACAGCTCCACCTGGCGAGACGGCCGGGACACCCGTGCCGGCGTACGGCGCGCCCGGTGCGGGCGTCGGCCGGCCGTTCGGCTGGCCAGTCGGATGCGGCGTCGGATGCGGTGTCGGATGCGGCGTCGATTGGGGCGTCGGCTCCGGAGTGGGCGTGCTGGACTCGGACATGGGTTCCTCTACAGACGGGCCTTCGACCTCGCCGGCCGGCGAGCGATGGCCACACCCTAGGGCCGACCACCGATGCCCGAGGCCCCGCCACTCGGGGTGAGTGACAGGGCCTGGGGCAAGCGGGCGGGCTACTTCACCTCGGACCGCATCACCCGACGGAGTCCGAAGATCCCGGGAAGCACGATCCAGAGCCCGACGGTGGTCGCGACGTGTGCCCATTGGGCGCCGGTGTGCATGCCCTCGAACAGATACGCCTGTGCGAAAGGCAGGTCCACCCACGGCTGCAGGTCCCGGTACCAGTCCTGGCTGGTGGCCAGCAGACTCGACAGGTTGGGCACGAGCAGGACCAACACGAAGTACATGACCAGGCCGCCGGCCGAGCTGCGCAGCACCATCCCCAGCATGGTCCCGATCGAGAGCGAGACCAGGTTGCCCAGCACGATCGTCAGCGCGTGACCGACCGAAAGGTCCCAGACCGTGGGCGTACCGGCGATCGCGCTGCCCACGACGTTCCCGATCGCTCCGACGGCGAAGGCGAACACCATCGAGGCGACCGCCACGATCACCGACGACAAGGTCTTGGCCCAGATCACCCGGCGCCGACTCGGCACGTAGGTGAACGTCGTCAGCCCGCTGCGCTGGCTCCACTCACTCGTGATGGACAGCAGGGCGACCATCGGCAGGATCACCGTGATCGGATACCCGACCGCCTTCGCGAAGTTGTAATAGGTGAGGTACTTGTCCGGCGCGAAGGCGACGGTCGCGACCGTGGCGATCAGGCCGGTGATCGCGATGCTCGCGATCAGCCAGAAGCCCGAGCGGGTGTCGAACATCTTGCGGAGCTCGACACGGACGACCCGGCTGAGCGGGATCTGCTTGAGCTCGGTACGTCGCCTGGTCGTGACCTGGTCGACAGTGGTGGCGGTCATGCCGCTGTCCTCTCTCGTCGGGTGTCGCTGTGGGTGTCGCTGTGGGTGTCGCGTTGGGTGTCGGCGGTCAGCTCCAGGAACATCTCCTCGAGCCCCCCGCTGTCGGCGTTGCGGAGCTCGGTGAGCACCACGCCGCCCTCGTACGCCGCTCGCCCGACCACCGCGGCTTCCGTGTCGGTGCGCAACGATCCGTCCTCGGACACGGTCGTGGTGACGCCGGCCGCGGCCAGTGCCCGCTGCAGGGCCTCGATGTCGGCGGCGCGGACGACGGTGCCGGCGGCGGCGAGGAGCTCTGCCTTCGAGCCCTGGGAGACGATCCGGCCCTGCCCGATCATCACGATGTCGTCGGCGATGATCTCGATCTCGGCCAGCAGGTGGGAGGAGAGCAGCACGGTCCCCCCGTGGTCGGCGTAGTCGCGGAGCAGGTCGCGCATCCAGCGGATGCCGGCCGGGTCGAGCCCGTTGGCGGGCTCGTCCAGGATCAGCACCGACGGGTCGCCGATCAGGGCGGCCGCGATGCCGAGGCGCTGGCGCATGCCGAGCGAGTAGTTGCCCACCCGACGGTCCGCCTCGGTCCCGGTGAGGCTGACCAGCTCGAGCAGCTCGGGCACCCGGGATGCCGGGACGCCCATGATCTGCTGGGCGATGGTCAGGATCTCGCGGCCGGTGCGGCCGGCGTGCTGGGCGGAGGCGTCGAGCATCACGCCGACCTCGCGCCCGGGGTTGGGCAGGTCGGCGAACCGGCGGCCGGAGATGGTCGCCGTGCCCTCGGTCGGGGTCGTCAGACCGACCATCATCCGCATGGACGTGGACTTTCCGGCCCCGTTCGGGCCGAGGAAGCCGGTGACCCGACCCGAGCGGGCCGTGAAGTTGATGTCGTGGACGACGGTGTGGCCGCCGTACTTCTTGGTCAGTGAGTCGATGGTGATCATGGCGTCGACGCTAGGTACGGCGAGGGGTCGCCCGCGTCGTCGAGACGTCGCGCCGTGATCGCCACCTTGGGACCGCCGTGGGTCCTCACAAAGGAGGAGGCGCAGGGTCAGCCGTCGAACAGACCGGTCTCGTAGGCGAGCACGATCGCCTGTGCCCGGTCACGCAGCTCCAGCTTCTGCAGCAGCCGCGTCACATGCGTCTTGACCGTGGTGTCGCTGATGAACAGCTCGCGACCGATCTCCGCGTTCGAGTAGCCGCGCGTGATCAGGCGGAAGACGTCCATCTCGCGCGGGGTCAGCGTCGCCAACGCCTTCGGCGGTGCCTGCTGCCCCTGTCTGGTGAAGTGCTGGATCACGCGCCGGGTGATGGCCGGTGAGAGCAGGGCGTCGCCACCCGCCACGGTGCGTACGGCGGCGATCAGCTGCTCGGGCGGATCGTCCTTGAGGACGAAGCCGCTCGCGCCCGCGCGGAGCGCGCCGTACACGTACTCGTCGAGGTCGAAGGTCGTCAGGATCAGGACCCTGCTGTCCGCATCGGCCGCGAGGATGCGGCGCGTCGCCTCCAGCCCGTCGAGCTCGGGCATCCGGATGTCCATCAGGACGACGTGCGGTTGGATCCGCGCGGCCTCGGCGACCGCCTCCAACCCGTTGCTCGCCTCGGCCACCACCTCGATGTCCGGCTCGTCACCCAGCAGCATCCGGAATCCCGCCCGCACCATCGCCTGGTCGTCGACGACCAGGACCCGGATGGTCATGCGTCTGCGCCTTCCAACGGGAGCGAGGCGCGGAGCACGAAGCCGCCGGTGGCGGCGACGAACGCCGACATGTCACCGCCGTACGCCTTGACGCGCTCACCGATGCCGATCAGCCCGTGCCCGTACCCGTCGGTCTGCGCGAAGCCGCCGGGTCCGTCGTCGCGCACCTCGAGCCGCAGCTGGTCGGGCGCGTACGCGACGGTCACGTCGGCCCGCCGTCCGCCGGAGTGCTTGAGGGCGTTGGTGAGGCCCTCCTGGACGATGCGGTACGCGGAGAGGTCGAGCGAGCGCGGCAGGGCGACGGGGGTGCCGTCCACGTGGAGGCGGACGTCGAGCCCCGCGGCGCGGACGTCTCCAGCCAGACTCTGCAGGTCAGCCAGCCCCGGACCGGGCGTCAGCTCGACCAGGTCATCGCCGTGCCGCATCGCGCCCAGCAACCGACGCATCTCCGCGAGCGCCGTGCGACCGGCGTGCTCGACATTGGCCAACGCGTCGGCCTCCTCGGATCCGGGCGCGACCCGGCGCCGTACCGCCCCGACCTGGAGGACCATCACGCTCATCGCGTGCGCCACCACGTCGTGGAGCTCCCGCGCCATCCGTGCCCGCTCCTCGGCCACCGCCACCCGCGCCGCCGACTCCCGCTCCCGCTCGGCCCGCAGCGCACGTTCCTCCGCCATCTCGCTCCGCTCGGCTCGGTCCCGCAGGGCGTACCCCACGAGCCAGGCGACGGCGAAGAGCGCGGGGGTGAAGAAGAGATCAGCCGGACCCTCGGTCGGGTCGTTGTACACGACGACACCCGCGCCGACCAGCACGATCACCAGACCCGCTCGTGCCTGGAGTCCGCCACGCAGACTCCCCAGGAGCGCGGCGGCCACCATCCCGCAGAGGAAGACCGCGGGCTGGGTGGTGATCAGCTGGCTGTCGAGGAAGCTCAGGGCCGCGCTGCCGACCCACACGAACGCCGGGGCCGCGAACGGGAAGAGCCTGCGCGCAACCAGACCCACGAGCACGACGCTGAGAGCGAAGACCTCGAACCACAGCTGCAACCCGTCCGGGCGGTCGGCGTCGGTGCGCAGCACGGTGCCGACAGCGCTCGCGGCAGCCGCGACGACGACCAGGACGTCGATCCCCCAGGCCGCGAGGAACCGCCAGACCCGACCCATCGGCTCAAGGTACGGCAGGCATCCGCCGTACGCGTCCTACGAAAGTAGGACCGGAGTCCTCGACGCCGGCAGCGGTGGTACCTCCAGACGTCGAGGATCCCTGGTGCTCGTGTCGGGCGTTCGTCGTGCGGAGCTCAGCTGCATCCGCTGGTGCTGCCGCAGCCTTCGCAGACGTAGCAGGAGCCGGCGGGGCGCATCTTGGTGCCGCAGGTCATGCAGAGCGGACTGTCGACCGCGGTGCCGGTGATCCTCTCCAGGAGCTCGGCCGAGGTGTGGGCCTCGGCCGGAGCCGGCTTGGGAGCCAGGTCGTCGATCGCCTCGTGTTCTGCCGTGGTCTCGACGAGCTCGGCATCGGTGGTTTCGAGAGCCCCGAGGGGGCTCTCCTCCACCACGGGAGTGTCGGGGGCGCTGAGGTCCCCGATGACCTCAGAGGCGTTCCCGACCTCGTCCTCCGCGGGCTCGTAGGAGCCGGTCTCGAGGTAGCGCTGGCGCTCCTCGGCGGAGTAGATGCCCAGCATCTGGCGGTCCTCGAAGGACAGGTAGTCCAGCGCGAGGCGACGGAAGACGTAGTCCATGAGCGACTTCGACATCCGGATGTCCGGGTCGTCGGTGAGGCCGTTGGGCTCGAAGGACAGGTTGGTGAACTTCGAGACGTAGGTCTCCAGCGGGACGCCGTACTGCAGGCCGATGGACACCGCGATCGAGAACGCGTCCATCACGCCGGCGAGGGTGGAGCCCTGCTTGCCGAGCTTGAGGAAGATCTCGCCGAGCTCGCCGTTGTCGTGGGCACCGGAGGTCATGTATCCCTCGGCGCCGCCCACGGTGAACGACGTGGTGCGGGCCTGGCGGGACTTCGGCAGCCGGGTGCGGGTCGGGCGGTAGACGATGACTTCCTTGGTCTCGACCTCGGCGGGCGCAGAGGATGCGCCGGCGCGGGCCTGGTCCTTCTTCGACGACTCCGACTTGCCGTCGGCGAGTGGCTGACCCACCTTGCAGTTGTCGCGGTAGACCGCGGTGGCCTTGAGGCCGAGCTTCCACGACTGGAGGTAGATGTCCTCGATCTCCTCGACCGTGGCGGTCTCGGGCAGGTTCACCGTCTTGCTGATCGCGCCGGACAGGAACGGCTGGGCGGCCGCCATCATCCGGACGTGACCCATCGGCGCCAGGGCGCGGGCGCCCATCGCGGTGTCGAAGACCTCGTAGTGCTCGGTCTTCAGGCCGGGCGCGTCGATGACGTGGCCGTGCTCGCCGATGTAGGCGACGATCGCCTCGATCTTCTCCTCGTCGTACCCCAGCTTCTTCAGGGCGCGCGGGATGGTCTGGTTGACGATCTGCATCGAGCCGCCGCCGACCAGCTTCTTGAACTTGACCAGCGAGAAGTCCGGCTCGATGCCGGTCGTGTCGCAGTCCATCATGAAGCCGATGGTGCCGGTCGGCGCGAGGACCGAGGCCTGCGCGTTGCGGAAGCCGTTGGTCTCA
>DATAOY010000015.1:0-72551 GCA_036265495.1 Nocardioides sp. | reverse complement strand
GACGCGTAGTTCTCGCTGGCGATCAGCTTCAGCGACGCCCGCTGGTCGGCGAGCTCCTGGCGGGTCGCCTCGGCGATCCGCGGCTCGACGGTCGCGATCACGTCCAGGGCCGCGTCGTACGCGGTCGAGGCGGTCTTCGCCACCGTGTCGGCGGTGTCGGCGGTGTCGGCGGTGTCAGCGGTCTCGGCGGTCGGCGCGTCGCTCATGCGGCTCAATGTAGTCACCCGCGGCCGCTGGTCGCGTGGGTGCGCGCCGTGCCTCTCGTGCGCTGAGATGGGGTCATGGACCGCACCTTCGCCGACCTCCACCGAGGCGAGCTTCCGCTGCTCCTTCCGAACGCGTGGGACCTGGCGTCGGCTCTGTCCTTCGTGGCCGCCGGTCACGTGGCCGTCGGCACGACCAGCCTCGGCGTGTCGGCCGCCGCCGGACTGCCCGATGGCGGCCGGGCCACCCGCGCGTCCAACCTGGCGCTGGCCCGCTCCCTGGTGCAGCTGCCGGTGCCGGTCACCCTCGACATCGAGGACGGCTACGACGACGACCCGGCGCAGGTCGCGGCGTACGTCGCCGGGTTGCGCGACCTCGGGGTGGCGGGGGTGAACCTCGAGGACAGCACCGCAGGTGGGCTGGTCGAGCCCGGTGCCTATGCGGCCAGGGTGGCGGCGGTCAAGGAGCGGGCCCCCGAGGTCTTCGTGAACGCACGGGTGGACACGTTCTGGCTCCGGCAGGACCCGACGGTCGAAGCGACGGTCGATCGCGCAACGCAGTACGTCGACGCCGGCGCGGACGGGATCTTCGTGCCCGGTGTCACCGAGCCGGACGACATCCGGGCGATCGCCCAGGCACTCCCGGTGCCGCTCAACGTCCTCCCGGTGCCAGGTCGGTCGCTGAGCGATCTCGCCGCTCTCGGCGTACGCCGGGTCAGCACCGGCTCCCTCCCCTACCGGGCGGCCCTGACGGCCGCGGTGCGGTCGGCCGAGGCCGTCCGGGACGGGTCGCCCCTCCCCGACGCCGTGCCGTACGTCGACCTGCAGCGGCGCCTGTCGGCGTACCCCGGCGACGCCTCCTGAGCACGGCACCGGCCACGGATGCGGCCGGCGAGGCTCGCCGCTCGACGGCGCCGCCCGCGTCTCATATGTCGGTCTGGTGTCTCACTCCTCGAGATTCCAGTTTGTGGAACCCCGGTCCACTCCCTGAGACTCGTCCCATGATCACCGTCGGGTACGAGATGCACCTCGTGGTACGTCGCCACGTGGACCTCGGTCGTACGCGCAGCATGATCTGTTGGCCCCGCTGACCGCCGCCCCCCTCTGCTGACGACGCCGCGCCCACCGTCGCGCGGGCCTCAGCTCCGGACCAGCCAAGGACCGACCATCTCATGCCCGACCTCCGCTTCCAGCCGTCTCCGGCGACCCTGACCTCCATCCCGCGCCCGAAGCGCGGCGAGGGCCAGTGGGCACTCGGCTACACCGAGCCGCTCAACAAGAACGAGCAGTCCAAGAAGGACGACGATCCGCTCCACGTGCGCGACCGGATCCTGCACGTCTACTCACAGCGTGGCTTCGCGTCCATCGATCCCGCCGACCTGCGCGGCCGGTTCCGGTGGATGGGGCTCTACACGCAGCGCGCGCCCGGCTTCGACGGCGGCAAGACCGCGATGCTGGAGGAGGAGGACCTCGACGACGAGTACTTCATGCTCCGGGTCCGCTCCGACGGCAAGCTGCTGAGCCACGAGACGGTCCGCGCACTGGGCTCGATCGGCGCCGACTTCGCCCGCGACACCGCGGACGTCACCGACCGGGAGAACATCCAGTACCACTGGATCCGGATCGAGGACGTGCCCGAGATCTGGCAGCGCCTGGACGACGCCGGTCTCTCCAGCCTCGAGGCCTGCGGTGACTCACCCCGCCCGTTCCTGGGCTCCCCCGTCGCCGGCATCGCGGCCGACGAGATCATCGACGGCACGAGTGCCCTGGAGGAGATCGCCGTCCGGGCGCTCGGCAACCCGGCGTACTCGAACCTGCCACGCAAGTTCAAGACCGCCGTCACCGGCCACCCGAGCCACGACGTCTCCCCCGAGACGAACGACGTGGCCTTCGTGGGCACCGTGCACCCCGAGCACGGCCCCGGCTTCGACCTGTGGGTCGGAGGCGGGCTGTCGACCAACCCGATGCTGGCGCAGAGGACCGGCGTCTGGATCCCGCTGGAGGACGTGGCCGACGTCTGGGAAGGCGTTGCCTCGATCTTCCGCGACTACGGCTACCGGCGGCTGCGCTCACGCGCCCGCCTGAAGTTCCTGGTGGCCGACTGGGGCATCGAGAAGTTCCGCGAGGTGCTCGAGAACGAGTACCTCGGGCGTCCCCTGGTCTCCTGTGAGTCGCCGGCGTCGCCGGTCGGGCACCGCGACCACGTCGGGGTCCACGCCCAGCACGACGGGAGGGTGTACGTCGGGGTCGCGCCGACCGTGGGCCGGGTCTCCGGTTCGCTGCTCCTGCGCCTCGCCGACCTGATGGAGCGCTACGCCGTCGCCGGCGCGCGGCTGACGCCGTACCAGAAGATCGTGCTGGTCGGGGTCGAGCCGGCCGTCCTCGACGACCTGCTCGACGAGCTCGACACGATCGGCCTCTCGGCCCGGCCGTCGGCCTGGCGGCAGAACACGATGGCCTGCACCGGCATCGAGTTCTGCAAGCTGGCGATCGTCGACACCAAGAACCGCGCCCGCGACCTGGTCGCCGAGCTCGAGCGTCGGTTCCCCGACCTCGACGTCCCGATCACCGTCAACGTCAACGGCTGCCCGAACGCGTGCGCCCGTACCCAGGTCGCCGACATCGGGCTGAAGGGCCAGCTGGTGATGGACGGCGACCGTCAGGTCGAGGGTTTCCAGG
The DNA here is from genome assembly GCA_036265495.1 of Nocardioides sp. Classification (GTDB taxonomy): domain Bacteria; phylum Actinomycetota; class Actinomycetes; order Propionibacteriales; family Nocardioidaceae; genus Nocardioides. The sequence continues at coordinate 69,669 of DATAOY010000015.1, read as the reverse complement.
TGCACCTCGGCGGTGCGACGGGGCTGCAGGCGAACTTCGGCCGCAAGCTCCGGGCACACAAGGTGACCAGCGCCGGGCTCGACGACTACGTGACGACCGTGGTGTCGAACTTCCTGGTCCAGCGTGAGCCGGCCGAGTCGTTCGCGACCTGGGTCGCCCGCGCCGACGAGGAGCTGCTGCGAGGCGAGAAGGCCCTGGTCACCCCCGGGTTGGAGGTGGCGTCGTGAGCGAGCGCGCCGTTCCGTTCCACTGCCCGTACTGCGGCGACGAGGATCTCCGGCCGCACGAGGACCAGCACGGTGCCTGGGAGTGCCGGGCCTGCCTGCGCGCGTTCTCACTGAAGCTGCTCGGGCTCGTCCGTCCGTCGGGCGTGAGCCGATGACCGCCCCGACCACGACCCGCGCGCGCGCCTTCCGCGGCACGCACACCGCGGGCCGGAGCCCCGAGGAGCTGCGCGAGCTGGTGTCACACGTCGGTGCCGAGCTCGAGCTCGCCCCGGCCGAGCACATCATCGAGTGGGCCGTCGCCACGTTCGGCGACCGCTTCTGCGTCACGTCCTCGATGGCGGACGCCGTCCTCGCCGACATCGCCTCGCGCGTCGCGCCGGGGATCGACGTGGTGTTCCTCGACACCGGCTACCACTTCGCGGAGACGATCGGCACCGCCGACGCCGTGGGCGCGACGATGGACGTGAACCTGATCCCGATCACACCCGTCCAGTCGGTCGCCGAGCAGGACGCGGAGTACGGCGCCGAGCTGTTCCGTCGCGACCCCGACCTGTGCTGCGCGCTCCGCAAGGTCCAACCGCTCCACGACGCCCTGCAGGACTACGACGCCTGGGCGACGGGCCTGCGCCGCGCGGAGACCCACCACCGGATCATCGCGCCCGTCGTCGGTTGGGATGCCAAGAAGGCGAAGGTCAAGGTCTCACCGCTCGCCCGATGGACCCACGACGACGTCGAGAAGTACGTCGCCGAGCACGGCGTCCTGGTCAACCCCCTCGTCTACGACGGCTACCCGTCCATCGGCTGTGCCCCCTGCACGCGCCGCGTCGCCCCCGGCGAGGACCCGCGCAGCGGGCGCTGGGCCGGCACCCACAAGACCGAGTGCGGGATCCACTCATGAACCCGAAGATCCCGATCGACAACGACGTCGACTGCCCCACACCGGAGATGAGAGAGAACGAGAGGAGGCCGCGCTGATGGCTGCTCCTGCACTGGTGGCCCTGGCTCACGGGAGCCGTGACCCGCGGTCCGCCGCGACCATCAAGGCGCTCGTGGACGAGGTCTGCGTGCTGCGCCCCGACCTGAGGATCGAGACCGCGTTCCTCGACCTGTCCAAGCCGTCCCTGAACACGGTCGTGGACAAGCTCGCCCGGGCGAGGTTCGAGGAGGTCGTCGTCGTCCCGCTGCTGCTGACCGACGCCTTCCACGCCAAGGTCGACGTCCCGGCGGCCGTGACCGCGGCGGACGGCCGCCACGACCACGTCCAGGTCCGCGCCACCTCGATCCTCGGGCTCGAGACGTGCTTCCTCGAGGTGCTCGACGTCCGGATGCGCGAGGCGCTCAAGGAGTCCCGCGTGCGCGAGCTCGACGCCCTGGTGCTGGCCGCCGCCGGTTCCAGCGACCCGCTGGCCAACCAGTCCGTCGCCCGGCTCGCCCGCCTCTGGGGCACCCACCACAGGCTGCCGGTCACCGCGGCGTTCGCCTCGGCCGCTCCCCCGGCCACCGGCGAGGCCGTGCGCGCGTTCCGCAAGGAGGGTCGCCGGCACATCGCGGTCGCCTCGCTGTTCCTGGCCCCTGGATTCCTGCCCGACCGAGCCAAGGAGCTCGCGCTCGAGGCCGGCGCGGTCGCGGTCGCCGAGCCGCTGGGGGTCCACGAGGCCGTGGCCCGCACGATCCTCGCCCGGTACGCCGTCGGCGCCGTGGAGCTCGTGCCGGTCTAGCCCACGAACCTCTCCAGCAGGTGCTCCAGCTGGCGGGCCGGGTCGGTGGTCACACCGCCGTGTACCGGGCCCGGCTGGAGCACCGTGCTGCGCGGGGCCTTGAGGAAACCGAAGCGCTGACCGGTCGGCTTGCCGGCCACCGCTCCGACCGACTCGTTCCCGGCGCACACGCCGCGGACGAACTCCAGGCCCTCACAGACGGCGTCGATGTCGAGCCCGGGTGCCAGCGCGACCAGCCGGTCGCGATCGACACTCCACGCGGCTTGGAGGTACGACGCCTCCTCGCAGTAGACGACGACGCCGACGTTGACGAACTCCTCGCGGTCGACCCGAGGCACGCAGCGCAGCACGACGTACTGGTAGGGCATGGCGCTCATGCGGCCGACGCTCCCGGGAGCCAGGCACGCGTCGCGAGCCGGGCGGAGAGGAACGAGACGTACGCCGCGCGCAGCGCGTCGGGCGTCTCGGCCCCTGGGACCGGCTCGAGCCAGGCGTCCGGCACCTCGGCCACGCACGCGGTGAGGTCGCTCTCGGTCAGCTCGACCGCGGCGTCGACGGCCGGCAACCGGTCGACGTACGCGCCGAACACGTGATCCCCGATGTTCCACGGCTGGGCGGCGAAGCGGGACGGGTCGGTCACCCCGCCCGGCCAGGCGTGGTGGAAGTACAGCGCGGCGCCGTGGTCGATCACCCAGGCCTCGCCGTGCCAGAGCAGGAGGTTCGGGTTGCGCCAGGTGCGGTCGACGTTCGCGGTGAACGCGTCGAGCCACAGGATCCGGGCGGCGACGTCGGGAGGGGTGCTGGCCTCTCCCTCGTAGCCGAAGGCCCCGGGCAGGAAGTCGATGCCGAGGTTGAGACCGGCGCTCGCGTTGAGCAGGTCCTGCACCTCCTCGTCGGCCTCGTAGCGGGCGATCTCGGGATCGAGGTCGAGCCCGACCAGGTCCGGCGTGCGCAGGCCGAGCCGGGAGGCGAGCGCGCTGACGATCACCTCGGCCACCAGCACCCGCACGCCCTGCCCGGCACCGCGGAACTTGCAGACGTAAGTGCCGAGGTCGTCGCCCTCGACGATCCCGGGCAGGCTGCCACCCTCTCGCAGCGGCGTGACGTAGCGCGTCACCCGGACGGTCTCGATCACGTGAGCGGACCCTCCTCGAGGAGGCGACGACGCTGCTCCTCGACGTCGAAGTCGGGTGCCGGCCACTGCAGGCCCAGGTCCCGGAGCTGATCGAGCAGGAGCTCACCGACCACCAGGTTGCGGTACCACTTCTTGTCCGCCGGTACGACGTACCACGGGGCGACCTCGGTGTTGGTGCGCGCCAGGGCGATCTCGTAGGCCTCGCGGTAGTCGCGCCAGAGCGCGCGTTCGTCGATGTCTCGAGGATTGAACTTCCAGTACTTGTCCTCATTCGAGAGCCGCGCCAGCAGCCGCTCCTTCTGCTCGTCGGCCGAGACGTGGAGCAGGCACTTGACGATGACGACGCCCCCGGCGACCAGCCCGGCCTCGAACTCGTTGATCTCGGCGTACCGGCGCTCGATGGTGTCCGGCTCGGCCATACCGTGCACCCGCACGATCAGCACGTCCTCGTAGTGCGACCGGTCGAACACGCCGACGTACCCCGGCCCCGGCACGGCGTTGCGGATGCGCCACAGGAAGTGGTGCTTGCGCTCGTCGATGGTGGGGGCCTTGAAGCTGGTGATCTTCACGCCCTGCGGATCCATCAGGCCGACGGTGTGTCGCAGGACGCCGCCCTTGCCCGAGGTGTCCATCCCCTGGAGGACCAGCAGGACCCGGCGGCGGGTCCCGGTGCCACGCGCGGCCCAGAGACGTTCCTGGAGGTCAGACAGCTCGTCGCCGAGTGTGGCGAGAGCTGCGGTACCGGCCTTCTTGCCCCCGTCGAACCCGGGCGTCGCGTCGGTGGAGATGGAGGTCAGGTCGACCGGTCCCGACGGCAGGCGGTGGAGGTGGGGCGTCACCGGCACATCGTGGCACGGGTCAGGGGTCCGGGATGTCGGCCCCGTCGTCGAGGACGTCGTCTCGCCCGGCCGCGGCCAGCTCCTCGCGGACGACGCCGAACGCCAGGCCGGCCGGGTAGCCCTTGCGCGCCAGCACGCCGGCCAGACGACGCGTCGCGGTGGCAGGGTCGACGCCGCGCAGCGACCTGAGTCTCTTGCGGACCAGGATGCGGGCCGCCTCCAGCTCCTGCTCGGGGTCGACGTCGTCCAGGGCCGTGCGCGCGGTCTCGTCGTCGACGCCCTTGCGTCGCAGCTCGTGGGCGAGGGCGCGGCGTGCCAGACCGCGGCTGCGTCGCCGGCTCTCCACCCACGACCGGGCGAAGGCCTCGTCGTCGACGAGCCCCACCTCGGCGAACCGGTCGAGCAGCCGCTCGGCGAGGTCGTCGGGCACGCCCTTCTTGGCCAGCCTGGCGCGAAGCTCGCGGCGGCTGCGGGCCTGACCGGTCAGCGCGTCCAGCAGGATCGTGCGCGCCACGGACTCCGCATCGGCATCCGGTCCGTCGTGCTCGAGGTCGGGAGGTGGTTCGCCGGGCTCGCCGGTCCAGGCGCGAACCCCCGCTCCGACGTCTCCCCGCCAGGACGCGTGCGAACCGTCCGGGTCATGCGGACGGGCCTCGACGCGCCCTCGCGGCTCGGCAGGCTCGGCCGCGGGCTCGCGCGACCTGGCCGCCCCGACGCCGCCCGCTCGTGCCTCGCGGTCGACTGCGGGTCTAGAAGTCATCGACGCCGATCGGCTCGTCGGACAGGTCGTCGGCCCCACCGCCGGCCGGGGCGTCGACCGTCGGCCCGACCCCGAGCTTCTCCAGGATCCGCTTCTCGATCTCGTTGGCCAGGTCGGGGTTGTCCTTGAGGAAGGAGCGGGAGTTCTCCTTGCCCTGCCCGAGCTGGTCGCCCTCGTAGGTGTACCAGGCGCCGGCCTTGCGGATGATGCCCGCCTCGACCCCGACGTCGATCAGGCCACCCTCGCGGCTGATGCCCTGGCCGTACATGATGTCGAACTCGGCCTGCTTGAACGGCGGCGCCACCTTGTTCTTCACGACCTTGACCCGGGTGCGGTTGCCGACCATGTCGGTGCCGTCCTTGAGGGTCTCGATGCGGCGGACGTCGAGCCGGACCGACGAGTAGAACTTCAGCGCGCGCCCGCCGGTGGTGGTCTCGGGAGACCCGAACATCACGCCGATCTTCTCGCGCAGCTGGTTGATGAAGATCATCGTGGTGTTGGAGTTGTTGAGCGCGCCGGTCATCTTCCGCAACGCCTGGCTCATCAACCGGGCCTGGAGGCCGACGTGGCTGTCGCCCATCTCGCCCTCGATCTCGGCGCGCGGCACCAGCGCGGCGACCGAGTCGATCACGATCAGGTCGAGCGCACCGGACCGGATCAGCATGTCGGCGATCTCGAGCGCCTGCTCACCGGAGTCGGGCTGGCTGACCAGCAGGGCGTCGGTGTCGACGCCGAGGTTCTTGGCGTAGTCGGGGTCGAGCGCGTGCTCGGCGTCGATGAACGCCACGATGCCGCCGGCCCGCTGGGCGTTGGCCACGGAGTGCAGGGCGACGGTCGTCTTGCCGGAGGACTCCGGCCCGTAGATCTCCACGACGCGCCCGCGCGGCAGGCCGCCGAGGCCCAACGCGACGTCGAGGGCGATGGAGCCGGTGGGGATGACCTCCAGCGGTGCCCTGGTCTCGTCGCCCAGGCGCATCACCGAGCCCTTGCCGAACTGCTTCTCGATCTGGGCGAGCGCGACATCGAGCGCCTTCTCGCGGTCTCCAGCCATGTCTGTCCATCCTTGTCCGGGACCCGTCGTCCCGTGTCGTGGTGTCTGGTCCTCGTCGTCGGGCGAGACGCTAGACCGGGCTACCGACAGTCCGCCCGAGGTGGCGCGGAGGCTGTGGATGAACCCCGGACCGGGGTCGTCTACGGGGTCCATCTAACCCGAACACGTGTTCGACCCGGGTCCGACACGCCGCGGGAAACCCGGTTGCGTCCGGTCCCGGCGGTCCGCCACCGTGGCGGGCGTGTCCGAGCTGATGATCCGACCCGTCGACCCGTACGACGAGGCGGACCTGGACGGCTTCCAGGACGTGTACGCCGCGGCCGAACGCGCCGAGGACCCCGACGTCGGGTTGTACTCCCGCGAGGACGGCCAGGCGATGCTGACCTCCGACACGGCCGAGCTGTTCGACGCCTTCGGCGCCTTCGTCGACGGCTCGATGGTCGGCGAGTCCGTCCTGATGGGCAGCACCCGCGACAACCTCGAGGTGGCCCAGGTCCTGGTGTGGGTCGACCCGCGCCACCAGCGGCACGGGTACGGCGCGCGCCTGCTCGCCCACGTCGAGGAGCACGCCGCCCACTCCCGCGGGCGCCGCATCCTCCGCGCCCAGGCCCGGGTCGGCGAGGGTCTGAGCCGGAACCGGCGGTTCGCCGAGCGGCACGGCTACGACCTCGCGATGACCGAGATCGAGAGGCGGCTCCAGCTGCCGCCCGACCACGAGCTGCTCGACCGGCTGACCGCCGACGCGGCGCCGTACCACCGCGGCTACGAGATCCGCTCGTTCGTCGGTCCGGTCCCCGCCGAGCTGCGGGCGACGTACGTCGACCTCCGGAACCTGCTCGGCGTGGAGGCGCCGCATGGTGACCTCGAGCTCGAGCCCGGGAGGGACACCGTGGACGACCTCGGCGCCATCGAGCGCGAACGCGAGGAGGCGGGTCGCACCTCCGTGGTCGCGGTCGCGGTGCACGAGGGGGTCGTGGTCGCCTACGCAGACGCGTCGGTGCCGGGCGGCGACGCCGTGCACGTCGACCAGTTCGGCACGCTCGTCCACCCCGACCATCGCGGCCACCGGCTGGGGATGGCCGTCAAGTGCGCCCAGCTGCGGCTGCTGTGCGAACGCTTCCCGGACCGCGCCTACGTGGTCACGACCAACGCCGAGACCAACGCCCACATGGTCGCGATCAACCAGGCACTGGGCTTCGCCGTCCACCAGGTGTGGGGCGAGTTCGAGAAGCGGCTCGAGGCGGTCGCCGCGGGCTGACGGATTGACGATGCCCGCCGGATAGGAGGTCCGACGGGCATCATCGTCCGGCTCTCACACCAGACGCCACCCGTAGGAGCATGGGGTATCCACGGGTGAATCGCCCCTTCGCGCTAGGGCACTCTCGACGTTACAAACCACGGTCTCCCAGTTCGTCCCAGATTTCGGGGATTGCGCGCACGGATGTCGGCCCGGCGGGCGGCTGTAGGGTCCCCTCGTGCTGGTTGCGCTGGCCTCGTTCACGCTCGCCTCCGTCCTGATCGTGCTCCTCCCCGGCCCCGACAGCCTGGTCGTGGTCCGCGGGCTCGTCCGCGGCGGCCGGCGTGGTGGTGCCGCGACGGCGGCGGGCGTCCTGTGCGGCCTGGTGGTCTGGGTCACCGCGACGGCGCTCGGGCTCTCGGCGCTGCTCCAGGCCAGCGAGATCGGGTACGACGTGCTCAAGGTCGCCGGCGCCTGCTACCTGACCTGGATCGGGGTGCGGTCGCTGCTGACGGTGCGGCGCAGGGCCGACGACGTCGTGACCGCGGGCGACGGACCGATGGCCCCGGCGCCCCTGCTGGGTGGGTCGGGATTCTTCGCGGGCTTCCTGACCGACCTGCTCAACCCGAAGGTGGGCGTCTTCTTCGTCAGCTTCCTGCCCGGGTTCGTCCCCGACAGCGGCTGGTCCGTCGGGTGGACCACCTTCGCCCTCGGCGCGTGGTACACCGTGCTGACCGCGCTGTACTTCGTCGGCCTGATCGCCCTGTCCGGCACGGTCGCGGGGTGGATGAGGTCACCCGGCATCCGGCGCCGGCTCGACACCCTGACCGGGCTCGTGCTCGTGGGGTTCGGCGTACGGCTGGCGACGGAGGCCTGAGCTACCGCTCCGAGGGCGGCAGCTCGAGGGCCCGCCAGACCGCGGCCCACACCGCCTTCGGGGGCTCTCCGGCGTCCAACGCCTCCTGGGCGGTCCGCCCGCCCAGCTCCCCGATCACGAACTGACCGGCCCAGGCCCGGGCGTACGCCGGGCCGAGCGCCGCCTCCATGCGGGACCAGAACTCCGTGTGCCTCACGACGTCATCATGCGCGAGTGGCCATGACCTCGAGCCACGGCTCCCCATCGCGGCCTTCGCTGCGCAGCACCTCCCGCACGGACCAGCCGGCCGCCTCCGCCACGGAGCGGAGCGACTCGTCCCGCCAGAACGTGAAGAACCGGGGGGCGGTGACGTTGCCGTGCGTCGACCAGTCCTCGCCGTCGCCCTCCTTGACGGAGACGAAGAGCGCCCCGCCGGGCCGCGTCGCCCCCGCCAGGCGGGCGAGAACCGTCGGCAGGTCGTCGCGAGCGACGTGGAGCAGGCTCGCGTCGGCCCACACCCCGTCGTAGGCCGTGCCGGGAGCGTCCGGGTCGGCCAGGTCGTCGTGCAACGGGTCGAGCCGGTCGGCCCGCTGGCCGTCGGCTCGGAGCCTCTCGACGAACGCCGGGGTGACGTCGGTGCGTCGGACGGACAGTCCGGCCCGCTCGAGCGCCGCGGCGTCGCGGCCGGACCCGCTGCCGATCTCCAGCACCCGGCCTCCCGGGGACACCATCCCGGCGAACCGCCCGATCGCGGCGGCCACGGACGCCGGCAGGTCACGGGTGTGCTCCAGGTAGTCGTCCGCTGACGCGTCGTACGCCCGGATGGTCGCCGACCGCGCGGCGTGACGGACGTCATGGAGGTGGTGGACGACGTCGTGCAGCTGGTACCGCGCCAGCGACTCGATCGTGAACACGTGCCCGTCGCTGCGACGCCCGCGCCGCTGCCACGACAGCGGCGGGACCGAGTCGTACAGGTCGCCGATCGCGTACGCCGCGGCCACCAGGGTGGGACCGATGATGGACGGCAGCTGGTCGGCGTAGCGACCCAGCTCGGCCGAGCTGTCCTGGTCCCAGTTCGCGAACAGCGGGTCGTGCTCCGCGAGCATCAGGGAGACGCGGTCGTGGTAGATCTGATGGACGTCGTGCACGTGGCAGGCGTACTCCAGCGTCGACCACCGGTCCGGACGGCTCCGCACCCCCGCCGCCGGATCCGCCAGGAGCGCGAACCACACGTGGGCGTTCTTGCGGAAGGCCCGCGGGATCGCGGGCCGGTCGTAGGCGGACGCGTCGAAGCCGCACTCGTCACACGGTCGCTCCAGCACCCAGGTCCAGTCCTTGGTGTCCGGCTCGAGAGGCGACGGCTCAGGGTTCACCGGCACATCCTCACCCAGCGGGGCCGATATCGCTAAGCGTTCGCAGGGAGGGAGGTGTCGTAGGTTGACCACGCTCCACCCGAGTCATCCGCACCGAGGATCCGTGCGAGACGCCCCTCCTGCCACGGCTCTGCTGACCGCCGCGCTCGCCGTGCCCGCCGGGTCCGCGCGGGCCACGGCCACCCACGACCGGTCCTCGGCTATGTCGACCGAGCGTGCCACCACGGTGAGCCCACGCACGGACGCGTGGGAGGCGAAGGTGCTGAGGCTGACCAACGCGCGCCGGAGGGCCCACCGCGTCCTGAACCCTGATCTCCACCGGGTCGGCGTCGCCGGCCGGCGCGACGCCGAGGGTCGGACCGACGCCGCGCAGGACTTCATCGGCTGAGCGACCTCAGGTGACCAGCAACGTGTCGAGCCTGCGGCGTACGACGAGCATGCCGAGCACGCCCATCGCGACCAGGTAGACCACGGAGACACCGGACTGCCAGCTGATCACACCGGTGGTGAGCTCGCGGCACAGCACGACCCCGCGGTAGAGCGGAGTCACCTCGACGATCCAGCGCAGCACGCCGTGGAACGCGGTGACCGGGAAGAACGTGCCGGAGAACAGGAACAGCGGCAGCTGGACCAGGGTGATCTTGTCGAAGTCCTGCCAGGAGTTCATGTACGTCGTGAGCCCCATGCAGACCGCGCTGAACGCGAAGCCGATCAGCAGCGTCGCCGGGAACGCCAGCACCGCCCACCAGGAGTGGACCAGTCCCATCGCCCACATCACCACCAGGAACGCCGCGGAGTACGACGCTCCCCGCAGCTGACCCCACAGGATCTCGCCGCGGGCGATGTCGGTGGTGGTCAGTGGCGTGGCCAGCATCTGGTCGTAGAGCTTCTCGTACTTCAGCTTGAAGAAGACGTTGAAGGTCGAGTCGAGCAGGGCGCCGTTGAACGCCGAGGCCGCGAGCATCCCGGGCGCCACGAACTCGGCGTACGGGATGGAGTGGCCGTTCAGCTCGAACGCGTGGATCAGCTTGCCGACACCGATGCCGATCGAGAACAGGTAGAAGACAGGCTCGAGGAACCCGGTCGCGAACAGCTTCCACTGGCTCTTGTAGGTCACGTAGTTGCGCAGGACGATCAGGCCGCCGCCCTCGAGCGGGCGGAGCGGCGACGAGGTGCTCGCCGGGGTCGGCGCGAACGTCGTGGTCACTGGGCCACCCTCCGGGCGAGGGTGCGCAGCGCGAGGTACCAGCCGGAGACCAGCACCACGACCAGGACCAACGCGTTCACCGCGGCCGTCGACCGGTCGACGGTGTCGAGGCAGAGCATCCGGGTCAGGTTGACGCCGTGCCAGAGCGGGGTGAGCCGGGCGACCCACTCCAGGACGGGCCCGAGGTTGGTGATCGGGAAGAACGCGCCTGAGAACAGGAACAGGGGGATCAGCCCGAGCCGGAAGATCAGCCCGAACGACGCCTCGCTGCGGACGTGGGCGCTGAACGCGAACGTCCAGGCGCCGAACGCCATCCCGGTCAGCATCGTCACACCCCAGGCGGCGACCGGCCCCCACCAGGTCGCGAACACCCCGAACGGCGCCATCACCACGAAGTAGACCCCGCAGGTGGTCGCCACCCGGAACAGCGTGAACAGCAGGAAGGCGTTGGCCAGGTCGCGGGACTCCAGCGGGGTGGCGAGCTGCGCGTAGAAGCTCTTGTGCCACTTCAGGGCGCCCATCACCGGGTAGGTCGTCTCGAAGACCGCGGTCTGCATCGCCTGGGCCGCGATCAGGCCGGGCACGATGAACGCGAGGTACGACGGAGCACCCTCGAGCCGGCTCGGGCTGACGTGGACGAACCCGCCGAGCAGGACCCCCATGGCCAGCACGTAGAAGAGCGGCGACACGAACGACGTGATGATCGAGCCCTTCCAGGTGCGCTGGTAGACCGTCAGCCAGTAGTCGTACTGCCGGAGTGCTCCGGTGAGCGGGGACAGGCGGCGGTCGTCGCGGACCACTGCGTCGGTCGCGCCCGTCGAGGCCACGGTGGGCATCAGTCGACCAGCGTCCGGCCGGTGAGCCGGAGGAAGACGTCCTCCAGGGTGGAACGGCGTACCAAGGTGGCCACCGGGCGGAGCCCGCGCTCGTGGATCTGGTCGAGCACGCGCTCACCGTCGTCGCCGTAGACCAGGAGCCGATCGGGCAGCACCTCGACCCGCTCGCCGAGGTCGGCGATCTTCTCGGCGGTCGCGTCGTGGTCGCCCACGGGGAAGCGCAGCTCCGCGACCTCGCGGGTGGAGTACTCGCGGATCAGGTCGAGCGGCGAGCCCTCGGCGGCGATGACGCCCCGGTCCATGACGACCAGCCGGTCGCACAGCTGCTCGGCCTCGTCCATGTAGTGGGTCGTGATCACCAGCGTCACCCCCTGCTGCTTGAGGCGGAACAGCCGGTCCCACAGCACGTGGCGTGCCTGCGGGTCGAGCCCGGTGGTCGGCTCGTCGAGGAGCAGGATGTCGGGCCGGTTGATGAGGGAGCGGGCGATGGTGAGGCGTCGCTTCATGCCGCCGGAGAGGTCCTCGACCTTGGCGGTGCGCTTCTCTGTGAGCTGGACGAACTCCAGCAGCTCGTCGGCCCGCTCCCGGACCTCGCGCTTGGCGATCCCGAAGTAGCGGCCGTAGATGTAGAGGTTGTCGAAGACGTTCAGCTCGTTGTCGAGGGTGTCCTCCTGCGGGCAGACGCCGAGCCGAGACCGGATCGCCGGGCCGTGCTCGGCGGGGTCCATCCCGAGGATCCGCAGCTCTCCCCCGCTGACCGGCGACACGGCCGCGATCATCCGCATCGTGGAGGACTTCCCGGCGCCGTTGGGGCCGAGGAAGCCGAACGCCTCGCCGCGGCGGACCTCGATGTCGATGCCCTTGACCGCCTCGACGACCGTGCCGTCGCGCCCGGTGAAGGACTTGCGCAGGTCGCGGGCCGCGATCATCGGCTCGGCCGAGGGCTGGTGGGGCACGTTGACCGACCCTACAAAGGACCACCGACACCACGACAATCCGTGTCCGGCCACCTACCGTGGCGGGATGGAACGCCGGCACGCGCGCTCGGGCTCGCCGTACGAGGGCACGATGGGGTTCAGCCGCGCCACCCGCGTGGGCGCGACGGTGTCCGTGAGCGGCACCGCGCCGATCTGGCCCGACGGTCACGTCGATCCCGACCCGGCCGTGCAGGCGCGGCGGTGCTGGGAGATCGTCGCCGCCGCTCTCGCCGACCTGGGCGCGAGTGTCGCGGACGTCGTCCGCACCCGGCAGTATGTCGTCACCGGCGACGTCGCGGAGGCCGTGGGCGCCGTCCACGGCGAGGTGTTCCGCGACGTGCGCCCGGCCAGCACGATGGTCGTGGTCGCCGCCCTGCTCGACCCCCGCTGGGTCGTCGAGGTGGAGGCCGACGCCGTCGTGCCCGACTAGACCGACTGGGCCTGCTTCTGCGGCTCCCGCGTCTCGTCGCCGTGGCCCGGCCACCAGGCGGCGTGCCCGATCAACGCGGTGATGGCCGGCGTGAAGAACATCGACATCACGAACGCCGCCACGAAGATCCCGAACGAGATCGAGAAGCCCAGCGCGACCAGCAGCGAGTTGCCGCCGAGCATCAGGGAGGCGAACGTGCCGGACAGGATCAGGCCGGCTGCGGCGACCGTCGGCCCGGCGTGCGTCACCGCCTCGGCGGCCGCGTCACGAGCCCCCTTGCCCTCGCGAGCCTCCTCGCGGAGTCGCGCGATCATCAAGATGTTGTAGTCGGTGCCGAGCGCGACCACGAAGAGGTAGATGTAGATCGGCAGCAGGAAGATCAGGCCGTCCTTGCCCTGGACGTGCTGGAAGACGATCACCGCCGCGCCCAGAGTCGCGCCGAACCCGAGGCCGACCGACGCCATCAGGTACCACGGCGCGACCAGGCTGCGGAGCAGCAGCGCCAGGATGATCGCGATCACGATCGCCGCGACCGGGAACACGACCTTGTAGTCGCGGTTCATCGCCTTCTGGAAGTCGGCGAAGACCGAGGTGGTCCCACCGACCAGCGCCTCGGTGCCGGCGGGTGCCGCGGCGTGCGCGGCGTCGCGGACCGGCCCCTTGATCGCGGCCAGCGCCGCGTCGGAGGTCGGGTCGCTGTCGAGCACGACGCTGTACGACGCGGTCTGCTGGTCGGGGCTCAGCTGCGCCGGGCCGACCGAGCCCACGCCCTCCGCCTTGCTCAACTGAGCGGCGTACGCCGTGGTCTCGGCCTTGTCGAGCGGCCTTCCGGCGGTGGCATGGAGGAGCACGACCGTCGGGTCGGTCGCACCCGGCGGGAAGCCCTTCTCCAGCGTCTTCAGCGCCACCGCGGACTCGACCGTCTTCGGGGCACCCGAGTCGCCGAGGTCGAAGGTGGGGTTGAAGCTGAAGGCGAAGAGCGCCAGCACGGCCAGGACCAGCCCGGAGGCCGCGGCGTACGTCCCGGGGCGGCGGCCGAGCGAGCGCCCGATCGCGCCGAACCGGGCGAACCCCGGCTCCCTCTGCCAGGCCTTGGAGGGCCAGAAGACCTTCGTGCCGATCAGGGACACCACGGCCGGGACCAGGGTCAGGGCCGCCAGGACCGTGACGGCCACCGCGATGGCGAGCGCGGGGCCGATCGACTTGAAGATGCCGAGCGAGCTCAGGAGCAACGCCATGAACGACACGATCACCGCACCGCCGGCGGAGACGATCGCCTCACCCGCGCGGGCGATCGCCTGGAACACGGCGTCCTTGGAGCCCTCTCCGAGGCGGAGCCGCTCTCGGTACCGGAAGAGGAAGAACAGGATGTAGTCGGTTCCGATGCCGAACAGCACCACGATCAGGATCACCTGGATCGAGCTGTCGGTCTTGAGGTCGAAGACCTGGTTGGCCGCGCCGATCAGCCCGACCGCCACCTGGGAGACCAGGCCGATCACGAGCAGCGGGAACAGGGCCAGGATCACGCTGCGGAAGATCACGATCATCAGCAGCAGGATCAGACCGAACGTCGTGAGCCCGACGATCGTCTCGGCCTTGGCCGACGCGTCCTGCGAGTCGAGGGCCTGGGCGGCGGCCCCGGTGACGCCCACCTCGAGGTCGCTGCCGTCGACGGCGGCGTGGGCCTCGGCGCGCAGCTTCTTCGCGGCGTCGATCGCGTCGGGGTCGTAGGGGTTCTTGTCCTTGTCGATCCCGACCACGGCCAGCTGCACGAGCTTGTTCTGTGAGGGCGGTTGGGCGACCACGCCGGAGAAGACCGGACCGACCGTGCCGTCCAGCTCGCCAGCGACCTTCTGGACCTCGGCGCTGTCGGCGGCGGTGAGCGTGCCGCCGTCCGTCCGGTCGAAGACGAGGAGTGCGCCCACGCTGGTCTGCTGCGGGAACGCGTCGGTCTGGAGCTCGGCGGCCCGGATCGACTCGTACTTCGCCGGCAGGAACTCCGACTGGTCGCTGGTGGCGCTCAGCTTCGGCGCGGTGACGACGATCAGGACGGATACCACGATCCACCCGATGACGACGTACCACGGATGACGTGTGGCCAACCGGCCCAGTGCCCCGAACACGGACCGAGCCTAGCGACCCATGCACAACACCCTTCCCACGGGCCCCTCATGCCTCAGTGCTGCCGCGGCCGGCCCGGGGCGGGTCACCGGGCGCCGGGCTCGACCGGCCACCTGTCGGTGGGGTGAGCGAGGATGGGCGCGTGACCGGGCCTCGCACTGCGCTGGAGCGCTTCAGCGCGCCCACGCGCGAGTGGTTCGGGGCGGCGTTCGCGGCACCGACCGCGGCCCAGGCAGGTGCCTGGGAGGCGATCGCCGACGGCCAGCACGCCCTGGTGGTCGCGCCGACCGGTTCCGGCAAGACGCTCTCGGCGTTCCTGTGGGCCATCGACCGGCTGCTGACACAGCCACGACCCGCCGAGACGGGCACGCGGGTCCTCTACATCTCCCCGCTCAAGGCACTCGCCGTCGACGTCGAGCGCAACCTGCGCGCCCCGCTGAGCGGCATCCGACAGACGGCGGGGCGCCTGGGCACCCGACTCCCGGACGTCACGGTCGGGATCCGCTCGGGCGACACACCCGCGGCCGAGCGCCGCACCCTCGCCCGCACTCCGCCCGACATCCTGATCACGACACCCGAGTCGCTGTTCCTGATGCTGACCAGCCGGGCCCGCGAGAGCCTGCGCCAGGTCGAGACCGTGATCGTCGACGAGGTGCACGCCGTCGCCGGCACCAAGCGCGGCACCCACCTCGGCATCACGCTCGAGCGCCTCGACGCCCTGCTCCCCCAGCCCGCCCAGCGCATCGGGCTATCGGCGACGGTCCGCCCGTTGGAGGAGGTCGCGCGGTTCCTGGGCGGGACGACCCCGGTCGAGATCGTCGCGCCCCCGTCGGTCAAGGAGTGGGACCTCACCGTCGTGGTCCCGGTCGAGGACATGACCCAGCCCGGGGAGTACGACGACCCTCACCATGCGGACGACGGCTCCGACCACGCGGGCGACGGTCGGGAGGCCACCTCGATCTGGCCGCACGTCGAGAACCACGTGGCCGACCTGATCGGGCAGCACCGCTCCACCATCGTGTTCGCCAACTCCCGGCGCCTGGCCGAGCGGCTGACCGCCCGGCTGAACGAGATCGCCGCCGAACGGGCCGGGGTCGAGGTCGACACCGAGGGACCCCCGCCCGCGCAGGTGATGGCGCAGTCCGGCACGTCGTACGCCGCGGCCCCGCTCATCGCCAAGGCCCATCACGGCTCGGTGTCCAAGGAGCAGCGCGCGATCATCGAGGACGACCTCAAGCGCGGCCGACTGCCCTGCGTCGTGGCGACCAGCAGCCTGGAGCTCGGCATCGACATGGGCGCGGTCGACCTGGTGGTCCAGATCGAATCCCCGCCGAGCGTGGCCAGCGCGCTGCAACGGGTCGGCCGCGCCGGTCATCAGGTCGGCGAGGTCAGCCGGGGCGTGCTGTTCCCCAAGCATCGGGGCGACCTGGCCCAGACGGCGGTGGCCGTCCAGCGCATGCGCGACGGCCAGATCGAGGCGTTGCGCATCCCGACGAACCCGCTCGACGTGCTCGCGCAGCAGGTGGTCGCCATGGTGGCGATGGAGGCCTGGTCGGCCGACGACCTGTTCGACCTGGTGCGCCGGTCCGCGTCGTACACCGGGCTGCCGCGGGGTGCCTTCGACGCCACGCTCGATCTCCTGAGCGGCCGCTATCCGAGCGACGAGTTCGCCGAGCTCCGGCCGCGGGTCGTCTGGGACCGCGTGACCGGCCAGCTCACCGGCCGCCCGGGCGCGCAGCGCCTGGCAGTCACCAGTGGCGGCACCATCCCCGACCGCGGGCTGTTCGGCGTGTTCCTCGTCGGTGGCGAGGGCCCCGGCCGTCGTGTCGGAGAGCTCGACGAGGAGATGGTCTACGAGTCGCGCGTCGGCGACATCTTCGCCCTGGGCGCCACCAGCTGGCGGATCGAGGACATCACCCACGACCGTGTCCTGGTGACGCCCGCGCCCGGCGTGCCCGGGCGCCTGCCGTTCTGGAAGGGTGACGCGCTGGGTCGCCCGGCCGAGCTGGGCGAGGCGATCGGCGCCTTCACCCGCGACCTCGCGACGGCGAAGCGCGCGACGGCGGTCGCGGTCGCCGAGCAGCGCGGGCTCGACGCATGGGCCGCCGACAACCTCGTCGGCTACGTCCACGAGCAGGTCGAGGCCACCGGCGTGCTGCCCAGCGACCGCACGCTGGTGGTCGAGAGGTTCCGCGACGAGCTCGGCGACTGGCGCCTGGTGGTCCACTCGCCGTACGGCACGCCGGTCCATGCCCCGTGGGCGCTGGCCATCAACGCCCGCCTCCGCGAGAGGTACGGCGTCGACGGCCAGGCCATCGCCTCCGACGACGGCATCGTGATCCGCATCCCCGACACCGACGCCGAGCCACCCACCGGCGAGGTGATCGCGTTCGAGCCGGACGAGATCGACGACCTGGTGACCCAGGAGGTCGGTGGCTCGGCGCTGTTCGCGGCCCGGTTCCGCGAGTGTGCCGCCCGCGCACTCCTGCTCCCCCGTCGCGACCCCGGGAGACGCTCGCCCCTGTGGCAGCAGCGGCAGCGCAGCGCGGCGCTGCTCGAGGTCGCCGTGAAGTACCCGTCGTTCCCGATCGTGCTGGAGGCCGTCCGTGAGTGCCTCCAGGACGTCTACGACCTGCCCGCCCTGGTCGCGCTGATGCGGCGCGTCCAGCGACGCGAGGTCGGCATCCACGACGTCGACACCCACCAGCCGTCGCCGTACGCCCGCAGCCTGCTGTTCGGATACGTCGCCCAGTTCGTCTACGAGGGCGACTCGCCCATCGCCGAGCGCCGCGCTGCGGCTCTCGCGCTCGACCAGGGCCTGCTGGCGGAGCTGTTGGGCCGGGCGGAGCTCCGCGAGCTGCTGGACCCCGAGGTGCTCGCCGAGGTGGAGTCGATGCTCCAGCGCACCCTCCCCGAACGCCGGGCGCGAGACGCCGAGGGCGTCGCCGACCTGCTGCGTTGGCTGGGCCCGGTCGGTGTCGACGAGGTCGCCGACCGCTGTGTCGACGGCGCCGACGCCATCGAGTGGCTGACCTCGCTCTCCGACGCACGCCGTGCGGTCGTCGTCCGGATGGCCGGCGAGGAGCGATGGGCCGCGATCGAGGACCTCGGCCGCCTCCGAGACGGGCTCGGCGTCCCGGTTCCGCCAGGCGTCCCCGACGCCTTCACCGAGGCCGTGGGCGACCCGCTGGCCGACCTGGTCGGTCGCCATGCCCGCACCCACGGCCCGTTCACCGTGGCCGACGTCTCGGCGCGGCTCGGTCTCGGTGCCGCGGTGGTCCGGCAGACGCTGCAGCGGCTCGGTGCCCAGGGCCGGGTGCTCGAGGGCGAGTTCCGACCGGCCGGCTCGGGCGCGGAGTGGTGCGACGCCGAGGTGCTCCGGCTGCTGCGCCGTCGCTCCCTGGCCCGCCTGCGACGAGAGGTCGAGCCGGTCGAGCCGGCGGCACTCGGGCGGTTCCTGCTCGCCTGGCAGCACGTCGACCGGCCCCGGCGCGGCCCGCGCGGCGTCGACGGTCTGCTCCAGGTGATCGACCAGCTCGCCGGGTACGCCGCCCCCGCGTCCGCGTGGGAGTCGCTGATCCTGCCGAGCCGGGTCGCCGACTACGAGCCCGCGCTTCTCGATGAGCTGACCGCCTCCGGCGAGGTGACCTGGATCGGGCACGCCAGCCTCCCGGGGAGCGACGGCTGGGTGTCGCTCCACCTCGGCGAGCAGGCGCCGCTGACCATGCCCCTCCCCGACCCCGACCACGAGACGTCCTTCGGCGAGCTCCACCGCGCGGTGCTCGAGGCCCTCGCACCCGGAGGCGCGTGGTTCTTCCGGCAGCTCCAGGCCGCGGCCGGCGGCCCCGACCGCGAGCTGGCCGAGGCCCTGTGGGACCTGGTGTGGGCGGGCCGCGTCAGCAACGACACCTTCGCCCCGCTCCGCGCCCTCGCCGGGTCCGGGTCCGGCACCCACCGCACACGCCGCACGACCCCTCGCGCACGACCGGTCCGGGCCGGTGTCCGACCGCCCCCGCCCACCACCACCGGGCGCTGGGCGATCCTCCCCGACGTCGATCCCGACCCGACCCGGCGGGCTCACGCGACGGCCGAGCGGATGCTCGAGCGGTACGGCGTGGTCACCCGCGGCGCGGTGATGTCCGAGCGGTCCACCGGAGGGTTCGCGGCGGTCTACAAGGTGCTGTCCGCGTTCGAGGAGTCCGGGCGCTGCCGACGCGGCTACTTCGTCGAGGGGCTGGGCGCGGCCCAGTTCGGCACCGCCGGCGCGATCGACCGGCTCCGGACCTTCACCGACCCCGCCGGCGACGGGGGTGACGCGAAGCCCGAGGCGGTGACCCTCGCGGCCACCGACCCGGCCAACCCGTTCGGCTCGGCCCTGCCGTGGCCGGAGCGCGAGACCTCGGGCGGTCACCGCCCCGGACGCAAGGCCGGCGCGCTCGTCGTCCTGGTCGACGGCGCCCTCACCCTGTACGTCGAGCGTGGCGGCCGCACCCTGCTGACGTGGTCCGACGACGCGGCTCTCCTGCGGCCGGCCGCCCTGTCGCTGTCGGAGGCCGGCCGCCGGGGCGCGCTCGGCCGGATCACCGTGGAGAAGGCCGACGGGGAGCAGATCCTGGGTGGTGGGTCGACTCCCCTGCGCGAGGCGCTCGACGCGGCCGGCTTCGTCTCGACGCCGCGCGGGCTCCGGCTGCGCGGCTGAGGACGGTCGACCCGTGCCCGAGGGCGACACCGTCTGGAGAGCCGCTCGCCGTCTCGACCGCGCCCTGAGCGGGAAGCTGCTGACCCGCACCGACGTCCGGGTCCCGGCGTACGCCACCTGGGACCTGTCCGGCGCGGCGGTCGTGGACACCGTCTCGCGGGGCAAGCACCTGCTGACCCGGATCGACGCCGAGGAGCACTGGACGCTGCACACCCACCTCAAGATGGAGGGGAGCTGGCGGGTCCTCGAGCCGGGACAGCGGTGGCCGCGCCCCGGCCACACCGCCCGCATCGTGCTCGAGACCGACGACGTGGTCGCGGTCGGCTTCCAGCTCGGCATCGTCGAGATCGTCGCCCGCGACCGTGAGCCGGAGATCGTCGGTCACCTCGGCCCGGACCTGCTCGGGCCCGACTGGGACGCCGACGAGGCCGTCCGCCGCCTCCACGAGCATGCCGAGGCCGGCTCCGCCCCGCCGCCCACCGGACCGGCGACCGACGGAACCGTCGGCGGGGCACTCCTGGACCAGCGGTGCCTCGCAGGTCTCGGCACGGTCTACATGTGCGAGGTCCTCTTCCTGGCGGGCGTCTCGCCGCTCACGCGCGTGCGCGAGGTCCCCGACCTGGCCCAGGTGGTGCGGCTTGCTCACCGGCTGCTGACGTTCAACGCACATGGGCGGCATGCGGCGCAGGTCACCACCGGCAACCCCAGGCGAGGCGAGGAGCACTACGTCTACCGCCGCACCGGCCAGCCCTGCCGCCGCTGCGGCACCACGATCGTCACCGCCATGGTCGGACCACCCACGCACGAGCGGCGGACCTACTGGTGCCCGCACTGCCAGCCCGAGCGCTCCGACGAGATCGGGTGACGTCCGCTCGGGACGTGCGGCCGCGCGGCGCCTGACGTTCGGCTCTACCGGCGGTTCAGTGCCCGCGGCAGAGTGGAGTGGACGGTGAGGAGGCTGTCATGACGACAACGATGCACGACCAGTCCTCGGCTCGGCCCCAGCGTGGAGGCCGGGCCGCAGCCATCCTGGTTCGCGAGATGTGGGCCACGGCGGCGATCGTGGCGATGTGGGTCGCCGTGCTGTTCGTCGGCGTCTACGGAGGCGAGGCGACCTTCCACAGCGTCGACTCGAGCTCGAGCACCATTCCCTCGGTGGTCTTCGTCGCCCTGTTCGCAGCCATCGGCACCGGGTCGGTCGCCAAGCGCGTGTTCGGGCGGACGTCGGGGTAGCGCCGAGGCAGGTCGTCAGGTCCCGCCAGCGGCAGCGCTCACAGACCCAGCTCGCTCAGGCCCGGGTGGTCGAGCGGACGGGGCCCGAGGTCCCAGCGGAACTTGCGCTCGGTCTCGTCGATCGGGACGTCGTTGATGCTGGCGTGCCGCCGCGCCATCAGGCCGTTCTCGTCGAACTGCCAGTTCTCGTTGCCGTAGGAACGGCACCAGGCGTCGTCCTCGTCGTGCCACTCGTAGGCGAAGCGCACCGCGATGCGGTCCGAGTCGAACGCCCACAGCTCCTTGATCAGGCGGTAGTCCAGCTCCCTGGCCCACTTCCGGGTCAGGAACGCGATGATCGCGGGACGCCCCTCGAAGAACTCCGAGCGGTTCCGCCACCGGCTGTCGGGCGTGTAGGCGAGGGCGACCCGCTCCGGATCACGGGTGTTCCAGCCGTCCTCGGCGGCGCGCACCTTCGCCACGGCGGTGTCGCGGGTGAACGGCGGCAACGGCGGCCTGGACTCCATGACCTCACTCCTCGAGACGGTTCCCCCACTCTAGGGCGCGTGTCCGCCGCGACGCTCAGTCCCCCAGCCGGGCCAGCGTCTCGGGCGTCTGGACCTGCAGCCACGCGACGAGGTCGCGGAACGGGACGCACTCGGTCCGCGGGCGCCCGCAGGTGTGCAGGACGAACGCCGTGAGTGCGTTCCGGTAGGCGTCGTGGTTCCAGTCGTTGAAGTGGTTGCCGAGGATCACCGGCGCCCGGTTCCCGGCGAACGAGCGTCGGTAGAGGTCGTCGTACGTCGCGAGCACCTGCGCCTGGTCGGTCCGCGCCTGCGCGAGGCTGCCGCTCACACCGCCTCGCTGCGTGAAGAAGTAGTTGTAGTCCATGGTGGTGACCGCATGGTCGGTGCCGTGCAGCGGGAAGGTCGTCATCCCGAGCTGCCACAACCCGCTGCGCCGGTCGCGGGTGGGCCAGGTGAGCGCGGGCCGGGTGAACGACGCGTCGTAGGCGAAGCCGTGCGCGACCAGGGCCGGGTACAGCGCCGAGGGGCGGCCCTCGAGGCACGGCGTCCGACCCCCGGTGACGTCCGCGCGGGTGACGTCGAGGTGGACCGACGGTGGCAGCCCGTTGTCCGAGCGGTAGTCGCGCAGAAGGTGGAGGAACTGGTCGAGCTCGACGTCCCAGTCAGACGTCGTCCAGGTGTTCCCGCCGCTGGGCAGGCCGGCCGAGGCGCAGAAGTGCCCGTTGAAGTGCGTCCCGATCTCCATCCCGGCGGCCACCGCCCGGTTCAGGTCACCGATCTCCACCGGGACGTCGGCCGGGGTGCCCCAGCCGATCTCGGAGGTGCCGGGCGAGTAGTACGGCGGGTGGTACGCGTCGCGCGTCGCGTCGCTGAGCAGGTACGTGCCGGAGAGGAACCCGGTGAACCGGAACGGGACGCGGTGCGCCACCGCCATCCAGTGCCGCCACTCCTGGTGCCAGCCGACGCCGTCGAAGCTGACCACGACGAACTGCGGTGGCCGTTGCCCCGGCCGCAGCCGCTCGGGGACGAAGCCGTCGGGCAGCGGCGAGCCCGCGCGGGGGTGGGCGAAGGTCGCCGGTGGCTCGACCGGCGCAGGGGGCGGCGGAGTGCGCGGGGCCGGGGACGACACCACGGCGACGGGAGTGGTGCCCTCGCGGGGCACGGTGTGATCACGCGTGATGCCACCGCAGGCGGCCAGGGCACCGCACAGTCCGACCAGGACCGGGACGAGCAACCGACGACGGGTCACACGGCTGGGACGAGTCCGGCAGCCGGGTTGGTTGCCGGCGGCGCGGGATCAGGCCGCGGAGGCGGACGCCACGACCGGGCGGCGAACCGTCAGCGGCGTCGGCGCGGTGGCGGCCTCCTCGACCGCGACCGCGACAGACACGTCGCGGAGCACCTCGGACAGGGGCGCGTCGAGGGCGGAGCACAAGGACGCGAGCAGCTCCGAGGAGGCTTCCTTCTGGCCGCGCTCGATCTCGGAGATGTAGCCCAGGCTGACCCGGGCCTCGGCCGAGACCTGGCGCAGGGTGAGGCCCTGCTCCAGGCGGCGCTCACGGAGGACGTCACCCAGCTGCCGGCGGAACAGCGCCATCGGGTCCTCCCTGCGTGATGCGGTCGATCGGTGCCTCGACCAGTCTCGATCGCGGCGGTGTAGTCGGAAACGCTACCCGAGCGGGGGTTGTTCCCCACGGAGAATCCCACAGAGCCCCGACAACGCCTCCCGACACGCCCGGTCCTGGATCTGGTGCCGGTCCCCGACCAGCTCCATCGTCAGGGCCGCCACGCCGTCCGGCCCGGCGATCCCGACGAACACCGTGCCCACCGGCTTGCCCTCCTGTGCGTCGGGCCCGGCGACACCCGTCGTGGCCAGGGCGTACGTCGCGCCCGTCACGTCGCGGCACCCTGCTGCCATCGCCCGTGCGCACTCGCTGGAGACCACGCCGTACCTCTCCACGAGGCTCTCCGGGACGCCGAGCAGCGTCTCCTTCAGGGCCGTGGCGTAGGTGACGAAGCCGCCGAGATAGCTGACCGACGCGCCCGGGACCGCGGTCACCACCGCCGCCAGCCGACCACCCGTGAGCGACTCGGCGGTGGCCAAGGTGGCCCCGGCGGCGCCGAGCAGCGCCAGCACCTCGGCGCCGTCGGCCTGGCGCGACGTACGACGCCTCATGCCCGGGGAGCCTAGTGGGCGGGGATACAGTCGCGAGCGTGAGCCGGCCGATCGAGGACTACGCGATGATCGGCGATCGGCACACCGGGGCGCTGGTCGGCAGCAACGGCTCGATCGACTGGCTCTGCCTCCCGCGCTTCGACTCCCCCGCCTGCTTCGCGGCACTCCTCGGCGACGAGGAGAACGGTCACTGGCAGCTGTGCCCGGTCGGTGACTACGAGGTGTCCCGGGCGTACGTCGAGAACTCGGCGGCGCTGCAGACGACGTTCAGCACCGACAACGGCGTGGTCACGCTGCTCGACGTGATGCCGACCGGCGACGAGCGGGTCGACGTCGTCCGGAGGCTCACCGGCGTGAAGGGCACCGTGCGGATGCACCACGAATGGGTGGTGCGCTTCGACTACGGCACCGCCCGCCCCTGGATCCGGCGGCGGCTGGAGGACAGCGAGCAGCCGGCGATCACCGCCGTGGCCGGTCCCGACAAGCTCGTCCTGCGGGGTGAGCGGCTGCCGGTGGCCTCCGGCAACCGTCACGTCGACGACTTCGACGTCCACGAGGGAGACATCCTGACGTTCTCGACCACCTGGCTGCCGTCGCACTTCCGGACTCCTGGGCCGCACCCGGCGATGGTGGACGAGACGATCCACGAGGAGGTCACCTGGGTCGCCCGGCTCGACCTCACCGACGTCCCCCACGCGGACGCCGTACGCAGGTCGCTGCTGACCCTGCACCTGCTGACCCACGACGACACCGGCGGCATCGTGGCCGCGCCGACGACCTCGCTGCCGGAGGACTTCGGCGGCGAGCGGAACTGGGACTACCGCTACTGCTGGCTTCGTGATGCCGCGCTCACCATCAACTCGCTGATCGAGGCCGGCGCGACCGAGGAGGCCCGCTTCTGGCGCGACTGGCTGCTGCGGGCGGTCGCGGGCGACCCCGCGGATCTCCAGATCATGTACGCCGTGGACGGCTCACGCCGCCTCCCCGAGCTCACCCTGGACGACCTGCCGGGCTACGCCGGCTCGCGTCCCGTCCGCATCGGGAACGGCGCCGTCGCCCAGCGCCAGATCGACGTCATCGGCGAGGTGATGCTCGCCCTCGAGGCCGCACGCGAGTCCGCGCTGGGCCAGACCGAGGACGCCTGGAACCTCCAGCAGGTGCTGATCGCGCACCTCGCCGAGACCTGGGAGGACCGTGACAACGGGCTGTGGGAGATCCGCGGCCCGCTGCAGAAGTTCACCCACTCCCGGGTGATGGTGTGGGTCGCCTTCGACCGAGCGGTGAAGGCGGTCGAGCGGCACGGACTCGGCGGAGACGTCGACCGCTGGCGCGACCTGCGTGACAAGGTGCGCGACGAGGTGCTGACCCAGGGCTTCGACGCGGGACGCAACACCTTCACCCAGCACTACGACACGCAGGAGGTCGACGCATCGTTGCTGATGCTGCCCCTGGTCGGCTTCCTTGCTGCCGATGATCCGCGGATGCTGGGCACCATCGAGGCCGTGGAGGAGGACCTGATGCGCGACGGGTTGCTGCTGCGCTACCGCACGCAGACCGGGGTGGACGGACTGGCCGGCGACGAGCACCCGTTCCTGGCATGCTCCTTCTGGCTGGTCTCGGCGTACGCAGCGGCCGGGCGGCTGGCTGATGCGCACGCGCTGTTCGACCGCCTCTGCGCGCTCACCAACGACGTCGGGCTGCTGTCGGAGGAGTACGACGCCGATCGCCACCGGATGGTCGGCAACTTCCCCCAGGCCTTCAGTCACCTGACGCTGGTGCAGGCGGCCTTCGCCCTGCGCACGGCCACCAGCTGACGGGCGGCGCCGGGCCGTCGGTCCCGACCTGCTGGACCGACGACCCGGCGGCCGCCCGCTGCTAGCTGTTGGTGACGGTGACGTCGACCGTGGCGTGGCCGGCCTCGGTGACGTCGTCGCCGACGTACTTCACCTTCACCTCGCGGACGCCCGCGGTCGGGAACGGCCCGACCACGAAGCTCGCGGTCCCGCCGCTCAGCGTCGTCGTCCCGACGTTCACGCCGTCCACCAGGATCTTCACCGTGCCGGTCGGAGTCACGCCCTGGGCTCCGGAGACGGTCACGTCGATGCGCGAGGTGCCCTTCTTCTTCTTCACCGTGCTCGGGGTCGCGGTGGCCGTCACGGTCGACGCCTGCTGGCTGAACGGCACGCTCAGGCCCACGAGCTCCGGGTTGTGGTCGGAGGCCCGGAACTGGTCGGGCTGGTACAGCAGCTCGGCGTTGTAGTTGTAGCGGCTGTACTCGAAGCCGACGGACTCCTCGGCGTTGATCTGCCAGACGTCGCGGCCGGTGACGAGGTTGGCCGCGGCGGCGTTCGCCAGCACGTGGTCGAGTGACCCCGCCATGCCGTCGAACTCGTACGACGTGTCCCTCGGGTCGTCGCTGGGCTGGTTGATGAACCCGTTCTGGTAGAGCACCTGCATCGGGTCCTCCTGGGTGTAGGAGTTGAAGTCACCCACCAGGAAGATCTTGTCCGTGCCGTCGGCCTGCGCCGTCGCCTTCGCGAAGTCGACCAGGGCGTGTGCCTGCCGAACCCGGTCGCCGTTGAAGGCGCCCTGGATGCCGTTGGCGTTGTCACCCGTGGCCGGCGGCTTGCTGTCGCCCTTGGACTTGAGGTGGTTCACGACCACCAGGAAGCCGTCGGAGTCGAGAGCACCCGTGCGCTTGAACTCCTGGGCCAGTGGCTCACGCGCGTTGGCGAACGGCTGGCCGGTGCCCGACTGGTCCGACAGCACCTTGGACGGACCGACCAGCTGCACGGTGCTCGGGTTGTAGATGAACGCGGTGCGAATGACGTCCTGCTCGGCCGTCGGCGGCAGGTCGGCCGGGGCCGGCGACGGGGCGTAGGCCCACCGGGTGTAGCCGGCGTCGGCGTTCAGGGCGTCCACCAGCTTCGAGAGGGCGTCGTCGCGGTCCTTGCCGAACTGCACGGAGTTCTCGATCTCCTCCAGGGACATGACGTCCGCGTCGATCGTGTTGATCGCCGGGATCTCCTTGGCCAGCTGACGGCCGAGGTTCGTCGCGTCCCACGCGCCGCGCGGACCGTTGGGCGCGCAGTTGTTCACGTCGATCGGATTGCCCGCGCGGTCGTCGAAGGACGTGCAGGCGTTGGGATCGCCGACCTGTGCCTCGTAGTCGGCGGCCGAGGTCGGGAAGAAGTTCTCGACGTTGAACGTCGCCAGCTTGAGGTCTCCGCCGACCGGCTGTGGCGCCTCGTTGGCTGTGCGGGTGTCGCTGAACGTCGCGACCTCCGACCCGTCGTCGGTCACCTGCTGGGTGGGCTGGAGCTCCCACAGGTTGTTGCGGTAGTCCAGGATCACCGGCTCGTGCAGCGTCGCCGACGACCCGATCCGTACGGGGTTGGCGGGTCGCAGCCACGGCATGACGGTGTTCTTGGACGTGGTCAGGTAGTTCGCGCTCGACCCGTCGTTGAGGACGACGCCGCGGGCGAAGTTGTCGGCCTGCACGGTGGCCACCTTCGTCGGCTCGAGGTTCGGGTTGTACAGGTCCGTGGGCTGCCAGAGCTGGTGGTCGCCGGTGGCCAGCCCGATCTCCCCGAACTGGTTGGTGTCGAAGTTGTCGGTGACCGTGAACTGGTCGGTCGGCATGATCAGCTCGCTCTCGTGCGCCTCACGCCCGTCCGCGGTCGTCGGGTAGGCCATGCTGCGCGCCTGGACCCCGCCGAGCGGCGGGGTGCCGAGGTCCTGGACGTCGCCGGCGTTGACGCTCAGTTCGGTGAGGCCGCCGAACTCGCTGACGGTGCCGGTCACCTCGACGTACTGCCCGACGTGGACGGTCACCGCGCCCGCGGGTTGGTGCACGAAGATCGCGTCGGACGCGCCGGGGGTCGCGTCGGTCCCGTTCCCGGTGCCGTCGGTCTGGAGCACGTAGCCGAAGAGGCCGCCGGTCGGGTACGCCGCGGTCACGACGCCCTGGGTGATCACCGCGTCGCCCACCAACGGAGAGGCATCTCCGGTCCCCTGGATCTCGGCGATCGTGTGCTCGGTCGGGGTGGTCCCGCCGCCACCGCTCGTGGTGCTCTGCGGGCTCGGGGCCGCCAGTGAGAAGTCGCCGGCGTTGTTGTTGGTGTCGGCGCCGGTTGCGCTGCGGTCGAGCGAGCTCGTGGTGCTGGCGGACACGGTTGTCGGCGCGGTCTCGAACGACGTCGAGCCGACCGCGCCGACCATGTCGATGACGTGGGCGGTCGCGGACTGGTCCCCGGCGGTGGTGATCGGGTCGGCACTGTCGAGCAGGTACACCTGCCCGCCGGCCGCGGCGAGGTTGAACCCGGCCGGGCCGGCGTCCGGGGTGGGGAGAGCAGCGCCGGTGGACCCGGCCGTGCCCATCTGGATCAGGTAGTGGCCACCGGCCGGAACGCTGCCACTGAGGCGGAACGGCGTCCCCCCGCTGCCACCTGCGGCCGAGCGGTAGTGGATGTAGTCGTCGGCGACGCTGACGCTGGTGCTCGTGGGGTTGTAGAGCTCGACGAAGTCCGCGTTGAGCACGGCGCCGGAGTTGCCGCCCGCGCCGTACACCTCGCTGATGACGAGGCCGGTGCCCGACGGGTTGGCGCCGGCGGCGGCGAGCAGGGCTCCGCCCGGGATGATGGCGCCGAGCGCCAGGACGGTGGAGGCGATGAGCACACGCGTGCGTGCGCGAGCGAAGGCGAACATGGAGCTGGAGGGTCCTTCCGAGCCGAGAGCCGAGAGCGCCGGTGTGCCGACGACGGTGTGGTGCGCGTCACCCTACGTCGAAGGCGCCCGGGGCACCAGCGGGACGTGGCGTCCCGATGAACGTCATGTGGCGCGGATGGACCGGCGCTGCCGCCACACGTCGCGGAAGAACTCGTAGCCCGACCACATGGTCATCGCCACGGCCACGGCCAGCGTCGCCTGGAAGGCGTAGAACAGCACCACACCGGCGTCGTGGAGCGGGGGGTGGAGCTGGCGCAGCGGCAGGCAGAGACCGGTCAGCGCGACCGCCTGGAGCACGGTCTTGACCTTGCCGCTCTGGGCGGCCGCGACGACCACCCGCTTGAGGATGGACAGCCGCAGCAGGGTCACCGACCACTCCCGGAGCAGCACCAGGATGGTCACCCACCACCAGATGTCGCCGACGATCGACAGCCCGACGAAGGCCATCCCGGTCATCGCCTTGTCGGCGATCGGGTCGGCGATCTTGCCGAAGTTCGTGACCAGGCCACGTGAGCGGGCGATGTCTCCGTCGATCTTGTCGGTGACCATCGCCACCGCGAACACCGCGGTCGCCAGGCACCGCCACAGGATGGAGTCACCGCCCTCGTGCAGCAGGGCGAACCCGAACACAGGGACGAGGAGGATCCGCACCCCGGTGAGGACGTTGGGAAGGTTCCAGTTCCCGACGGTCGCGGTCTGCTCGGTCATGCGCAGGGCTCCGCGACGAGGTCGGCACCCTCGGTCGAGACGACGGTGGCGACCACGAGGTCTCCGACGCGGTGGGTGCCCCTCACCAGACGGGTGGTGCCGTCGACCTCGGGACCCTGGTGGTCCGCGCGTCCCTCAGCCACCGCGTCCTCGACCGACTCGACGAGCACCGCGACCCGCTGGCCGACGCGCTCCTCGGCCCGGTCGGCGGTGAGCTGCTCGACCAGGTCGGTGACGTGCTCGACCCGCGCCCGGATCTCGTCGTGGTCGAGCCGGCCGTCGAGACCGGCCGCCTCGGTGCCGTCCTCGTCGGAGTAGCCGAACACGCCGGTGACGTCGAGTCGGGCCGCGACCAGGAAGTCGCACAGCGTCTGCAGGTCGTCGTCGGTCTCGCCGGGGAAGCCGACGATCACGTTCGAGCGCACTCCGGCGTCCGGCGCGAGGGCACGGACGCGCTCGAGGAGTCCGAGGAAGCTCTCCGGGTCGCCGAACCGCCGCATCCGGCGCAGCACCGTCGCGCTGGCGTGCTGGAAGGAGAGGTCGTAGTAGCGGCTGACGCCCGGCGTCGTCGCGATCGTCTCGACCAGGCCCGGCCGGGTCTCGGCCGGCTGGAGGTAGGACACCCGGACCCGCTCGATGCCGTCCACGGCCGCCAGCTCGGGCAGCAGCGTCTCGAGGAGCCTGAGGTCGCCGAGGTCCTTGCCGTACGACGTGCTGTTCTCGCTGACCAGGAACACCTCGCGGACGCCCTCCCCGGCCAGCCAGCGCGCTTCGGCCAGCACGTCGGACGGGCGGCGGCTCACGAACGAGCCACGGAAGCTGGGGATCGCACAGAACGAACACCTTCGGTCGCACCCGCTGGCCAGCTTCAGGGGGGCCATCGGGCCACCGGCCAGGCGACGTCGTACGGACCGCGGGCCGCTGGCTGGACCCTGCCGCCCCAGCTCGTCGAGGGTGGCCACGGCCGCGTGCCCCGGCACGGACACCAGCGAGGCATCGCGCTCCACAGGTGAGATAGGCAGCAGCTTCCGGCGGTCGCGCGGGGTGTGCGGATGCAGCGCCTCGCCGGCCAGGACCGACCGCAGCCGGGCCGCGATCTCGGGATAGTCGTCGAACCCGAGCACCGCATCCGCCTCGGGCAGCGACTCGGCGAGGTCCTTGCCGTACCGCTCGGCGAGGCAGCCCACCGCGACGACCGCCTGCGTGCGTCCGGACTCCTTCAGGTCCGCGGCCGCGAGCAGCGTGTCGACGGAGTCCTTCTTGGCCGCCTCGACGAACCCGCAGGTGTTCACCACGACCGTCTCGGCGTCCGCAGGGTCGTCGACCAGCCGGAACCCGTCGGCGGCCAGCCGTCCGGCCAGCTCCTCGGAGTCCACGTCGTTGCGTGCGCAGCCCAGGGTGACCAGGGCGACGGACACGTCGCGGTGTGTGGTTGTCATCAGGGCCGAGTATGCCGCCCCTCGCCTATGGGTCCGGCTTCCGCATCGGGGTGCGTGACCTCACCGGCGTACGACGTAGGTCTGGGTGGCCGGTCGACGCGCGGGCCCCATGCGCCCGCGGTCCTGCCCGTCCACCGTCACCTTCACCGAGCCGTCGGTCGACTGGATCCGCACCGGCGGGGAGGCCTGCACGGTGTGCCGCTCCCCGTCGTACAGGTCGCCGGAGAACAGCACCTTCCCGGTGCCGTCGCGGACCACGACCCGCGCCCCCCAGGCGGCCGCGGCCACCGTGACCGGGACCGGGTCGGCGACCGCCGCGCGACCGTGGTTCGGCCCGCCGGACCCGGTGAGCGCGGCCTCGTCGGGCGTCTGCTCGGGGCCGCCGGTGACGAGTCGGGCCACGGACCAGCACAGGATCAGCGCCATCACCGCGGCGACGAGCACCGACCAGTTCGGGCCGCCGCGAGTCGCGCGGATCGAGCCGGCGCCGGCCAGCTCGGCCTCGAACACCCGCCGCGGATCGATCGGCGCGTCGGCGTAGCGCTCGTCGTACGTCATGAGGATCGGCGCGGCCTCGACCCCGAGCACCCGGCCGAGGGTGCGCAGGTGGCCACGGGCGTAGAAGTCCCCGCCGCAGGCGCTGAAGTCGTCGACCTCGATCGCCTCGATCACGTGCGGTCGGATGCGGGTCCGGTCGGCGAGCTCGTCGACCGACAGCCCGAGCCGCTCGCGGGCGACCGCGAACAGCGGACCGATCACCGGGTCGGGCGGGGGGTGGGCCACGTCGTCGTCGATGAGCACGGCGCCCTCGACCTCGGGAGCGGCGTGCAGCTCGCCCCAGACCTGGGTGTCCTCCTCGAGCAGCTCCCACGGCTCGAGCTCCGCGCGCGTCTCGTGGCGCACCTCGGCACGGGCCGCCGCGACCGTCTCACGGGCCGGCTCGGGGGTCTCGCTGGCGACGACCTCCGGCTCCTCCGCCACCTCGTCGAGGAGCTCGACCTCCTCCTCGCGCTCGGGACGCTCGAAGCGTGCGGCGACGACACCGATCAGGTGCGCGATCGCGGGCCGGGGGTCGGGCACGCGACTCAGCCGTGGCGGGCGCCGCTCGTCCGGCTCCGGCTCGACGACAGGCGCGCGGCCGGCGGCGAGCTCACGCAGCGCCGCAGACAGGTCGGGCTCGGCTCCCACGACGCGGGTGCCGAGGCCGAGCGGGACGACCAGCGGCCAGGCGTGCAGCCGGCGGTTGAACCGGGCGATCCGCCGGGCCCCGGGGTCGAGGTCCTCCAGCACCCGCTGGACGTAGTGCGTGCGGACGGTCAGCAGCCCGTCTCGCCACCACCCGCGCCGCGGGCGGTGCTCGACCTCCTGCAGGCCGGCCCACGGCAGGCCGACCCAGGATCGGCCCAGCCGCAGCCGGACGCCGAGGTCGTCGGCCACGAGCAGGGGGGTGCGTGCGTCCAGCAGCGCGGCCAGGTTGGCGACTCCGACCAGGCCCAGCACGACCGCCAGCACCCAGTCGATCACGCCGCCGCCACCGGCGGCCCGGGCGAGGTAGGCCACGGCGACCAGCGAGGCGCCGGCCCCCAGGCCCGCAGCGAGCCCCGGCCTGCGGCGTACCTCGACGAGGCGCTCGGGTGCGGTGACCGGCTCGCCGATGGTCTCTCGAACGGTTTCGTCGTGCGCGGTGTCGATGCTCATGTCAGGCCCCCATCTCCCCGTGAAGGGTGGCGATCACTCCGTCGATCTCGTCCGGTTTCACCAGCACGTCGCGCGCCTTGGAGCCCTCGGACGGGCCGACGATGCCGCGGCTCTCGAGGATGTCCATCAGCCGGCCCGCCTTCGCGAACCCGACGCGCAGCTTGCGCTGGAGCATCGAGGTCGACCCGAACTGGGTGGAGACGACGAGCTCCACGGCCTGGACCACCAGGTCGAGGTCGTCGCCGATGTCGTCGTCCAGCTCCCGCTTGCTCTGCTGCGGCGCGGTCACGTCGTCGCGGTACGTCGGCGACAGCTGCTTCTTGCAGTGCGCGACGACCTGGTGGATCTCGGCCTCGGTGACCCATGAGCCCTGGACGCGTACCGGCTTCGACGCACCCATCGGCAGGAACAGCCCGTCACCCTGGCCGACCAGCTTCTCGGCGCCGGGCTGGTCGAGGATGACCCGGCTGTCGGCGAGGCTCGACGTCGCGAAGGACAGACGCGACGGCACGTTCGCCTTGATCAGGCCCGTCACCACGTCGACGCTCGGGCGCTGGGTCGCGAGCACCAGGTGGATGCCGGCGGCCCGCGCGAGCTGGGTGATGCGGACGACGGCGTCCTCGACGTCGCGCGGCGCGACCATCATCAGGTCTGCCAGCTCGTCGACGACGACGACCAGGTAGGGGTACGGCGCGACCTCGCGCTCGCTGCCCGGCGGAACCGTGACCTTGCCGGCCCGGACGGCCTTGTTGAAGTCGTCGACGTGCCGGAAGCCGAAGTTGGCCAGGTCGTCGTACCGCAGGTCCATCTCCCGCACGACCCAGGCCAGTGCCTCGGCGGCCTTCTTGGGGTTGGTGATGATCGGGGTGATCAGGTGCGGGATGCCCTCGTAGGCGTTCAGCTCGACCCGCTTCGGGTCGATCATGATCATCCGCACCTCGTCGGGCGTCGAGCGCATGAGCAGCGAGCTCACCATCGAGTTGATGAAGCTCGACTTGCCGGAACCGGTGGCGCCCGCGACCAGCAGGTGGGGCATCTTCGCGAGGTTGGCGACCACGAAGCCGCCCTCGACGTCCTTGCCGAGCCCGACCACGAGCGGGTGGTGGTCGGAGCGCGCGGTGGCCGACCGGAGGACGTCGCCGAGGGAGACGATCTCCTTGTCGGAGTTGGGGATCTCGATGCCGATGGCGGACTTTCCCGGGATCGGGCTGAGGATCCGCACGTCGGCCGACGCCACGGCGTAGGCGATGTTCTTCGAGAGCGCGGTGACCTTCTCGACCTTGACGGCGGGGCCGACCTCGACCTCGTAGCGGGTGACCGTCGGTCCCCGGGTGTAGCCGGTCACCTGCGCGTCGATGCCGAACTCCTCGAGCACCTGCGTCAGCCGCCCGACCACCTCGTCGCTGGCCCGGGAACGGGCCTTGTGCGGCGAGCCGGGGCGCAGCACGTCGTTGCCGGGCAGGCTGTACACCACGTCGCCGGAGAGCTCCAGCTGCTCCATCCGGTCGGGCAGCGGCGTGTGCGGAGGGGCGATCATGTCGGTTGAGGTGTCGTCGTCGGGGGACGCGACCTGGATCGCCTGGGTCGCGTCACCGTCGGCCCGGGTGTCGTCGGGCTCGCGGCGCTTGCGACGCTTCTTGAGCTCACGCTCGGAGAGGACCGGGCTGTCGTACGCCGGGTCGCCGAGCTCCGAGTCATCGTCGTGGAGGAGCGGGCCGCGGCGCCGGCTGCGCACGCCGTTCTCGGGCAGGTCGGACTGGTCGACCGGGGTGCGGCCGAGCAGCCGGTTGCCGAACGCCTGGAGCTTGACCGGCACCTGGTAGACCGGTGTCGCGGTGATCACCAGGACCCCGAAGAACGCCAGCAGCAGGAGCAGCGGCACCACGACGTACGCCGTGCGCAGCAGGTCGAGCAGCAGGCTGGAGACCACGTACCCGATGGCTCCGCCCGCGTCCTGCAGGTCGGAGGAGTCGCCGTTGACCGGCGCCGGGTTGCCGGCCGCGATGTGCACCGTGCCGAGGACGCCGAACCCGAGGGCCACCCAGCCGACCACCTGACGCCCGGCGGGGCCGTTGGTCTCCGGGTCGCGCATGTTGCGCCAGCCGATCCAGACCAGGAGCAACGGCACCAGCCAGCCGACCTTGCCGACGGAGCCGGCGACGACGGTGCGGACGCCCTCCATCAGGCCGCCGGGCAGCTGCCACCAGACGGCGGCCGCGACGACGACCGCGAGGCCGAAGAGGAACAGCCCGACCCCGTCGCGGCGGTGCTCGGGCTCGAGGTCGCGGGCCGTCCGCCCGAGCCTGCGGGCGACGGCGCCGACGGCGTGCGCGAGCCCCAGCCAGACCGCGGCGACCCCGCGGCCGAGGGCGGCGAACAGACGCAGGACGGGACCGCGCCCCGAGCGGACCGCTCGGGGCGCCGGACGCCGTCTGCGCGCGGACGAGCGTGGTCGCTTCTTCGACGTACTCCGGGAACGCGTCGCAGACCGCCCAGCTGTCCTGGCCCTGCTCCGCGAACCCGGCGGGGAAGACGTACGGGTCGCCATGGTGACGAATCTAGGTCACGGTCACTCCAGTCACACGGACCACACGCCGCACAG
This sequence comes from Nocardioides sp., assembly GCA_036265495.1. Classification (GTDB taxonomy): domain Bacteria; phylum Actinomycetota; class Actinomycetes; order Propionibacteriales; family Nocardioidaceae; genus Nocardioides. The sequence continues at coordinate 35,113 of DATAOY010000015.1, read as the reverse complement.
CCGCCCCGTGTCGCTACCTCCGCTCGAGCATCCCCCGGAGGTACTGGGCCTGCCCGAGATGGGCGTTCACCTCGTTGACGACGCTGACCAGCCGGACGCCGAGGGTCACCGGCGGGTCCCACGCCTCGTCGACGACCCGGTCGAGGTCGTCGGGCTCGAGGGTCGCGACGTAGGCCGCGCTGCGCGCCGCCACCGCCTCGTAGTACCCCGCGAGGAGGTCGCCGCTCACCCGCACCTTGCCGACGTCGGAGACGCCCATGGAGTACCCGTGCTCCCGCACGTCGAACGGCAGCCCGAACCTCTCGGCCCAGCCCTCGGCGACCCACACCTGCTCGGTGCCGGCCACGCCCGCGACGTGGTCGTCCTCGATGCGGGTCAGGTGCCACACCAGCCAGGCGATGGAGTTGGCCTCGGGGTCGGGTCGCCAGGCGAGGTCATCGTCGCTGAGGCCCGCGACGAGGTCCGGCATCTGCTCGCGGACGCGCCCGAGGGCGTCGGCGAGGAGCTCACTCACGTTCATGGCGGCCACCCTGGCACCCAGCGCCGACGGGCGCCTCGCCCACCCGTCCGCGAAGGCTCTGTCATGCTCGGGCTCCGTGAGCGGCTTCCCGGCGATCTGGCTCCTCCCGGCGGTGTGCGCGGTGGTCGACTGGCGCGCCGTCGGGCGCGGTGATCGCCGTACGGAGGCCTGGGCGAAGCCCGCCACGCTGCTCGCCCTGATCCTGGTCGCCGCGACGCAGGGCGCGGCCGACACGTCCGCCGGTCGGTGGCTCCTCCTCGCCCTGGTGCTCGGCCTCGCCGGAGACGTGTTCCTGCTCGGCGACTCCGACACCCGCTTCCGGCTCGGGCTCGCGGCCTTCCTGGTCGGACATCTCGCGTACGTCGTGTCCTTCGTCAGGCTCGGGCTCGACCCGGCGGGATGGGCCTGGGCGGCCTGGGTGGTGCTGCTGGCCTGCCTGCTCGCGACCCGCCAGGTGGCACCCGCGACGTACCTCCGCTCCGGCTGGGCCCTCGCCGGCCCGGTCGGGCTCTACACGATCGTGATCGGGGCCATGGTGATCGTGGCCTTCGACACCGGCGACCCCACGATCGCCCTGGGCGCGACGGTCTTCGCCGCCAGCGACTCGATCCTGGCCGTCAACCGGTTCGTCCGGCCTCTCGCCTGGGCGCCGGTGGCCGTGATGGTCACCTACCACGTCGGCCAGGCGCTGATCGTCGCCGGACTGCTGGCCTCCACCTGACCGGACCCGACGGCGGTCCAGACGATGAGTCCCATGACGGGGCGCCGCGGGCGTACGTTGGTCGCGCCCGGGCCACGCCTCTTCACCAGGAGCGACCGCATGGAGCAGCACCTCGTCGACCAGGTCATCCACACCGCCGGCTCGGTCGTGGCGAGCGGAGCGATCTCCGCCAACGGGCACGGCAATGTGAGCATCCGGGTGCCGGGGGCCGAGGAGATGTACTTCACGTCCGCACCCTCGCTGAAGGGACTGACCGCGGACGGCGTCGTCCGGGTCGGTCTCGACGGCAGCCTGATCGAGGGTGCGCTCCCTCCGATCCAGGGCGCCGTGGTCGCGATGCACACCGCGATGTACGACGACCGCAGCGACGTCGGGTGCGTGATCCACACCCACTCGCCGTACGCGACGGCGTACGCCGTCGCCCGGCGGCCGATCGACGTCTGGATCGAGGCCCTGGCGATGTTCGGGCTGGCCGACGGCGTACCCGTCGCGGGCTATGCACCGCGGGGGTCGGACGAGGCGGTCGCCGAGATCCGGGGCGCCGTCCGGCCGGGAAACCCGGCGGTGCTGCTCGCCAATCACGGGGTCCTGGTGTTCCACCGCACGCCCGAGCTCGCCGTCCTCGTCGGAGCGGTCGTCGAGGAGGCGGCGCAGGCGTCGATCCGTGCCCAGGGCCTCGGCGGACCGGTGGTCATCCCCGACGAGATGCGAGCCGCGGCGCTGCAGCGCGCGATGGCCTTCGAGGCCTCGGGCACGCAGACCGCCTGACGGGCCGCTCGGACGCCGTCCGAGCGGGCCGTCCTGGCTCAGGCCTCGATCACCACCGGGATGATCATCGGGCGGCGGCGCAGCTCGCGGTTCACCCAGCGGCCGACGACACGGCGTACCACCTGCTGGAGCTGGTAGCTGTCGTCGGTGCCCTCGCGGATCGCCCGGTCGAGGGCGTCGACGATCGGCTGCTTGATGTCGTCGAACGCGCTGTCGTCCTCGGCGAAGCCGCGGGCGTGGATCTCCGGACCGCTCGAGACCTTGCCGCTGACCGAGTCGATCACCACGATCACCGAGACGAAGCCCTCCTCCCCGAGGATCCGGCGGTCCTTGAGATCCGACTCCGTGATGTCGCCGATGTTGGAGCCGTCCACGAAGACGTAACCGCAGTCGACCTTGCCGGCGATGCTCGCCACCCCGTCGACCAGGTCGACGACGACGCCGTCCTCGGCGATGACGACGTTCGGGACGCCGGTCGCACGGGCGAGCTCGGCATTGGCCTTCATGTGCCGAAACTCGCCGTGCACCGGCAGCACGTTGCGCGGCCTGACGACGTTGTAGGCGTACAGGAGCTCGCCGGCACTGGCGTGACCCGAGACATGCACGAGCGCGTTGCCCTTGTGCACGACCTTGGCTCCGAGCCTGGTCAGGCCGTTGATCACCTTGTAGACGGCGTTCTCGTTCCCCGGGATCAGCGAGCTGGCGAGGATGACGGTGTCGCCCTCCTCGATGTGCACGAAGTTGTGGTTGCGCTGCGCGATCCGGCTGAGCGCCGACATCGGCTCGCCCTGGCTGCCGGTCGAGATCAGGACCTGACGCTCCGGCGCGAGGTCGGCGAGGTCCTTGGCGTCGACCATGACGTCGGGCGGGACGTGGAGGTAGCCGAGGTCCTGGGCGATGCCCATGTTGCGCACCATCGAGCGCCCGACGTACCCGACCTTGCGACCGTGCCGGACCGCCGTGTCGAGCACCTGCTGCACCCGGTGCACATGGGAGGCGAAGCAGGCGACGATGATCCGCTGGTCGCTGCCCGCGAACACGCGGTCGAGCACCGGCGAGATGTTCTGCTCGGAGGTGGTGAAGCCGGGGACCTCGGCGTTGGTGGAGTCGGTGAGGAAGAGGTCGACCCCCTCCTCCCCCAGCCGGGCGAACGCGCGGAGGTCGGTGATCCGGCCGTCGAGCGGAAGCTGGTCCATCTTGAAGTCGCCCGTGTGCAGCACCAGGGACGTGCCGGTGCGGATCGCGACGGCCAGGGCGTCGGGGATCGAGTGGTTGACGGCGACGAACTCGAGCTCGTAGGGGCCGAGCGTGAGCCGGTCGCCCGCCTTCACCTTGTGGTGGACGGTCTCCCGCAGCCGGTGCTCGCGGAGCTTGGAGTCCAGCAGGGCGAGCGTCAGCTCGGAGCCCACCAGCGGGATGTCGCCACGCTCGCGCAGGAGGTACGGCGTAGCGCCGATGTGGTCCTCATGGCCGTGGGTGAGGACCAGCGCCTCCACCTGGTCGAGCCGGTCTCGGATCGCGTCGAAGTCGGGCAGGATCAGGTCGACGCCCGGGTGGGACTCCTCGGGGAAGAGCACGCCACAGTCGACGATCAGCAGGCGACCGTCGTACTCGAGGACGGTCATGTTGCGACCGACCTCGCCCAGTCCGCCGAGCGGATAGATCCGTAAGCCCCCCTTCGGCAGTGCGGCCGGCGCGGAGAGCTCAGGATGCGGGTGACTCAAGGAGTTGTCTCTCTCGGTAGTTGGTCACAGCAGCTGCGAGGCCTCGAGGCCGGCGCGTAGGGCGTCGACCTCGTCGTCCGTCAGCGGGACCAGTGGTCCCCGGACGTTGCGGTTGTCGAGGACGCCCAGCAGCTGCAGGCAGGCCTTGGCGGTGGTGGCCCCGTAGTTGGGGACGCCCATGATCGCGGTGGTCGCGGGCAGCAGGCGTTGGTAGGTCTTGAGGGCGGCAGTCGTGTTGCCGTCGAGGAAGTCCTCGATCATCGAGCGGATCGGGTGACCGGCGGCGTGGCCGACCACGCTGATCACGCCGCTCGCCCCGTGGGCGAGCCAGGCCAGGTTGGAGACGTCGTCGCCGCTGTAGACGGCGTACCCGAGCTCGCGGAGGCGTACGCCGCGGGCGAAGTCGCCGACGGCGTCCTTGACCGCGACCACGGTGTCTCCCTTGATGCGCTGGTAGGTCTCCAGGGCGATCTGCGTGCCGGTGCGGCCGGGCACGTCGTACAGCACGACCGGGGTGCCGGTCGCCGCGACGACCTGCTGGAAGTGGTGGAGGACGCCGGCCTGGCCCGGCTTGTTGTAGTACGGCGTCACCAGCAGGAGCGCGTCGGCCCCCAGCTTCTCGGCCTGCTGGGCGAGCTCGATGCTGTGCGCGGTGCTGTTCGTGCCGACGCCCGCGATCACCCTCGCGCGATCACCCACGGCATCCTTGACCACGCGGAGGATCTCGCCGCTCTCGGCCACGGACATCGTCGGACTCTCCCCCGTCGTCCCGCAGACGACCACTCCGTCGTGCCCGTGCTCGACCAGGTGCCGCGCGATCGCCGCCGTCGCGTCGAGGTCGACCTCGCCGTCGTCGGTGAATGCCGTGGCCATCGCCGTCAGCATCCGCCCGAAGGGCGCCGGGGCCGTCATGCGCCTCAGGCTACTCGGAGGAGGCCCCGCTCATGCGCACCGACGTCAGCGACGTCGCGGCCGTCCGGTTCTCGACACCGACGACCGGCGGCGGCAGCGTCGCGTCATGGCTGATGACGCACTGCCCGAGCTGCCCGAGATGGCGCGGAGGGTGGCCACCGACCCGACCTGAGGGTCAGACGTGCGGCATGACCTCCTCCGCCAGCAGGCGGATCTGGTCGAGGTCGTGGAGGTCGAGCACCTGGAGGTACATGCGCTGCGAGCCCAGTGCGGCGTACCGGCCGATGGTGTCGACGATCTCCTGGGGCGTGCCGGCGAGGGCGTTCGCGCGGAGGTCCTCCGGAGTGCGGCCGATGAACTCGGCCCGGCGCCCGATCTCGGCCTCGTCACTGCCACAGCACACGGTGAGGGCGTTGGAGTAGACGAGCTCGCCGGGGTCGCGACCGATCTGGTCGCACGCCGCCCGGACCCGGGCGATCTGCTGCTCGGTGACCTCCGGGCCGACGAAGGGGAGGTTGAACTCCGCGGCGTACCGCGCGGTCAGCGCCGGGGTGCGGTTCGCGCCCTTCCCGCCGATGATGATCGGCGGGTGCGGTCGCTGGGCGGGCTTCGGGAGTCCCGGTGAGTCGACGACGCTGTGCCGCGAGCCGGTGTGGGAGAACGTCTCGCCGTCCGGCGTGCTCCAGAGGCCGGTCAGGATCGCCAGGGTGTCCTCGAGCTGGTCGAAACGCTCGCCCGTCGGTGGGAACGGGATCGCATACGCCGCGTGCTCGGCGTCGTACCACCCCGCACCGATTCCGAGCTCGACCCGCCCGCCGCTCATCTGGTCGACCTGCGCGACGGAGATCGCGAGCGGCCCGGGATAGCGGAAGGTCGCCGACGTCATCATGGTGCCGAGCCGGATCGTGTCGGTCTCCCTGGCGATGCCGGCCAGCGTCACCCACGAGTCGGTCGGGCCGGGTCGGCCGTCGACGCCCATCGCCAGGTAGTGGTCGGACCGGAAGAACGCCCCGAAACCCAGGCCCTCCGCCAGCCGCGCGACGGTCAGCTGGTCGTCGTACGTCGCACCCTGCTGGGGCTCGATGAAGATGCGCAGCTCCATGCCGCCCAGCCTGTCACGCCGTCCCGCCGCGGGCCGCGGGGCTCAGGCCTCGGGCCGGCCACCCGTCGTACGGCACGCGGCGGCCGCGAGCGCATGGCCGTCCCGGAGGCACACCTCCGGTGCCGCCTCGCGCGCTCGTGCGGCCAGGAAGCCGGCGGCGAACGCGTCGCCCGCGCCCGTCGTGTCGAGCTCGGGTCGGTCGAGCGGCTCCGCGGCGAGGGACTCCGTGGCCTCGCCGTTGCTCCACGTCGCCACCCCCGACCCGGCGGTCACCACGGACTTCCGGCCGCCGACGGCGAGCAGCCGGGCGAGGTCCGCGGACGTCCCGGCCCCGCCGATGAGGACGGCGGCCTCCTTCTCGTTGGCGAACAGCAGCGCGTCATCGGGCACCATGCGCAGGAACTCGGCCGCACCGAGCTGCTCGAGAGGGGCCGCCGACGCAGCACCGACCGAGACCGTCATCCCGGCGGGGCCGGCGGCCGCCATGGCATGGAGGGCGGCGTCACGGGAGTCCCGGAGCAGCGCGTAGCCGGACACGTGCAGGTGGTCGCCGGCCCGGAACTCGTCGGTCGGTACGTCGTGCTCGAGCAGCGCCAGGTTGGCACCGGGATCGGGCACCATCGTCCGCTCACCCGACGGTGCGACCAGCACCAGACAGGTGCCGGTCGGCCGGGTGCGGTCCACCCGGAACCGCACATCGACCCCGAGGCGATGCAGGCTCTCGATCTGTGACTGGCCGGCCGCGTCGTCGCCGATCGCCCCGATGAACGTCGCGCTCTCTCCGACCCGCGCCAGCCAGGCCGCGGTGTTGGCGGCCGAGCCGCCCCCGACGTACGCGATGACCCCCGGGCTGTCCGAGCCCTCGGCGAGCGGACCGAACAACCGGGCGACGACGTCGACCATCAGGTCGCCCAGGCAGAAGAAGGTCATCGGGTCCGTCCCGCATAGGAGGTCGCCACCTCGGCCGCGAGCCGGGCGTTGGCCCTGACCAGCGCGACGTTGGCGCGCAGCGACTCGCCGCGGCTCTCGCGGTGGAACCAGTCGAGCAGGTACGGCGTGACGTCCTTGCCGTGGACCCCTTCGCGGGCGGCGGCCGCGAGTCCGGTCTCGAGCAGCCGGTCGTGCAGGTCACGGTCGAGCTCGTCGTCGGGGGCGATCGGGTTGGCCAGGACCAGTCCGAGGTCACGGGTGCCGACGCCGTCGCGCGCGGCCAGGATCGCGGCTACCTCCTCGGGGGACTCGACCCGCCAGCCGACCTCGTGACCGGAGTCGGCCAGATAGAAGCCGGGGAAGCGATGGGTGCGGTAGCCCAGCACGCCGACGCCCAGCGTCTCGAGCCGCTCGAGTGTCGCCCCGACGTCGAGGATCGACTTCACGCCCGCACAGACCACGAGCACGCCGGTGCGGGACAGGGTCGTCAGGTCGGCCGACTCGTCGAACGTGTCCTGCGCGCCCCGGTGCACGCCACCGAGACCTCCGGTCGCGAACACCGTGATCCCCGCTCGGGCGGCGAGGTGTGCCGTCGAGGCGACGGTGGTCGATCCCACGCCTCCTCCCGCGGCGACCGCCGCAAGCTCGCGGACGCTGACCTTGACGGCGTCCTCGTCGTTGGCGAGACGGTCGAGGGCAGCCTCGTCGAGTCCGATCCGGGCCTCGCCACCGATGACCGCCACGGTCGCCGGCACGGCGCCACCGTCTCGGACCGCCTGCTCGAACTCCCGCGCCAGCCGCGCGTTGTCCGGGCGGGGCAGTCCGTGGCTGATGATCGTGCTCTCGAGCGCCACCACCGCGCGTCCGTCGGCCAGCGCGTCGCGGACCTCGTCGTGCACCCGCACGTGACCCCCCAGTGCTCTGCTCGGGCTCTAGCTGCTCACCGGAGGGTCGAACGCACGCCGCACCAACCGGAGTGCCTCATCCTGCCCGATGCCCAGCGCGCGCATCGCGGCGGCGTACGTCGTCGCGGCCTCCTTCGCGGCCCGGTCGACCCCGTCCCCGCTGACCACGGTGCCCGCGCGCCCGCGCGTGGTGACCACACCCACGTGCTCCAGCTCGCGATAGGCGCGGGCCACGGTGTTGGGCGAGAGGCCGAGCGTCGCCGCCAGTGCCCGGACGGTCGGCAGCATCGTGCCGGGAGGCAGGTGGCCGCTCGCCACCTGAGCCTCGATCTGGCTGCGGATCTGCTCGAACGGCGGTTCCCCGGCGCCGGCGTCGATGGTGATGTCGGGCGTCATCGTCTCTCCCACCAGACCCAGGTGAACCCGTCACGGGGCTCGCGGCGCGTCTCCACCCACTCGTCGAGGTCGAACTCGGGGTAGTAGGCGTCGCCGTCGGGCGCCAGGTCGACCTCGGTGAGTACCTGGTGGGTGGCCAGCGGCATCGCCTGCTCGTAGAGCTGGGTGCCCCCCACGACGAACGTCTCCCCCGGCTGCCGGGCGGCCAGAGCGAGGGCGTCGTCCACGGAGTGTGCGACGAGCACGCCTGCGGCGGACCAGTCGGGATCGCGGGTCACCACGATCGTGGTCCGGCCCGGGAGCGCGCGGCCGATGGAGTCGTACGTGGCGCGACCCATCACCAGCACGCCCCCCATGGTCGTCGCCTTGAAGTGGGCGAAGTCGTCGGACAGGTGCCACGGGATGCGACCGTCGGCGCCGATCACGCGGTTGGCGGCGTACGCCGCGACCAGGGTGAGGCGGCGTCGCTCAGACAGCAATGGGGGCCTTGATGCCCGGGTGGGGGTCGTATCCCTCGACCACGATGTGCTCCAGGTCGAACGCGTCGATCTCGGTCACGGCCGGGTCGAGCGACAGGGTCGGCAGGGCGCGTGGCTCGCGGGTCAGCTGGAGGCGGGCCTGCTCGAGGTGGTTGGTGTAGAGGTGGGCGTCGCCGAGCGTGTGCACGAAGTCGCCGACCTCGAGGCCGGTCACCTGGGCCACCATGTGGGTGAGCAGGGCGTACGACGCGATGTTGAACGGGACGCCGAGGAAGACATCGGCGGAGCGCTGGTACAGCTGGCAGCTGAGGCGGCCGTCCGCGACGTAGAACTGGAACATCGTGTGGCACGGCGCGAGCGCCATGTCGGGGATGTCGGCGACGTTCCACGCGGACACGATGTGGCGGCGGCTGTCGGGGTCGGTCCGGATCTGCTCGATCACCTGCGCGATCTGGTCGACGTGACGGCCGTCGGGGGCGGGCCACGAGCGCCACTGGTAGCCGTAGATCGGGCCGAGGTCACCGTCGCTGTCGGCCCACTCGTCCCAGATCGTCACGCCGCGGTCCTGCAGCCACTTCACGTTGGTGTCTCCGCGGAGGAACCACAGCAGCTCGGCGAAGACCGAGCGGGTGTGGATCTTCTTCGTGGTGACCAGGGGGAACCCCTCCGTCAGCTCGAAGCGCATCTGGTGCCCGAACACGCTGTAGGTGCCGGTGCCGGTGCGGTCGGACTTCTCGACCCCGTCGTCGAGGATGCGCTGGAGGAGATCGAGGTAGACCTGCATGACCTCACTCTAGGAGCCTGCGCGGACGTCGTCAGGGACGCGCGCGCAGGTACTGGTCCGGCCAGCGGACCTCGGCCCCGAGCTCGGCGGCGGCGTACTGCGGCCAGTGCGGGTTGCGGAGCAGCTCGCGAGCCAGGAACACGGCATCGGCCTCGCCGTCCTGGAGGATCTTCTCCGCCTGGCGCGGCTCGGTGATGAGTCCGACCGTGCCGACCGGGAGGCCGGACGCGCTCTTGATCCTGGTCGCGAGGGGGACCTGGTAGCCCGGCCCGCTGGGGACCTCCTGCTGGGGCGAGTTGCCGCCGCTCGAGACGTCGACCAGGTCGATCCCACGCTGCGCGAGCCGAGCGGCGACGGACCCGACCTCGTCCACGTCGAGTCCGCCCTCCACCCAGTCCGTCGCGCTGACCCGGACGAAAAGGGGTCGCTCCTCGGGCCACACGTCACGCACGGCGTCCGCCACGTCCAGCAGCAGCCTGCTGCGACCGGCCAGGTCGCCTCCCCAGGCGTCGGTACGCCGGTTGGACAGGGGTGAGAGGAACTGGTGGAGCAGGTAGCCGTGGGCCGCGTGGATCTCGGCGACCTCGAACCCCGCCTCGAGCGCGCGGCGTGCGGCGACGGCCCAGCGACCGGGCATGGCGAGAAGCTCGTCGGCGGGCAGCTCCCGCGGCGCCGGCCAGTCGGCGTACCCGACCGGGGAGGGGCCGACCGTCTCCCAGCCGCCCTCCGCGACCGGGACGTAGCCGCGTCCGAGCCAGGGTGCCCGGGTCGAGGCCTTCCGGCCGGCGTGGGCGAGCTGGATGCCGGGTACGGCGCCCTGGCCGCGGATGAAGTCGACGATCCGCTCGTAGTCCGCCGCCTGCTCGTCGTTCCAGATCCCGGCGTCCTGCGGCGAGATGCGGCCCTCCGGCGCCACCGCGGTCGCCTCGGTCATCACCAGCCCGGCCCCACCCTGCGCGAGAGCACCGAGGTGGACCAGGTGCCAGTCGGTGGGGTGTCCGTCCAGGGAGGAGTACTGGCACATCGGCGACACCCACGCCCGGTTGCGGAACGTCGTACCGCGCAGGGTCAGCGGCGAGAAGAGCAGGCTCACGTGAGGGCGCAACTCCGCGCCGGCGACGGTTGTTCCGCGTCAGGAGCTGAGACCACGGTCGGCGAGCAGCTGGTCGCGCTGGAACGCGTAGCCCACCATCCAGCTCGGCTCGAGCCGCCACATCACCACGTCGCCCCACGACAGCGGCGACGAGCCGTAGTGCGCCGTCCAGTGCTCGTCGACGGCGGCCAGCTCGTCGCCGCTCAGCTCCACGACCCGGCCGTGGCTGAACACCGCGAGCGCCTCGCCGTCGACGTGCGCGACCGAGACCGCGGGACGTCGGGCCAGGTGGCGAGCCTTCGCCGACGTGCGGCTGGTCGAGAACGTCCACGTGCCGTGCAGGAAGTGGCCGTCCATCGCGCTGATGCGCGGCTCGCCGTGTGCAGTCACGGTCGCGGCCGTGATCACCTTCATCCCGGTCAGCAGGCCGGCGATCTGGGTGGCGGAGAGGGTCCGGTCGTCTTTGATGATGCCGCGCAGGTGCTCGGTCGATCGCGCGTGCGAGCCGTCGAGGAGGGACTGCAGTCGGGCCAGGTCGTCGGGGGTCTCGAGCATGCTCCGACGCTAGGCGCCGACGCCGACAGCCCCCTTGATCGTCGTTGCCGCGTCGCCACCGACCCAGACCGTGTCGCCCTCCTTCTCGACGTGGACCCGGCCGGCCCGGCCCAGCACGGTGCCCTGCGAGGCGACGTACGACGTGGGCAGGCGGTCGCCGGCGAGCCACTGGCCGATGCTGGCGTTGAGGCTGCCGGTCACGGGGTCCTCCACGACGCCGATGCTCGGACAGAAGGCCCGGACCTCGACGGCGCACTCCGAGCCTGGCGGGTAGGCGCCCACCACGCCGATGTCGAGGTCACCGAACGCCGACCAGTCGGGGCGTACCGCGAGCACCGCCTCCGCGTCGCGCAGCATCGCCACCACCCAGCCCGGACCGTTGTCACCCCACGACAGGTCCACCAGGTCGTCGTCCTCGAGCGCCAACGCGGTGAGGATCCGGGCGCGTTCGTCGTCGGCCACGGGGCCGTCGCGCAGGAGCGGCGGGGCGGCGAACGCGAGCCGCTCACCGCGCCGGATCCGCAGGAGCCCGGCGCCGCACTCCTGCAGCAGCTCGTCGTCCGACCTCGGCACTCCCCCGGCCTCCAGCCAGGCGTGGGCACTGCCGATGGTCGGATGACCCGCGAACGGCAGCTCCTCGCTCGGCGTGAAGATCCGCAGCCGGTAGTCGGCCGCGGGATCGGTGGGCGTGAGCAGGAACGTGGTCTCCGACAGGTTCGTCCAGTGGGCGAACCGCCGCATCTCCTCCTCGCCGATCCCGTCGGCGTCGTGGACCACCGCCACGGGGTTGCCCTTGAGCGGCTCGGTGGAGAAGACGTCGACCTGGGAGAAGGGGCGCATGTCGCCACGCTAGAGGGTGAGCCTCAGCCGGTCCCGAAGGAAGCGGATGGACGGGACGAGGAAGAAATCGGATGAGGAAGGGGGGTGGTTCCTGGTCGGATAGGAGCGTGCCTCGTCTCGGACCCTCGCTTCGCCGACTGATCCCGCCGACACCGCTGTCCCGCCGGCTCGCGACGCAGTCGCTGCTGTTCGCGACGGCCGAGGGCACGTTCCTCACCGGCTCCGCGGTGTTCTTCACCCAGGTCGTCGGCCTGCGGGCGGCCCAGGTCGGACTCGGCCTGACGGTGGCCGGTGTCGTGTCCTTCCTGGTGGCCTACCCGGCCGGAAAGCTGACGGACCGGATCGGCCCGAAGCGCATGTGGTCGATCGGAGCGATGGTCGCGGCGCTGATGTTCGCCGCCTGGCCGTTCATCGACAGCTTCACCGGCTACCTCGCCATGGTCGTGTGCTTCGAGATCATCGAGAACGCCGGCGGAGCGGGCCGCAACGCCTACATCCTCGACGTGATGCCCGAGGACGAGCGGGTTGCGACGCAGGCCTACATGTACTCCGCGCTCAACGTCGGCTTCACCCTGGGCGCGATCGTCGGCGGGATCGCACTCGCCTTCGACAACCTGACCGTGATGCGGTGGATGCCGCTCTTCACGCTCGCGATCGGGCTGCTCAACGCCGTCTTCATCACCCGACTCCCGCGCGCGCCACACGACGACGTGCGGGCCTCGTCGAGGAGCTCCGAGCCGAAGGCACAGCCACGCGGGCGAGGCCCGTTGCACAACGTCGGGTGGATGCTGGCCAGCCTGTGCAACGGCACGCTGTGGACCAACCAGGTCCTGCTCAACGTCGTGATCCCCCTGTGGCTGGTGCAGGCCACCGACGCCCCGCACTGGCTGCTCGCCTGGTTGTTCGGCACCAACACGGTGTTGTGCATCTTCCTGCCGGCCTACACCTCGCGCGGCGTCGCGACCATCTCGGACGCGCTGAGGTCGGTGCGCATCTCGGGCGGCTTCTTCGTCCTCTCCTGCCTGATCACGATGGCCACCCACAGCACGGCCGGCTTCGTGACGATCTTCCTGGTCTGGCTGGGACATGTCGCGGTGACCGGCGCCGAGCTCTACGTCTCGGGCGCCAGCTGGGCGTTCCAGGCCAAGCTCATGGACCCCGCCCGGCGCGGCGAGTACGGCGGGGTGGCCGAGGTGTTCAGCACGCTCGGTGGCCGCTGGGCGCCCGCCGTCTACACCCTCCTGGCGATGTCGTGGCACCCCGCCGGGCTGCCCGGCGCCGGGTGGCTGGTGATCGCCGGCATCTCGATCGCGGCCGTGGTCGGCATGCACCCCTCGGTCCGGATGGCCGAGCGGTTCCTCGAGCGCGAGGGCATCACCGTGGGTGGGGCGCCGGGCGACGACGTCGAGAATGCCGTCACACCGTCCCTCACCTGAGCCGCCTGGGGCGGACAGGGGCGTCGCGCCACAAAGACGAGTCGTTCGGTAGACTTTGGGGCATGGACCCGGCCACGCTCTCCCTGCCCGACCTCGACAGCGCCGCCGTGGTCGTGCCCGCCCCGGAACCCGGACCGGGCAACTGGGCCGGTGGCGCCAGCGCGGTCGCCGTGGACGGCACCGTCTGGCTGACCTACCGGGTCCGCCGGCCGATCGCCGTCGGCCGTGGCGTCTCCGCGATCGTGGCGCGCTCCCACGACGGGATCCGGTTCGAGACCGTGACCGAGGTGCACCGAGACTCGTTCGGGGCCGAGTCCTTCGAGCGCCCGGTCATCCTGCGCACACCCGAGGGACGCTGGCGGTTGTACCTGTCCTGCGCCACACCCGGGAGCAAGCACTGGTGGGTCGAGTGCGTCGAGGCGGCCCGCCCGGAGGACCTCGCCGGTGGGTTCCGGACCGTCGTCTGGCCGGGGTCCGCGGAGGTCGCGGTCAAGGACCCCGTGATCCGGACCGATGCGAACAGGCGCTGGCACGCCTGGGTGTGCGAGCACCCCCTGACCGAGCCCGGGCACGAGGACCGGATGTCGACGGCGTACCACAGCAGCGACGACGGTCTGAGCTGGCGCCGGCACGGCACCGTCCTCGCCCCGCGTCCCGGCCGGTGGGACGCTCGCGGCGCGCGCGTCACCGACGTCCTCAGTCTCGACCCGCTCGTCGTGCTGTACGACGGTCGGCCGCGGGCGGAGGACAACTGGTTCGAGACCACCGGGACCGCCCGGTCGTCGTCCGGGTCCGGTCCCGCCGACGTGCTCATGGCCGACGACCTCGAGCCGACCCGCTCACCGCTGTCGGACGGTGCCTACCGCTACGCCAGCAGCGTCCGGATGCCCGACGGCTCGACGCGGCTCTACGTCGAGGCCGCCCGGGCGGACGGGGCGCACGACCTGGTGACTGTCCCGCTGTGAGCCCTCAGGCCTCGGCGGCAGCCGCGCGACGGCTCTCGAAGCTGCCCCCGTCGCGGTAGCCCTTCCACTCCGCGAAGGACTCGCCGGTCAGCCGCTCGAGGAGCTCGATGTCCGGGAGATGCGGCTGGAGGAGCGTGGCCCGCTGCTCGGGCGTCAGCCTCGGCCGCGCCCCGTCTCCACCCCGCTGGAGCTGGTCGACCAGCGGGCGGCTGACCCGGCGCCACACCTGCGGTGGGAAGAACTGGCCGACGGTCGCCCCGGTGCGGATCAGAGCGCCGATCGCGCGCGTGCGCGGACTCTCCTGGACGAACCTGCGGGAGTTGTCGCGCGGGACCTCGGGCGCCGACAGCGGCGGCACGCCGACGAACGCGCACACGCGGTCCAGGGCCCGGTCGGGCTCGTCGACGAGCTGCCTGTAGCGAAGCAGAAGGAGCTGCTCGCGCGGGAAGTGGTCGAGGAGGTCGGCGACCTGGCGGCCGTACATCCCGAGCCGCTGGTAGTGCCAGAACGGGGCCCACCCGGCGTCGACGCGCCTGGGCTCGCGGCGTACCGCCTCGACGATGTCGTCGTGCGGCTCGAGCCCGTCCATGCGCAGGTGCATCCAGTTGCTGTAGGCGCGGTCGACGGGATCCCGGAGCACCGCGATCAGCTTCGCGTCGGGCCGGTCCACCGCGATCCGACGGCGGGCGTCGCGGTGGTAGAGGTAGAACGGCGTGCTCTCGCCCCGCACCGTTCCGGGCGGCGCCGCGTCGAACAGGTCGAGGTAGCGCTGTCGTTGCCAGATCCACTCCCGGTTGGAGTGAGCGTCGCCGGGGCCCTTGTACGCCGGCGGGGGGCTGTCGCCGCAGAGGTAGTACTTCGGCTCCTTGACCCGCGGCAGGAAGAGCCCCGGGTGCTGGGTGAGCGCGGCATGGAGCGCGCTGGTCCCCGCCTTGGGTGCCCCGATCAGGAAGAAGTCCGGCGGCCGACGCATGATCTAAGTATAGCGAGTTACATGACATTCACATCGCCCGAAAGGCGGTGCGGTCCCTGCCTGAGATGCTGACCGCATGGTCGAGCTCCTCACGTGGTCCCAGCACGTCGCGTCCTGGCGGCGCGAGGTGCACGCGTTGTACGACGACATCCGGGCCGACCCGGACCCGGCGACCGCGCATGCCCGTTGGGTCGAGCGGCGCACGGCGCTCTTCCACGACCACCCGGCCACGGCCCGCCGGCCCGGGCAGGAGCTGCGCCACGCCGGCTACGACCCGGCGTACCGGTTCGTGCTGGAGATGAAGGCGGCCGAGCCCGAGGAGTGGGAGCCGACGACGGGGTCCGACGGGGCCGTGCCGTTCCGGCGGGCCGGCCGCTTCGAGATCCCGGAGCTCGGTGGGCTCGACGTGTGGTGGCTGGGCTCGTACGGAAACGGCATCTTCGTGCCGCTGCGCGATGCGACGGCGGGACGGACGACGTACGGCGCGGGTCGGTACCTGCTCGACACGGTCAAGGGCGCCGACCTGGGCCGCGAGGGAGACGCCTGGGTGATTGACCTCAACTTCGCGTACAACCCGTCCTGCGCCTACGACCCTGACTGGGCCTGCCCACTGGCGCCGCTCGGCAACCGGCTCGAGGCCGAGGTCCCCGTCGGAGAGCTCACGCCGGTCGGCGGTTGAGCGGGGGTCACGCCGAGAGGGACATCGGGCCGTAGACCTCGCGTTCGTGCTCGAACAACGTCACCGCGTCGACCCCGGCGGCCGACAGCTCCGCCCACACCTCACCGACCCACGACTCGGCGTCGGCCTGCGACGCGAAGCGTTGGTGGGCGTACTCCTCCGGCACCCGCGCCTCGTTCCCGGAGCGGTCGAGCAGCTTCCACCACCACGGTCGCTCGGCCGGCGAGGGCTGGCGGAACGTCGCCGGCTGCTCGGGAAGGTTCACGCCTCACGCACCGAGGTGTCGACGAACGGGAGTGTGGCCGAGGCGAAGATCTCGCGACGCGTGCGGACCTGCACGCCGAGCTCGGCCTCGGGGTCGACGAAGGTCGGCACGAGGGCCATCCCGATCCCCTTCCTCAACGTCGGCGAGAACGTGCCGGACGTGACCTCGCACAGCGGAACATCCGGCACGAGGGTGACGAGCATGCCGGGGCGCGGGATGCCGCGCTCCAGAGCCACGAGCCCGCGGAGCCTCCGCTGCGGCCCGGCCTCCTTCTCCTTCACCAGTGCGTCGCGACCCCAGAACGCGTCCTTCTTCCAGCCGACGGCCCAGCCCAGGCCCGCCTGGTTGGGCGTGACCTCGATGGTGATGTCCTGCCCGTGCAGCGGATAGCCCATCTCGGTACGCAGGGTGTCGCGGGCGCCGAGGCCGCACGGGAGCATCCCGAGCGGCTCACCCGCCGCGAGCAGTCGGTCCCACAGCACCCCGGCCACCTCGTTGAGGGCGATCAGCTCGTAGCCGCGCTCCCCGGTGTAGCCGGTCCGACAGACCACGACCCCGGTGTCCTCGAACTCCGCCTCGGCGAAGGACATGTACTCGTGGCCGGAGGGGAAGCCGATCGCGTCGAGCACCTCGTCGGACCTCCTGCCCTGCACCGCGAGCACGGCGTACTGCCGATGGTGGTCGAGCACCCGCACGCCCCCGGGCGCCTGCGTCGTGAGCCGGCGCGCGACCTCGGCCGAGTTGGCGGCGTTCGGGACCAGCAGCACGTGCTCGTCGTCGTGGAAGTAGGCGATCAGGTCGTCGACGATGCCCCCGGTCTCGGCGTCGCAGCACAAGGTGTACTGCGCCTTGCCGTGCCGGATCTTCCCGAGGTCGTTGCTCAGCGTCGCGTTGACGTACGCCGCCGCGCCCGGACCGGTGACCATCAGCTTGCCGAGGTGGCTGACGTCGAAGACGCCGACCGACTCGCGGACCGCGGTGTGCTCCTTGACCACGCCGGACGGGTACTCCAACGGCATCGACCAGCCGCCGAACTCCGCGAACTTGGCTCCGAGCGCGACGTGCCGGTCGTGCAGGGGAGACTGCAGGAGCGCGGTGCCGCGGGCGGTGTCCTCGGCCATGTCCGCGAACCTACACCGGCTCGGAGCCCCTCGCCTGGACCCCGGACCACGCGTTCGGCCATGGCTAGGGTGACCCGGTGACCAGCTACCACCTGCGGGGCGCGAGCCCGGCGAAGACTCGGGCCGACGCCGTGGTCGTCGGGGCCTGGAAGGGCGCCCAGGGCGTCACCCTCGCAGCCGGCGCGGAGGACGTCACCGGCGCGTTCGGGCGGTCCCTCCGACCGCTGCTCAGCACGCTCGGCTTCACCGGCAAGCCGGGAGAGGTCGGCCGCGTGCCGACCGGCGGGAGGCTGTCCAGCCCGCTGCTCGTCCTGGTCGGCATGGGCGAGAGGCCGGAGGAGCGCCCCGCCGAGGTCCTCGCCGTACGCCGCGCCGCAGGCGTCGCCGCCCGGTCGACCGCCAACGCCGCCTCGGTCGCCCTGGCACTCCCGGCGGACGACGCCGGACTGGTGCGCAACGTGCTCGAGGGCTACCTCCTCGGCGGCTACGTGTTCTCCCGGTACCAGTCCAAGGAGCCCGACCAGCGGGCCGGCACGGTCGCCGTGCTCAGCCCGGTCGCCCGCCGACAGGAGGCGATCAGCGCGTTCGACGACGCGCAGGTGGTGGCGGCCGCCGTGAACGGCGCCCGCGACTGGGTCAACATGCCTCCGGGCGACCTCACGCCACCGCTGTTCGCCGCGGAGATCACCCGGGCGGTGAAGGGCACCAAGGTGAGGGCCAAGGTCCTGGACGAGGCGGCCCTGACCGAGCTCGGCTGCGGCGGACTGCTGGGCGTGGGCAGCGGCTCCAGCGCGCCGCCGCGACTGGTGGAGCTGCGCTACTCCCCCTCCGACCCGGTGACCCACCTCGCCCTGGTCGGCAAGGGCATCACCTTCGACTCCGGGGGTCTGAGCATCAAGAGCGCGACCGGCATGGAGAACATGAAGTGCGACATGGCCGGTGCCGCCACGATCGTCCAGGCCACGCTGGCCATCGCCAGGCTCGGGCTGCCGGTGCGGGTCACGGCGTACGCCTGCCTGGCCGAGAACATGGTGTCCGGCTCCGCGATGCGGCCCGGCGACGTGATCACGATGTACGGCGGCAAGACCGTCGAGGTGCTCAACACCGACGCCGAGGGTCGACTGGTCCTCGCCGACGGCATCGGCCGGGCCGTCGAGCAGGACCCCGACGTGATCGTCGACGTGGCGACCCTGACCGGGCACATGTCGCTGGCGCTCGGCAACCGCGTGGGTGCGGTGTTCGGCAGCGACGACGTGGTGGCGGCGCTGATCGAGGCCGGGCACCAGGCCGGCGAGAAGCACTGGCCGATGCCCGTGCCACAGGACGTCGTGGACCGCGTCCACGGCAGCAGGCTGGCCGACCTGCTCCAGCACGACTGGACCCGATGGGGTGGCGGGCTGTTCGCCGCGGCGTTCCTCCGCGAGTTCACCGGCGACCGCCCGTGGGGCCACCTCGACATCGCCGGCCCGGGCTTCAACGGCGGCCCCGCCTCCGGTCACTGGCCGCCGGGCGGGACCGGCTTCACCCTGACGACGCTCGTCGACTATGCGCGTGCGCTCAGTGACCGCGCTCCTTCTGCCGCCTGATGTACTCCCGCATCCGCTGGGGGATGCCGACCACCCCGGCCTCGTAGGCCGCGATGCCTCGGCGTTGGCAGAACTTGTAGGCCCAGTCCGCCGATGGCACCCGCCGGCGGGTGAACTCGCCGTCCCAGGCCACGAGGAGCAGGGTGACGTCGCTGACCGCCGTCCGCGGCTCGACGAAACCCTCGACACCCTCGCGGGTCGAGACGAAGTCCTCGAGGTGCTGCTCGTCGTCCGTGGACGACGCCCGCACCCGCGTCGAGCCGGTGCGCGCGGTGTCGCCGCTGGGACGACGGAACCTCGCTCCACGACCGCGTCCGAAGAGTCTCATGATGGCCATGATGCATGAGGCCGCACAGCCGCGCTCGCCTCTCGCCCTCCTTGCAGCCGGCGTGGCAAAGAGTGCAAGGATGACCGGGTGACCGACGGCGAGTTCGACGTGCTCATTCTCGGAGCGGGATCCGGTGGATACGCCTGCGCTCTCCGCGCCGCTCAGCTCGGCCTCTCGGTGGGACTGGTGGAGAAGGGCGACCTCGGCGGCACCTGTCTCCACGTCGGCTGCATCCCGACCAAGGCGCTGCTCCACGCGGCGGAGCTCGCCGACCAGACGCGCGAGTCGTCCAGGTTCGGCGTGAGCGCGACGCTCGACGGCATCGACATGGCTGGGGTCAACGCCTACAAGGACAAGGTCGTCTCCCGGCTCTTCAAGGGCCTGACCGGTCTGATCAAGGGCCGCGGCATCACCGTGATCGAGGGCGAGGGACGGATGACGGGGCCGCGGGAGGTCACCGTCGGCGACGCCTCCTACTCCGGGAGGCACCTGGTGCTGGCCTCCGGCTCCTACAGCCGCACCCTGCCCGGTCTCGACATCGACGGTGATCGGGTCCTCACCTCTGAGCAGGCCCTGCGGCTGGATCGGGTTCCGGCGTCCGTCGTCGTGCTCGGGGGCGGGGTGATCGGTTGCGAGTTCGCCAGTGCCTGGGCGAGCTTCGGCGCCGAGGTGATGATCGTCGAGGCGCTTCCGCGGCTGGTGGCGGCCGAGGACGAGGCCTCGTCGAAGGCGCTCGAGCGGGCCTTCCGCAAGCGCAAGATCCAGCTCCGCACCTCGACCCCGTTCCAGAGCGTCAAGGTGACCGACGACGGCGTGGCCGTCACCGTCGAGGGAGGCGAGGTCATCGAGGCAGAGCTGCTGCTCGTGGCCGTCGGCCGTGGCCCGGCCACCGACGGGCTGGGGTACGACGAGCAGGGTGTGGCGATGGACCGTGGCTTCGTGCTCGCCGACGAGCGGTGCCGCACCAACCTCGAGGGCGTGTACGCCGTGGGCGACATCGTTCCGGGGCTGCAGCTGGCCCACCGCGGCTTCCAGCAGGGCATCTTCGTGGCCGAGGACATCGCCGGGCTCGACCCGGCGCCGATCGACGAGGCGGGCATCCCGCGGGTGACCTACAGCCACCCCGAGGTCGCCTCGGTCGGGCTCGACGAGGCGGCCGCACGCGCGGCGTACGGGGACGACGGCGTGGAGACCGTGACCTACGACCTCGGGGGCAACGGCAAGAGCCAGATCCTGATGACCCAGGGGTTCGTGAAGCTGGTACGCCGTACGGACGGGCCGGTCGTCGGCGTCCACATGATCGGCGACCGCGTCGGCGAGCTCATCGGCGAGGCCCAGCTGATCTACAACTGGGAGGCGTACGCGGAGGACGTCGCGCCCCTGGTGCACGCGCACCCCACCCAGAACGAGGCACTCGGCGAGGCCCACCTGGCGCTCGCCGGGAAGCCGTTGCACGCCCATTCATGAGCGCAGCCTGAACCCACACGACCGGACCACGAGACAGGAAGACCCCCCTCACATGGCCACCGAAGTCAACCTCCCCGAGCTCGGCGAATCCGTCACCGAAGGCACGGTCACCCGCTGGCTGAAGCAGATCGGCGACGAGGTGGCGGTCGACGAGCCGCTGCTGGAGGTCTCGACGGACAAGGTCGACACGGAGATCCCGTCGCCGGTGTCCGGCACGCTGCTGGAGATCAAGGCGAACGAGGACGACACGGTCGAGGTCGGCGCGGTCCTGGGCGTGATCGGGGCGGCCGACGAGTCGTCCGGCGGCGCGGGGGCCGGCGCTGATGGGGGGGCCGGGCAGGCCGAGCCGGAGCCGGAGTCGACACCGGAGCCGGAGCCCGCGCAGGAGCAGTCTCGGGAGGAGGCCGCGGAGACCCCGCTCGACGAGGAGGCGGTCGAGCGGGAGGAGGCACACGCGGAGGCGGAGCGGGCCGACACCCACTCCGAGCCGGAGCGGGCCCAGGAGGAGCGGGCGCAGGAGGAGCCGGCCCAGGAGCAGCAGCACGCCGAGGCGCCGCGTGAGGAGGTCGCGGCGGCGACATCCGGTGCCGCCGAGTCGAGCGGAGGTGGACGGACCGTGGTCCGCCTGCCTGAGCTCGGCGAGTCCGTGACCGAGGGCACCGTCACTCGCTGGCTGAAGCAGGTGGGCGACGAGGTTGCGGCCGACGAGTCGCTGCTCGAGGTCTCGACGGACAAGGTCGACACCGAGATCCCGTCCCCGGCGTCGGGCACCCTGCTGGAGATCAAGGTCGACGAGGACGAGACCGTGGACGTCGGGGCCGAGCTGGCCGTGATCGGGTCGGGCGAGGCGCCGGCCGCGGCGGAGCAGGACGCGGCATCCGCACCGGAGGAGTCCACACCCGAGCAGCCCGCCGAACAGCCCGCCGAGCAGCCGTCGGAGAAGACGGCCGAGGAGCCGGCACCCGAGCAGCCCGAGCAGCCCGCCGCCGAAGAGGCCCCGGCCGAGCAGCCGGCCGCGGAGGTCGCGCCGTCGGGTGGCCGCGACTCCTCGGCGTACGTCACGCCCCTGGTGCGCAAGATGGCCGCCCAGCACGGTGTCGACCTGGCGAGCATCGCCGGTACCGGCGTGGGTGGTCGCATCCGCAAGCAGGACGTGCTGGATGCGGCTCAGCGGCAGGGCACGGACACCTCGCCGACCCAGCCGGCCGCGGCGGCCGCAGCGGCGGCGCAGCCCGCCCCCACCCCGTCCGCACCGGCCGCGGCCGCGCCTGGCGCGCCGGTCCCGTCGCCGCTGCGTGGCAAGACCGAGCCGATGACCCGGCTGCGCAAGGTGATCGCGCAACGGATGGTGGAGTCGCTGCACGTCAGCGCCCAGCTGACCACGGTGGTGGAGGTCGACGTCACCGCGATCTCGCGGCTGCGCGACTCGGTCAAGGCCGACTTCGCGTCGCGTGAGGGCGTGAAGCTGTCGTTCATGCCGTTCTTCGCCAAGGCTGCGATCGACGCGCTCAAGGCGCACCCGAGCCTGAACGCCGCGATCGACACCGAGAAGGGCGAGGTCACCTACTTCGACCGCGAGAACCTCGCGATCGCCGTGGACACCGAGCGCGGCCTGCTGACGCCGGTGATCAAGGAGGCCGGTGACCTGTCGATCGCCGGACTCGCCCGGAAGATCGCGGACGTCGCCGAGCGCACCCGGACCAACAAGATCACGCCCGACGAGCTGTCCGGCGGCACGTTCACGCTGACCAACACCGGCAGCCGTGGCGCACTGTTCGACACCCCGATCATCAACCAGCCGCAGGTCGCGATCCTCGGCACCGGTGCCGTCGTCAAGCGACCGGTGGTGATCGACGACCCGAACCTCGGCGAGACGATCGCGGTCCGGCAGATGGTCTACCTGGCCCTGACCTACGACCACCGGCTCGTCGACGGCGCCGACGCGGCCCGCTTCCTGACGGAGATGAAGGCCCGGCTCGAGGGCGGGCAGTTCGAGGTCTGAGCGATTCGCCGGAGCTCGCGAAAGGCGAACGTCGGCGAAGGGAGGAGGGCGGGGTGCACGTCGTCGTCGGTGGCGGCTCGGGGTTCCTCGGGCGACACCTCACCGAAGCACTGCGGGCGCGCGGTCACACCACGACGTCGCTGACGCGTCGTGAGCCGACCACCGACTCGGAGTCACAGTGGGACCCCGCCGCCGGGAGGGTCGACGGCCAGGTGATCGAGGACGCCGATGTCGTCGTCAACGCGGCCGGCAGCCCGACGATCGGCAACCCCCACTCGAAGCGCTGGGCCCGCAACCTGCGCGAGTCGCGGGTCACCAGCACCCGCACGCTCGCCGAGGCGATCGCGGGGTCGACGAAGAAGCCGGCGTTCCTGGCAGGCAACGCGGTCGCGGTGTACGGCGATCACGGCGACGCGCCGGTGACCGAGGCCGGGGACAGCCGTGGACACACCCTGATGGCCGACGTGACCCGCGTCTGGGAGGCGGCGGCCCAGCCGGCGATCGCGGCGGGTGCGCGCGTGTGCGTGCTCCGCACGTCGCCGGTGATGGACCGTGAGTCCGAGCCGCTGCGGATCCTGCGCAGGCTGTACCGGCTCGGCCTCGGCGGCAGGCTCGGGAGTGGACAGCAGTACTTCCCGATGGTGTCGCTGCGCGACTGGCTGGCCGCCGTCGTCTTCCTGGCCGAGCACGACACCGCGAGCGGCCCGGTCAACATCTGCTGCCCGGAGACGCCGACGAACGCCGACTTCACCCGGGCTCTCGCCCATGCGGTCGGCCGCCCGGCGTTCGTCCCGGTGCCCTCACCGGCGATCCGCATCACCGCCGGCCCGCTGGCGCCGGAGCTGCTCGGCTCGGTCAACCTCATCCCTCAGGTGCTGCTGGACGCGGGGTTCGAGTTCCGCGACCGGGATGCGGCAGCGGTGGTCGCCGCCGGACTGTCCGGCCTGCGCTGAAAACCAGAGGAACTCCGTCGGTGCTGCGCCGTACCGTCGTAGCACCGTGACCACCACCGAGCTCGTCCCGACACAGGCACCTCCGACCACCGCGCCGGCGGTGCCGGACGGTCGCGTGCCCGTGGACTGGCGGCGCATGCGTACGCCGTTCGCCGGGGCCGCGCTCGCATGCTCACTGTTCGGTGCGATCGGGACGTCGTCGGGGTCGGTCGTCGCGGGGCGGCTGGCGGAGCACCCGAGCGTGGGTCTGGTGCGACTGCTGGCGCTCTGCGTCGTGGGCGCCGCCCTGCTCGACACCTGCGGCCGCACGCTGTGGGCGGGGCTGGTCGACCGGGCCGAGGGTCGGCTGCGCGCCGACCTGCTCGACGCCGCCATGGCCCAGCCGCTGTCG
Source organism: Nocardioides sp. (assembly GCA_036265495.1). Taxonomy (GTDB): domain Bacteria; phylum Actinomycetota; class Actinomycetes; order Propionibacteriales; family Nocardioidaceae; genus Nocardioides. Next base: position 11,218 of record DATAOY010000015.1, on the reverse strand, counting down.
GAGCTGACCGAGCAGGCCGTCGGCGAGGTGCTCGACCGGGTCGACGACGACACCCACGAGGTCGGCACCCTGCTCCGGCAGAACGTCTGGATGGCGGTCCGCACGTTCATGGCCGCCGGACCGTTGTGGCTGGTGGCGGGTTTCACGTGGTGGCCGGCGTTCATCCTCTTTCCGCTGTCGGGCATCAGCGCGCTGCTCGTCGTGCGTCAGATCCTGCCGCGCCTCTCCGAGCGCAAGGTGGTCGAGGAGATGGCGTGGACCGATCACGCCGCCGCGCTGGAGGAGGGCGTGGCTGCGCGCGACGACCTGCGCACCAGCCTGGGTCAGCCCTACGTCCTGCGCCGGTGCACCCAGCTCGCGGGCGAGGTGCACGCGCGGTTCGCCGACGTGGTGAGCCTCGAGGCCCGGGTCGGTCGCCGTACCGGCATGCTGCTCCACGGCGTGCTCGCGGCCACGGCTCTGGTCGGCGTGACCCTGGTCATCGACGGCCACCTCTCCACGGCGTCGCTGGTCACGCTGTTCCTGGTCACCACGATGTTCGTCGGACAGGTCGACCAGCTGGCGCGCCACCTGCCCGACCTGCAGGCCGGGTTCGGTGCGGTGATCCGGCTCCGCGGGCTGATGGCCTCGGACGCCGAGCCGGAAGGTGGTCGGTCGCTTCCCGACGGCCCGCTCTCGGTCCGCTTCGCCGACCTCCACTTCGCCTATGCACACGGCACCTTCGCGCTGTCCGGCGTCGACCTGACCATCCCCGCCGGTACGACGTGCGCCCTGGTCGGCCGCACCGGCTCGGGCAAGTCGACCCTGGCCTCCCTGCTGTCCCGCGCGGTCGAGCCCGAGCCGGGGTCGCTGCTCCTCGGCGGCGTCGACGTGCGTCACCTCGAGCTCCAAGCGCTCCGGGCGGCCGTGGGCGTGGTCACCCAGCGCACCGAGATCCTGGCCGGCACGCTCGCCGAGAACATCACGCTCTTCGCCGACCTCCCCCGTGCCACGGTGGACGCCGCGGTCGCCGAGCTCGGTCTGACCGCCTGGGTCGAGGGGCTGCCCCTGGGGCTCGACACGCCGCTCGGGCCGGGTGGCACCAGCCTGAGCGCCGGCGAGGAGCAGCTGGTCGCCTTCGCCCGGCTGCTCGTGCGCGACGTCCGGGTCGTGGTGCTCGACGAGGCGACGGCGCGGATGGACCCGCTCACCGAGGCCCGCGTCGTGCGGGCGGCCGACCGGCTGCTCTCCGGTCGTACCGGGATCCTGGTCGCCCACCGGCTGTCGACGACCGAGCGCGCCGAGCAGGTCGCGGTGCTCGACAGCGGCCGGGTGATCCAGCGGGGCCTGCGAGACGACCTCGCGCAACTGGCGGGGCCGTTCCGCGACCTGCTCACCGCGTCGGCCAGCGAGTCGTCGCTGCGGACGGTCGACGAGGACCTGCACACCGGGGCGGTCGGCACCCAGCGGCGCACCGGTCCTCCCCCACCGCCCCCCGCGCTGCGGCCGATCCCCGGCCTGGCCCGGGCCACGAAGAACGCGCTCTTCATCGAGCCCCAGTGGGGTCTGTTCGGGATGGCGCTGTTCCTGGTCTGCGCGCTCACCGGCGCATTCGGTGCGCTCACCGGCTGGCTGTGGGGCCACATCGTCTCCGACCTCCAGCAGCACCAGCGCCCGGTCGCCCTGACCGGCGTGCTGGTGGTCTCACTGGTCCTCACCCCGGTGCTGCTCTCGGTGGCGATCAAGCTCTACCCGCAGTGGTGGGTCGCGGTGATGATGCGTGCGCGCACTCGGGTGCTCCACGGGCAGACCGAGGCCCACCGCCTCGAGCGCACGCCGCCGGGCGAGGTCGTGGCCCGGACGATGGACGCCGACCGGATGGCGCGCTACGCCGACCGCTGGGTCGACTTCCTCAACGGCCTGGCGATCTCCGTGATCACCGCCATCGTGGCCGGCACCGCGCTGGCCGGCGCCGTCCTCCTCGGGGTGATGGCGGCCTCCGCGCTCGCGTCGTCGTTCGGGCGCCGGGTGGCCGGTCGCTCGGCGGCCGCGTCGTCCGCTGCCCGGGCCCGGTTCGGTCGTGCGCTGGTCTCCTCGCTCGACTCGGTACGCACCGTGAAGCTGGCCGCGGCCACGCCCGACGTCCACCGCCATCTGCGCGACGTGGACGGCGGACGCGTGGATGCCGCGGTCCGCGAGCACCGCGTCCAGGCGCTGCTCGACGGGGTGCCGATCGTGATGGTGCAGGTCGGCGTCGTCTCGGCCTGGGCGATCATGGTGAGCGGCGGCTGGGGGCTCGCGACGGCGCTCATGGTCGCGGGTGCGGTGAACGGGTTCGACTGGTTCGGCCGGGTCGCCGGCTCGGTGATCACCGAGGCGCCGGGCACGCGCGCCTGGATGCGGGCGACCAGCCGGCTCGCCGGTGGTGGAGACCTGATGGAGCTGCCGGCCGGCGTCGACCTCGTGCACGGGACCGCCCCGGACCCGGCGCCCTCACTCCAAGACCCACTCACCCGCCTGGAGGTCAAGGGGCTCTCGGCGATCCACGACGACGGCACGATCGGGGTCAGCGACGTCGACCTCGAGGTCGCCTCCGGCGAGCTGGTCCTGCTGCTCGGTCAGGTCGGCTCCGGCAAGTCGAGCCTGCTGGGCGCGCTGGCCGGGCTGGTCACCAGCACCGGTGAGGTCCGCTGGAACGACGCGCTCCTCGAGGACCACCAGGCCGATCTGCGACCGGGCCGGGTCGCCCACGTGGCGCAGGTGCCGCGGGTGCTGTCCGGCACCTTCCGCGGCAACGTCGCCCTCGACCATCCCGATCGCGAGGTCGTGCCGGCCCTCGAGGCCGCCCGGATGGGGCGCGACGTCAGCGACGCCGGTGGCCCCGACGCCCTGGTCGGGCACCGCGGCGTACGACTCTCGGGTGGCCAGGTGCAGCGGCTCGCGCTGGCTCGTGCCCTGGCCTGTGACGCCGAGCTGCTGCTCGCCGACGACGTGTCGTCGGCACTCGACGCGACGACCGAGGTCGAGCTCTGGACGGCGCTGCGCGAACGCGGCGCCACCGTGATCGGGGCGACCTCCAAGGCGGCGGCGCTGACCCAGGCCGACCGGGTGGTCGTGCTGGCCGAGGGTCGGGTCGCCGACAGCGGGCCCTGGGATCGGCTCGCCACCCGCTGGGGTCACCTGGCCGGCTGAGTCCGTGCCTCGACGACGCGCCACCGACCGTCTGTCGACCGGAGCGAGATCCGGTGGGTCGCCCACGCACCGGCCGGGACCTGGATACGCCGCCGGGCGCCCACCGCGATCCCGTCGACCGCGCGCTCGGTGACCACGACGACGATCCGGCGCGGGTCGTGGGCGGTGACCCGGACCGCCGCGAACTGCTGGCGGAGGCCGACCACGCGCAGGCCGCGGCGTACCCACCGGCGCAGGTCGCGGGTGTCGCGGGCACCGGTCGCCGACCCGTGCAGGTAGAGGCGGGCGAGGGCATCCGGGTCGCCGGCGGCCCAGGCCCGAGCACGCAACCGGTCCCAGCGACGGAGCACGGCGAGACCGCCCAGGTCGGACGAGACCGGAACGGTCGCGACCGGAGTCGCAGCCGGGGCGCGCGCCGCGCCGCCTCCCAGCGCCACGTCGCCCAGCCAGACGGGCGCGACCGTCGCCACGATCGCCAACAACACCAGCGTCCGAGTCCGCATCCCACCACTGTGACCCGACCGGCGCGCTCCTCGCAGCGACTGTCCACAGCCTCCTACCGTGGTGACGTGCACGTCTCCCGGCGCGGTGTCCTGGCCGGTGCGGCCGGTGCCCTCGGCGCCGTCGCCGCCACCGGGCTCGCCGTCGACGAGGGATGGCTCCCCGGCCGGGCCCGGCTGCGGCGGGCGTTGGGGCAGACCGGTCCGGCCGGTCACATCCCCGACGCGACGCCCGGTCGCGTCGTCAGTGGCTCCTTCGCGTCCCCGCTGCGGCTCGGGGCGCAGACCGGGTGGTCGGTGATCTACCCCGGTCCCCGGCCACGTCGGTTGCCGGTGCTGGTCGCCCTCCACGGCCTGGGCGGCACACATCGCTCCTGGATCGACGAGCTCGGCATCGACCGGTTCCTCGCCGCAGCCGTGTCGGCCGGGGTCCCGCCGTTCGCGATCGCGACCGTCGACGGCGGCACGACGTACTGGCACCCGCGCCCGGACGGCGAGGATGCCGGCGGCATGGTGGTCCGCGAGTTCCTGCCGCTTCTCGCCGACCAGGGGCTGCGCACCGACCGGATGGCCTTCCACGGCTACTCGATGGGTGGGTACGGGTCGCTGCGGCTGGGTCCGATCGTCGGTCGGCAGGCGGTCCGGGCCGTGTCGGTGCTGAGCCCGGCGCTCTGGCGCGACCCGGCCTACGCGTCGCCGGACGGTTTCGCGAACGCGGCGGAGTACGAGCGGTACACGGTCTTCGGCCACCAGTCGGACCTCGACGGGATCGCCGTCCGGGTCGACTGCGGCACCGAGGACCCCTTCTACCCCGACGACAAGGCGTACGTCGCCGGGTTCACGCGGCCGATCACGTCGACGTTCGCGGACGGCGCGCACGACGTGGCGTACTGGACGCGGATGATGCCCGCCCAGCTGGCGTTCGTCGGCCGCGCTCTCGGCCCGGACGGCTCGCGCTAGGGTCGTGAGCGTGACGAAGCTGGTGTTCCGCGAAGGCGGGTTCGGCGCCGATGCGGTCGACTACCTCGACGCGTGGGACACCCAGCGCGAGATCCACGAGCGCGTCGTCGGTGGCGCGGAGCCCGACACCGTCTGGCTGCTGGAGCACCCTCCGGTCTTCACCGCCGGGAAGCGGACGGCGCGCGGCGACCGCCCGCTCGACCCCGGCGGTGCGCCGGTCATCGACGTCGATCGCGGCGGGATGATCACGTTCCACGGACCCGGCCAGCTGGTCGGCTACCCGATCGTCCGCCTGCCCGACCACGTCAAGGTCGTCGACTACGTACGCCGTGTGGAGGAGGCGCTGATCGCCGTCTGCTCCGACCTCGGCCTCGAGACGGCGCGCGTGCCCGGCCGCAGTGGCGTGTGGCTCCGTGCGGACGACCAGCGCCCCGAGCGCAAGGTCGCCGCCCTCGGCATCCGGGTCAGCCGGGGTGTCACCATGCACGGCTTCGCCCTGAACTGCGACGTCGACCTCTCGTGGTACGACCGCTTCGTCCCCTGCGGCATCGACGACGCCGGCGTCACCTCGCTCGCGGCCGAGCTCGGCCGCGACGTCACCGTTCATGACGTGCTGCCGAGCGTCCGCCGGCACCTCACCCGCCTGCTGGCGTGGGCGCCGTACGCCCCCACTCCCGACTACGAGCCACGGCCCGAGCCGGGTCGTGTGGCCCGGGTGCCGGTGCTCGGGCTCCCGGGCTGACTCAGCGGTCCGCGGCCGCCGCCGCGAACAGGTCGAGGCCACCCTCCTGCCAGCCGGCGCGGATGCCGTCGAGCTGGGGCAGCAGGTCCTCACCGTGGCGGTCGAGGTGGCGGTGCTCGAGCACGACCGTCGTCGCGCCGGATGCTTCTTCGGCGAAGGTCACGTGGACCTCGCTGCACAGCGCCGGGTCGCTCTCGATCTGCCAGTGGGCATTGATGTCCCAGCTGAAGACCACGCGTCGCGGCGGGTCGTAGGCGAGTACGCGGGACCAGCGACACTCGCTGCCGTCGGTGCCGACGTCGTACACGTGGCCGCCGACGAAGGGCTCGAACACCATGTGGCTCAACGGCGCCTCGATGAGGTGGTGGTCGGCGTTCCACCAGGTGCCGATGCCCTCGGTGAACAGGGCGAACGCCTCGGCGATCGGGAGGTCCACGGTCGTGGTGGCGCGGACGGAGGTGCTGGTGTCGGTGGTCATCTCTGCTCCTTCGGGCGGGTGCTTCCGGCGTGGTCGGCGGCCTTCTTGAACGCCGCGAGCGAGCGGTTCCAGAAGCCGTCGAGGTAGTCACGCAGACCGGCCAGCCCGTGCGGGTCGAGCTCGTGGATCCGACGCGTGCCGTCGGCGCGGACGGTCACGAGCCCCGCCTCCGAGAGCACCTTGAGGTGCTGGGAGACGGCCGGGCGGCTGACCGGCAGCTCGTCTGCGAGCTCCCCCACCGCGCGGGGCCGCGCAGCGATGCGCTCGAGGATCTCCCTGCGGGTCGGATCGGCGAGTGCGACGAAGACGCGTGCGGTTCGGTCAGTCATGACTTACCGTAAGTTACTACTTACCAATGCGGTCGGCAAGCCCTCGGGGGTCGTCCCTCCCGGACCCGGGCGACCTGGGTGGGCCCCGTAGGATGGACCGGTGACTCAGGCCCCCTCCCGCAACGTCACGTCCGACGGGCGCAAGCTGCTCAGGCTCGAGGTCCGCAACGCCGAGACGCCCATCGAGCGCAAGCCCGAGTGGATCAAGACGCGGGCCCGGATGGGGCCGGCGTACCAGGAGCTGCACGGGCTGGTGAAGTCGGAGGGGCTGCACACCGTCTGCCAGGAGGCCGGCTGCCCCAACATCTTCGAGTGCTGGGAGGACCGCGAGGCGACGTTCCTGATCGGTGGCGACCAGTGCACCCGCCGCTGCGACTTCTGCCAGATCGACACCGGCAAGCCCGAGCCGCTCGACCGCGACGAGCCGCGGCGGGTCGCGGAGAGCGTGCAGAAGATGGGCCTGAAGTACGCCACCATCACCGGCGTCGCCCGCGACGACCTCCCCGACGGCGGGGCCTGGCTGTACGCCGAGACGGTCCGCGCGATCCACGAGCTCAACCCCGGCACCGGCGTGGAGAACCTGATCCCCGACTTCAACGGCGAGCCCGACCTGCTCCGCGAGGTCTTCGAGAGCCGCCCCGAGGTGCTCGCCCACAACGTCGAGACCGTGCCGCGCATCTTCAAGCGGATCCGCCCGGCGTTCCGCTACGACCGCTCGCTCGACGTCCTCACCGCGGCGCGGGAGTTCGGGCTGGTCACCAAGTCCAACCTGATCCTGGGCATGGGCGAGACCCGCGACGAGGTCGGCCAGGCGTTGCGCGACCTCCACGACGCGGGGTGCGAGCTGGTCACGATCACCCAGTACCTCCGCCCGTCGGTCCGGCACCACCCCGTCGAGCGCTGGGTCAAGCCCGAGGAGTTCGTCGAGCTGGCCGCCGAGGCCGAGGAGATCGGCTTCTCGGGGGTCATGTCCGGGCCGCTCGTGCGTTCGTCGTACCGGGCCGGTCGGTTGTACCGTCAGGCCATGTCGGCGCGCACGCCGTCCTGACCACCTGTCACCACCGCCGCACGTCAACGGAGTAGTCCCCGCATGGCCAAGAGTCCCACGCCCAAGCCGGCCGATCCTCCGGCCCTGAACCGCCGTCAGCAGTTCGCCCAGACCTACCGGATGGCGAAGAAGAGCGACCCTGCCCTCGGCCGCTGGGTGCTCGGCGCCGGCGTGCTCGGCCTGGTCGTCGGCTTCGGCGTCTTCTACCTGGTCGTCGGTCGCAGCAGCACCCTCGGTCTCGTCCTCTCGGTCATCGGCGGGCTGATGGTCGGCGTGCTGTCCGGCCTGATCGTCTTCTCCCGACGCGCGCAACGGGCCGTCTACGGCCAGATGGAGGGCCAGGTGGGCGCCGCCGCCGGCGCGCTGGGTCTCCTCAAGCGCGGCTGGCACGTCGACAACGCCATCGCGTTCAACAAGCAGCAGGACGTCGTTCACCGCGTGGTCGGCCCACCGGGCATCGTGCTCGTCGGTGAGGGCAGCCCCGGTCGCCTCCGACCGTTGATGACCGGCGAGCGCAAGCGCCACGAGCGGGTCGCCGTCGACACCCCGGTGCACGAGATCCTGGTCGGCAGCGACGAGGGTCAGGTCCCCCTGGCCAAGCTTTCTCGCCACGTACAGAAGATGAAGCGTCAGGTGCAGCCCGCCGAGATCACCGACATCCTGGCCCGGCTCAAGGCGATCGACGCCTCCCGCCCGGTCATCCCGATGCCGAAGGGCCCGGTGCCCACCTCCATGAAGGGCATGCGCGGTCAGATGCGCGGACGCTGAGCGGCCGGCTCAGCCCACGCTGGTGCTGCTCGGCATCGCCACGACGTGCGACGAGTCGGGCGCGGTGATGTTCACGTCGGCCCCGTAGTCGGAGTACGTCGCGGTCACGGCGCTGACGCCCTTCAACAGCATCTTGAACCGGGCCAGCCGGCTCTGGCCGTCCAGCCACAGGTCGTAGGTGACGCTCCTCGGCAGAGACGAGGTGCTCGGCAGGTTCTGGAACATCTTGGTCACCGCGGCGGTGTCGAGCGTGATCCGGTAGCGCTCGAGCTGCTGGCCGTCGACGCTCTGCGAGCCCAGGTCGGTCACCTTGCGGAACGCGTCGGGCGACATCGAGTTGATCATCGACTGGGGGTCGTAGTCGGTCAGCGCGTCGCCGTACCCGGCCAGGGGGCCGTTCGGGTCGCTGAGGTCCATCTTCACGAACTTGCCGTTCGTCCCCGGAGCCTCGACGTACATGATCCCCTCCACCAGGCGCATCTCAGAGGGGGTGCCCATGCCGGTCAGGTCCATCGTGAGCTGCATCGCCGGCTTCTCGCCGGTCATGTCGAGTGCGCCCTTCGCGTAGACGGTCTGGCCGCCGAGGTCCATCGACATCGTGAAGCGCGCGGTCGTGATCGCCTTGGCGGCGGTCTTGAGCCGGTCCGCGAAGTCCGCGGGGTCGACCGCGGTGTGCTTCGAGCCGGCGTCCGGGGTGCGCGAGCCGGTCGGGCTGCTCGGGCTGTCGGAGACCGACGCCTGCGGGTCCGCCGCGGTCGTCGAGCCTCCCTCTCCGCAGGCGGCGAGCGGCCCGATGGCCAGCGGCACGACGGCGGCAAGCGTCACTCTGCGAAGGGTCAGGCTGCGCATGGGGTCCTCCAGGGCTCCACGTGGTCTGGCCCCGCTCCCCGTGAGCGAAACCGGTCTCCCGGCACACCGGGTCTCGCTTTCAGGGTAGCTGCGGGGACGTCGCCGCAACGGCGGAACGGATCACGAAGCGGTGTCGGTCCGCGGGATCAGCGGGACGGTCGCCGAGCCGCACACCAGGTCGTGCAGACCCCGCCCGTCCGGGCGGAACACCAGCGGCGGGATCACCAGACAGATCAGGAACTGCCGGAGCAGTGCCATCAGGAGGGTGAGCGGCCGTCCGCTTCCGTCGATCCGGACCACGCGCAGGCGGGTGGCCAGCTGGCCGAACGAGCCGCCGGACAACGCAATCAGCAGCGCTGACTCGCCGATGAACAGCAGGTTCAGGTACACCGACGGCAGGGTGCCGCTGCCGAACCAGTCGCCGCGGTAGATCAGCAGCATCACGCCCCAGCAGGCCGCGTAGTCCACGAGCAGGGCGAGGATCCGGCGATCCCACGAGGCGGTCTCGAAGGGCAGGTCGGGCGTCGGCACCGGGCCAGCGTACGGCGCTCGCCGGCGGGCACCGGACCCCGTCCGGGCAGCCCCGTTACATCGGCGAAACACAGGGGATACGGTCGAGAAACTGGCCGCTCCTACGGTGACCACGTCGCCGCTGCCGCGGCGGTCCAACCCGCACCCACCGGCACCGCCCGGACGCACCAGGCCGCGATCACCGGCCGAGGAGGACGAATGTTCGCCACCAGCGACGAGCTGTTGAAGTACGTCTCGGACGAGGGCGTCGAGATGATCGACGTACGGTTCTGCGACCTGCCCGGGGTCATGCAGCACTTCACCGTTCCCGTGTCGTCGTTCGACCAGTCGGTCTTCGACAACGGCCTGAACTTCGACGGCTCCTCGATCCGCGGCTTCCAGGCGATCCACGAGTCCGACATGTCGCTGTTCCCGGACCCGACGACGGCGTACCTCGACCCGTTCCGGACGGCGAAGACCCTGGTCGTGAACTTCTTCATCCACGACCCGCTGACCGGCGAGGCCTACTCGCGGGACCCGCGCAACATCGCCCGCAAGGCCCAGGCATACCTCTCGTCCACCGGCATCGGCACCACTGCGTACTTCGCGCCGGAGGCCGAGTTCTACGTCTTCGACTCGGTGCGCTTCGAGACCAAGGTGAACGCCGGCTACTACCACATCGACTCCGAGGCGGGCGCCTGGAACAGCGGCTCCGAGGACAACAACCGCGGCTACAAGGTGCGCTACAAGGGCGGGTACTTCCCGGTGGCGCCGTACGACCACTTCGGCGAGCTGCGCGACGAGATGGTGATCGAGCTGGAGAAGTCCGGACTCGTCGTCGAGCGGGCCCACCACGAGGTGGGCACCGCCGGCCAGGCGGAGATCAACTACAGGTTCGACGAGCTGCTCAAGGCCGCCGACGACGTGATGAAGTTCAAGTACGTCGTCAAGAACGTCGCCTGGCGCAACAACAAGACCGCGACCTTCATGCCGAAGCCGATCTTCGGCGACAACGGCTCGGGCATGCACTGCCACCAGTCCATCTGGGACGGCGACGAGCCGTTGTTCTACGACGAGACCGGGTACGCCGGCCTGTCGGACATGGCCCGCTACTACATCGGCGGGATCCTCGAGCACGCCCCGTCCCTGCTTGCCTTCACGAACCCGACGGTGAACTCCTACCACCGCCTGGTGCCGGGGTTCGAGGCTCCGGTCAACCTGGTGTACAGCCAGCGCAACCGCTCGGCCTGCGTGCGGATCCCGATCACCGGCTCCAACCCGAAGGCCAAGCGCATCGAGTTCCGCTGCCCCGACCCCTCGGCGAACCCGTACCTCGCGTTCTCCGCGATGCTGCTGGCCGGCATCGACGGGATCCGGAACAAGATCGAGCCGCACGAGCCGGTCGACAAGGACCTCTATGAGCTGCCGCCCGACGAGCACGCGGACATCCCGACGGTGCCCGCCTCGCTCAACGCGGTGATGGACTCGCTCGAGGCAGACCATGAGTTCCTGCTCGAGGGCGGCGTCTTCACCGGCGACCTGATCGAGACCTGGATCGACTACAAGCGCACCCAGGAGATCCAGCCGGTCGCCCTGCGCCCGCACCCCCACGAGTTCGAGCTCTACTACGACATTTAGTGGTACCTGAGCTCGAACTCACAGGGCCACTCCCCCGCGATCAGGATGCTCGCCCGACTCCGGCGACCCGGCACCGCTCGCCTGGGTGCTCGCGGGGAGTGTGGAGACGGCACCATCGTCACACCTCCACCTCACGGTCAAGACGACGCTCCTCGGCCGGCTTGAGACCGGTCGTGGCCGGCGCGTCGGGGGTGCTCGGCGTGGGCGCGACGCCACCGGGGTCCG
>DATAOY010000014.1:0-2269 GCA_036265495.1 Nocardioides sp. | reverse complement strand
CCGTTCTCTGGCACGGTGGCGGGTGGCCACCTGCGGCTGACACTGGCGCGGCCCGGCTACAACTCGCTGACCGAGGAACTGGACCTGGACCGTGACCGTGCGCTGCAACGGTGGCTCGATCCGTCCGGTCTGCTGCACCACCAGGTCGGCGCGGTCCACACCGGGCCGGCGCCGAAGCAGGTGGCTTTTACCCCTGACGGTCGGGAGATCTGGGTGAGCCTGCTAGGCGGTCACGGCCTGCAGGTCTTCGACCCGGTCACCCTCCGGCGCAGAGCCGACGTGCGGCTGGGCTCGCATGGCGCGGTCGAGGTCGTCTTCACTCGGGACGGCCGCACTGTCTACGCCAGTCAGATGGAGACGGCGTCGGTCTTCGAGATCGATCGACACACCCACCGGGTCCGCCGGCAGATGTCGACCAAGGGCGTCTGGAGCAAGGTCATGGCGCTGTCGTCGGACGAGCGAACGATGTACGTCGCCAACTGGGTGAGCAACGACGTGTCCGAGATCGATCTCGCCTCCGGCCGGGTGCGGCGGCTGTTGCCCACCGTCGCGACGCCCCGGGGCCTCTATCCCACGGCCGACGGCAGGCGGCTCTACGTCGCCGGCTACGAACGCGGTGAGCTCGCGACGATCGACCTGGCCACCGGCCGATCGACGGTGCTGCTGCACACCGGAGGCGCGATGCGCCACCTCGTCGCCGACCCGATCCACGGCAGGCTCTACGCCGACGACATGGGGACGAACGAGGTCTTCGTCGTGGACCTGCGGACCAACGCCGTACGCAAGCTCGCCGACACCGGGCACACCCCGAACACCATCGACCTGAGCCCCGACTACCGGGTGCTCTACGTCTCCAACCGGGGCCGGAACGGCAGCAACTACTACCTGCCCGGCCCGGAGTGGGGCTCCGTCATCGCGATCGACACCCGGACCGGACGGATCCTCGACGCGATCGTGGGCGGCAACCAGCCGACCGGTCTCGACATCTCGCCGGACGGCCACACCCTGGCCTACAGCGACTTCCTCGACGACCGGATGACCCTCTACGCGATCCCGACCTACGCCACGCTGGCAGCCGGCCACGGCGGCCGGGCTCGGACCTACCTGGCCGACCTCCCGAAGAAGTAGACGACACGTCCTCGGCAGCGCGGTGCACTCAGTCGGCCAGGCGGGTCACGGCCAGCGTGATGTTGTCCGGGCCACCGCCATCGATCGCGGCCTTCCACAGCTCGAACGCAGCCCGCCCGTCCTCGTGCTGGTGCAGGATCCGGGCGATCTCGTCGGTCGGCACCACGTCGCTCAGGCCGTCGGAGCAGACGAGGTAGCAGGCGCCCGCCGACAGCGGTGAGCCGGTCACGTGCGGCTCGATGGGAGACAGCTCGCGGTTCCCGCCGAGCGTCTGGAGGACGGTGTGCCGGGACAGCATCCCGCCCGACGGCCGATCGTCGACGCTGACCTGCTCGATTCCCTCCGTGCCGACCCGGTAGACCCGGCTGTCGCCGACGTTGAACCCGAGCACCCGCTCCTCGGTGACGACGAGACCGGCCACGGTCGTGCCCATCGTCGCCAGTCGCGGGTTGTCGGCCGCGGCGACGTATACCGCGTGGTTGCACTCCTGGAGGACCTCCCTGATCGCTTCCTCGCCGCCGAGGGACGGCCCGGCCCGGGCCAGGAGGCGGACGACCAGCGAGCTGGCGAGGTCGCCTCCGGGATGACCGCCGAGCCCGTCGGCGACCGCGACGACCACCGGCGTGCCGACCGGGAAGACCAGGGTCTGGGGGCTGTGCGTCTCCGTTCCACACAGAGTCCACGGCCCGACGACGAGGCTGTCCTCGTTGTTGTCGCGGACGAGACCGACATGGCTCAGCCCGCTGACCGCGATGTAGGTCATCGGAGTCCTTCCCCAATCCTCGTCCCGATTGTGCGCCGGACGATGTGCCCAACGTCGGTGACCATCGGCAGAAGTGGGGCTGGCCGGGCCGAGCGGACGGCGGCGACGGCGGGGGTCCGGGCGCTCCGACCGCCAAATGTCACCATGGTGAACCGCTACGAGTACAAGATGACCGAGCTCCGCGGCTCCGGGTTGGCAGCTCGGGGCCACGCGGATGTGGAGCACGCACATGCGCACTGGCGCGCGACGCCGGCGTCAGCGTAGACGGGGAAGCCTGTGAGGCAGGAGCTGGCCGTTGACCGACACGGCGAAGGCCGTGATGCACAGGGCCAGGACGGTCCACCAGACAGTGTTCGACGACAGCCCGGCGCCACCGGA
>DATAOY010000013.1:0-11681 GCA_036265495.1 Nocardioides sp. | reverse complement strand
ACGGCCTCCATGCGCTCCATGTCGGTGGCGAAGTACGCCGAGATGTAGCCCTTGTCGAAGCGCATGCCCTCGGTCAGCTCGAGGTCGATGCCGAACGTGTTCGACTCCTCGACGGTGATGACGCCTTCCTTGCCGACCTTGTCCATCGCCTCGGCGATGATGTCGCCGACGCTCTGGTCGCCGCCCGCGGAGATGGCCGCCACCGAGGCGATCTGCTCCTTGGTCTCGACGTCCTTGGACGCGGCGTGGAGCTGCTCGGTCACGGCCTCGACGGCCTTCTCGATGCCCCGCTTGATGCTCATCGGGTTGGAACCGGCGGCCACGTTGCGCAGGCCCTCGCGGACCATCGCCTGGGCCAGCACGGTCGCGGTCGTCGTACCGTCACCGGCGACGTCGTCGGTCTTCTTCGCGACCTCCTTGACCAGCTCGGCCCCGATCTTCTCGTAGGGGTCCTCGAGCTCGATCTCCTTGGCGATGCTCACACCATCGTTGGTGATGGTGGGCGCGCCCCACTTCTTCTCGAGGACGACGTTGCGGCCCTTGGGACCCAACGTGACCTTGACCGCGTCGGCGAGTTGGTTCATCCCTCGCTCGAGACCGCGGCGGGCCTCCTCGTTGAAAGCAATCAGCTTCGGCATTTCGCAGCGATTCCTTCTGGCTTGGATACAGCTGTGGCGGATCGGATGGCTGCCCGCGACGGACGGCCAGTGCGGACCCGGCGGACCCTTCCCGCCGGCGCTGCTGACCTCAGCTCAACCGGTCCGATGTGGTGGCACTCTCAACCCGAGAGTGCCAGCGTCATGTTTAGCACTCGCACCCCTCGAGTGCAAACGTGCCCGCCGCTCTCCGAGCCTGCCCGGCCGGCCCGACCGCTACCTTCTGCCCATGACCGACCCGCGCCGACCCATCCGGCTCTCGGAGAAGGCCAGCACCGACCGCAGCGACCTCCACGCACTGCTCGACACGACCCGCGTCGGACACTTCGCCCTGGTCGCCGACGACGGCAGTCCCGCGGTGATCCCGACGATGGTGGTGCGCGACGGCGACCGCATCCTCGCGCACGGCTCGACCGGGTCGCGGTGGATGCGCCGGCTCGCCACCGGGGTGCCGACGGCGCTGGCGGTCACGGCGTACGACGGGCTCGTGGTCGCGCGGAGCGCGTTCGAGTCCTCGATCCGCTACCGCTCCGCGGTGGTGTTCGGGCGGTGCGCGCACGTGACCGAGGACAAGGAGCGCTTCCTCGACCTGGTCACCGAGGCCCTGATCCCCGGCCGCAGCGCAGAGGTCCGTCGGCCGACAAGGGCCGAGCTGGCGGCGACGCTGGTCCTCGCCCTCCCGATCGAGGACTGGTCGCTGAAGATCTCCGCCGGCTGGCCGGAGGATGAGGAGGACGACGTCGCGGGACCTGCCTGGGCGGGCGTCGTCCCCGGTCGGCACGTGTACGACGCGCCACTGGCCGCCCCCGACCTGCGCCCGGGCATCGAGGTGCCGGCCTCCGTGCGCGCCTTGACCCGCTGACTGCTCGGTACCTCAGCTGACTCAGGCTGAGCACCGCTCCGCGGGTCGGCCACGATCGCCTGCGAGATCGCCGGCGGCGCGTCGTACGGTCCCGCGAGCACCGAGCCGCCAGGCGCCGGACGTCAGACTGTTCCCGCCACCCGTTCCGGCGCGAACGTCGAACTGACGGTCGTGCGGTCGTCACCGCGGTGACAGATCCACCACCGAGAGGAAGCGTCATGAGCGACTACGTCGTCATGTTCCCCGCAGACCGCGAGACCGAGTGGGAGGCCGGCAGCGAGGCCGACCACCAAGCCGTCTACGACACCGACCTCGAGTTCGGCCGCCTGCTCGCCCAACGAGGCGGGAGGATCACCGGCGGGGCGGAGCTCGCGACCGCACGTCGTACCCACGTCGTACGGCGCGGCCCGAACGGCACCGCGCTGGTCACCGACGGCCCGTACGCCGAGTCCGTCGAGCAGCTGTCGGGGTTCTACCTGGTCACCACCGAGGACGAGGCCGGGCTGCTCGATGCCGCACACGTGCTGCTCCGCTCGCACCCGGCCGTCGAGATCCGCCCGGTCGAGGGGACCTGAGCGGCTGCTGTCGATTCCACGGGCCCTCGCGCGTCATCGGGATGAGGGGGACACTCACCCTCACGACCCGAGAGGACAGCCATGACCAGCTACGTCGTACTCCTGCCCGGTGACGAGGCCGCCTGGGCGGCCACACCCGAGGCGCAGAAGCAGGAGATGTACGCCGTGCACGCCGAGTTCGCCAAGCGTCTCGCCGAGCGCGGGCACAAGGTGACCGGCGGCGCGGAGCTCGCACCGAGCAGCGAGGCCCGCGTGCTGCGCACCTCGGCCGACGGGGAGCAGAGCGTCACCCAGGGCCCGTACGCCGAGACCGCGGAGCAGCTGACCGGCTTCTACGTGATCGAGTCCTCGGACCTCGACGACCTGATCGACGTCTGCAAGGTGCTGGGCCGGGGCGAGAGCGCGATCGAGATCCGCGCGTGCCTGCCCGGCTCCGGCGGCTGACGCAGGCACGAAGCCGGCACGGGACCCGCACAGCGGGTCGGGAGCAGGTGTCGATCGAGCGTGCATCACCACGTCATCGCGATGACAGGCTCCGAAGCGAGAGGACGGATCGAGATGAAGTTCGTGGTGCTGATGGCCGAGGCCGACCCCGAGGCCTGGGACCGGGCGACGCATGACTACCGGGACGAGGTGTTCGACCGGCACCGCTCGTTCGACAAGGCCGTGCGCGAGCGCGGCGAGATGGTGGCCGGTGAGGCGCTGGCGCTGCCGAAGGAGGCCGCGACGCTGCGACCCGGCACGGGGCGGGACCGCCTCGTCACGCAGGGCCCGTACGCCGAGGTCGCCGAGCAGCTGGGCGGCTTCTACCTGATCGACGTGGACTCGATGGAGACCGCGCTCGACCTGGCCCGCCTGCTGCCCGACGGCTACACGATCGAGGTCCGGCCGGCGATCCACATCGAGGGCTATGACGAGTGAGGGCCGGGGGTCCGACGGCGCATTCGGCGGGACCCTCGACGAGGCCCTCGAGACCGCCTGGCGCGACCAGTGGGGCCGGCTGACGGCCCTGCTGGTGGCGCAGTACCGGCGCCTCGACCTGGCCGAGGACGGGCTGGCGGACGCCTTCGAGGCCGCCGCGCGCACCTGGCCACGCGACGGCGTACCCGTGAACCCGCCGGCCTGGCTCCTCACCAGCGCCCGACGCCGCATCCTCGACCGACTGCGCGCGGAAGCGGTGGCCGCGAGGCGCCTGCCGCAGCTGGGGGTCGAGGCCGAGCTGCAGGAGGAGGCCCAGCGGGTGATGGCCGACGCCGGCGAGCCGGTCCGCGACGAGCGGCTTCGGCTCGTGATGCTGTGTGCGCACCCCGCGCTCTCGCGCGAGAACGCCGCGGCGCTCACGCTGCGGATGGTGATGGGCGTCTCGACCGCCGACATCGCCCGGCTGTTCCTGGTGCCCACGGCGACCATGGCCGCGCGGCTCACCCGGTCCCGCAAGAGCCTCGCGGGGGAGACGTTCGAGGTACCGCTCGGCCCCGAGCTGAAGGCTCGCGTCGGGCGGGCGGCGGACGTCGCCTACCTGGCGTTCACCGCCGGGTACACCCCACCGTCCGGCGAGCAGCTCGTCCGCACCGACCTGGCCGCCGAGGCGATCCGGCTCGCACGGCTGCTGTGCGAGCTCCTCCCCGCCCGCGCCGATCTCGACGGCCTGCTCGGGCTGATGCTGCTGCAGCACTCGCGACGGGACGCCCGGCTGCGCGAAGGCCGGCTCGTGCTGCTGCCGGAGCAGGACCGGTCCCGGTGGCACTCCGAGGAGATCACTGAGGCGCTCGACGTCCTCACCCCTCACGTCAGCGCACCGGCCACGCCGTACCTCCTCCAGGCGCTGATCGCCGCCGAGCACGCGATCGCGCCGCACCCCGACGCGACCGACTGGCCCCGCATCGTCGAGCGGTACGACGAGCTCCTGGCGCTCGAGGACACCCCCGTTGTGCGTCTCAACCGGGCCGTCGCCGTGGCCGAGGCCGACGGTCCGCTGGCGGGTCTGCGGGCCCTCGACGGCGTGGAGCTGCCGGGCCACCGGCTGCCGGGCGTCCGTGGGGAGCTGCTCTCCCGGGTCGGGCGTACCGACGAGGCGCGCGCCGACCTGGCCCGCGCCGTCGAGCTCTGCGACAACGCCCCCGAGCGTGCGCACCTGGCCGACCGCCTCGCCGCTCTCGGCTGAGCCACGACCGGGCCAGCACTGGCAGGATCGGCGGCATGAGGTTCGAGAGCACCGTCGAGCTGGGCGGCAGGAGCGCGACCGGGATCCCGGTGCCGGAGCAGGTGATCGAGGCGCTCGGGTCGAGCAGGCGGCCGCCGGTGACGATCACCGTGAACGGGCACAGCTACCGGACGACGGCGGTACGGATGGCTGGGCGGTTCTTCGTACCGCTCAGCGCGGAGAACCGGGAGGCGGCCGGGGTCGCGGCCGGCGAGAGCATCACCGTCGACATCGAGGCCGACACCGCGCCCCGCGAGGTGACGATCCCGGACGACCTGGACGCGGCCCTCGGCGACGCCGCGCGCGCGACGTACGAAGGGCTGTCGTACACGCACCGCAAGGAGTGGGTGCGCTGGGTGGAGGAGGCGAAGCGGCCCGAGACGCGCGCGAGCCGGATCGAGAGGACCGCCGCCGCGCTCCGCGAGGGGAGGAGGACGCGCTGACCGTCTCTGGCCGAGCAGCGCGTACGACGACCCCAGCGCCAATCCCGGAGACTTCCCGTGGTAGATCACCCGGCGGGTAGGCGTCGGGGCTCTGGTAGCGCAGCAGGGCCGCGCGCAGCAGGTGCCGCCGGCGGGCCGCGCCCGGCGCGTGAACTCGTCGCGCTCGCCAGCACCTCCCGGTGGGCTCTCGACGACGTCGGCCTCCCACGTCGCTGACACGCTCTCAGAACGCCCAGCGGGCCCGAAACGTCGGAGGTCCACGTCGGCTCCTCCACCTAGGGTGACCGCGTGGCCATCTCTGCGTCTCGGACCCTCGCGAGCCTGCGCACCCGCCCGGCCACGCGCTTCTTCCTCGCCCTGACCCGATCGGTGCCCGGGTTCGCCGCCGCGTGGTGGTTGATCCTGCTGGTCCGGGCGCTGGTCCCGGCCGGGCTGGCGATCGCCACCGGGCTCCTCGTCGGGCGCGTCCAGGACGGCGCCGACCTGACCACGCCCCTGGTGGTCTTCGGCGTGGTGTTCACCGCGTCGCAGGTCGCGCCACCTCTGCACCAGGTCGTCGGCGCACTGCTCGGCCACCACTTCAGCTCGGTGCTCAACGACCGGCTGATGCTCGCCACGCTCGGCCCGGAGGGTGTCGGCCACCTCGAGCGCGGCGACCTCACCAACGACCTGACCACGGCGCGCGACTTCGACCTCGGATGGACGGGGCCGCCGATGTTCATGAACATGGACTTCATCGCCCAGGGGCTGACCATGCTCCTCGGCGGCGTCGCGTCGGCGCTGGTCCTGTTCGGCTTCGCCTGGTGGGCGCCCCTGCTGCTCCTGCTCGCCTGGGGCTCGACCCACTGGCTGCTCCGTGAGAGCGGGGTGTGGCGCGACCGCAACACCGACGAGGTCAAGAGCGCCCGCCGCCACACCGACTACGCCTACGACCTCGCCACCGAACCCGCAGCGGCCAAGGAGGTCCGGCTGTTCGGGCTCGCCCCGTGGCTGCTCGAGCGCTTCACCCGTCACCGGCTCCATCTCCACCAGCTCCAGTACGACGCGACCCGCCTCCGCGAGAGGTCGCTGACCGGGGCGCTCCTGATCGTGCTGGCCGCCAACGGCGCGCTGTTCGTCGTCCTGGCCCGGCAGGGGTACGCCGGGACCATCGACCTGCAGTCGGTCGTGACCTACGCCGGGGCGGCGTTCGGCGCGAGTGCGATCGCCTTCGGCGGGTTGAGCTGGGCCCTCGACGGGGCGGCGGCGCCGGTGGTGGCCATCGAACGGCTCGAGACCGAGATGGCGTCCGCCGGCGCGCTGCGTCGTACCGGCGGTGCCGTCGCGACGCCGGCCCGGGCTCCCGAGATCCGCTTCCGCGACGTCACCTTCACCTACCCCACCGGGAGCCGACCCGTCCTCGAGCACCTCGACCTCACGATCCCGGCTGGTGCGTCCCTGGCGATCGTCGGGCAGAACGGCGCCGGCAAGACCACCATCGCCAAGCTGCTGTGCCGCCTCTACGACCCCGACTCCGGCTCCATCGAGGTCGACGGGGTCGACCTCCGCGACCTCGACCTCGCGGACTGGCGGGCGCACCTCACGGCGGTCTTCCAGGACTTCGTCCGCTACGAGCTTCCGCTGCGCGACAACGTCGCACCGCTCGGCGCGACGACCGACGTCCTCACCGGTGCGCTCGACCAGGCGGGCGCCCTCGACCTGGCCGACCTCGACACTCCGCTGGCCAAGGGCTATCCCGGCGGCATCGACCTCTCCGGCGGCCAGTGGCAGCGGGTCGCCCTGGCCCGGGCGATCGCCCGGGTGGGCACCGGGGCCACCGTGGTCCTGCTCGACGAGCCGACCGCGATGCTCGACGTCCGGGGCGAGTCCGAGATCTTCCGTCGCATCCTCGGCGCGACGTCCGGGGCGACCTCGATCCTGGTCTCCCACCGGTTCTCGACCGTCCGTCGGGCCGAGCTGATCTGCGTCGTCGAGCACGGCCGGGCGATCGAGCTCGGCAGCCACGACGAGCTGATGGCGCTGCGCGGTCGCTACCACACGATGTACGACCTCCAGGCCAGCCGCTTCCACGACGAGCGGGAGCTGGACGAGCACGGGGAGGAGGTCGTCCATGACTCTCTTTGAGGACGAGCGCCTCCAGGCTCGGGCCGACGAGGACACCGCCGGCTCCATGCCCCCGGCCCTGCCGTCGATGGTCCGCGTGGTCAAGCACGGCTACCGCGCGGAGCCGAGGCTCCTGTGGGCCTCGCTGGCCATGACCGCGCTCGAGGCGCTGCCCGACGTCCTGGTCGGCATCTGGCTCGCGCTCGTCACCGACGGGCTCGTGCACCACCACCAGACCCGGATCTACGTCGGAGCCGTCGGTCTCGCGGTGTCCGCGACGCTGATGTGGGCGCTGTCGGTGACCCTCGACCGCACCACCCGGCGACTCGGCGACCGGCTGAACATCATGTTCCAGGGCCGGGTCGCCAGGCTCCAGGCCGAGGTCGCCACCGTCGAGCACCACGAGAGACCGGTCTACCTCGACCGGATCGCGGTGCTGCGCACCGGTGTGTTCGCGCTCGACCACCTCTTCCGGTCGATGTTCACGATGGTCGGCTGGCTGCTCCGCCTGGCGTTCGTGTGCGTGCTGCTCGCGGCGATCCACCCCGCGCTGCTCCTGCTCCTGGTCAGCGCGGTGCCGCTGCTCGTGGTCGCGGTGTGGCGACCCAGGATCGAGAAGCGCATCGAGGAGCAGGTCGCCCCCCACGGTCGGCTCGGCCGCCACCTGTTCACGGTCGCCACCTCGACCCCGCCCGGCAAGGAGGTGCGGGTCACCGGCAACCAGGACGACCTGGTGTCCCGCCGACGTACGGCGTGGCGCAGCTGGTTCACGCCGATCCGCGGCACCAACCTCGCCAGCGCCGCCTGGCTGTCGCTGGCCTGGGCGGTGTTCTCGGTCGCCTTCGTCGCCGCCGTCGTCTGGGTGGTGACCGGGCTCGACCGCGGTCCGAGTGCGGTGGTCCTCCTGCTGACCGCCGGCGGTCGGCTCTCGGCGTACGTCGGGTCGGCGGTCGGCGAGCTCGGCTTCCTGCGCGGCATCTGGCTGGACTCCGCGCAGCGGCTGGCGTGGCTCGAGGACTTCGCCGCGGCCCAGAACGCCCGGGTCGACCGGTCGGCTCCCGACCGGCTCACCGAGGGCATCCGGTTCGAGGGGGTCTCGTTCAGCTATCCCGGCACCACCCGCGAGGTCCTGCACGACGTCGACCTCACCCTGCCGGCCGGCAGCGTGGTGGCGGTGGTCGGTGAGAACGGCGCCGGGAAGTCGACCCTGGTCAAGCTGCTGGCCCGGATGTACGCACCGACCGCGGGCCGCGTGACCGCCGACGGTGTCGACATCGGCCGGATCGACGTCGAGGAGTGGCGCGAGCGGCTGGCCGGCGCCTTCCAGGACTTCGCCCGCCTCGAGTTCGTCGCCGCCACCACCGTGGGGCTCGGCGACCAGCCGCGCCAGGACGACCGGGTCGCCGTGGGCACCGCGGTCGAGCGGGCCGGCGCGACGCCGGTGGTCGACGACCTCCGCGACGGCCTCGACACCCAGCTCGGGCCCTCGTGGGAGACCGGCGTCGACGTCAGCTTCGGACAGTGGCAGAAGCTGGCGCTCGCCCGCGGGTACATGCGGCCCGAGCCGCTGCTGCTCGTGCTCGACGAGCCGACCGCGGCGCTCGACGCGGAGACCGAGCATGCGCTGTTCGAGCAGTTCGCCGCGGGTGCCCGCAACGAGACGACGAACGGCCGGGTCACCGTCCTGGTCTCCCACCGGTTCTCGACGGTCCGGATGGCCGACCTGATCGTGGTCCTCGACGGTGCCCGGGTCGCCGAGGTGGGCAGCCACGCCGAGCTGATCGCCCGCGCCGGCATCTACGCCGAGCTGTACTCCCTCCAGGCCAGCTCCTACGCCTGACCGGTCGCCCGAACGCCGCGCCCGTCGACGACGTAGGTTTCGGACATGAGGGCGGTCCACCGCTGGAGCGTGGCCTGCCTCGCGACGGCGCTGGTCCTGCTCACGCCGTACGCGGGGCGCCTCCGGCCCGCGTCCGACCCCGACGTCGCCGCGGCCGACCTGCTGGCCTCGGTGCGCCACTCCCCGACCACGCCGTACTCGGGCATCGTCGACGTGCAGGGCCGCGTGGGGCTGCCGATCGCCGACCACTTCAGCGACCTCGCCGACCTCTTCGGTGCCGACACGCGGCTCCGGGTCTGGTGGCGCGGCGGCGAGGACTGGCGCGTCGATCGGCTCCTGGAGACCGGAGAGGTCGACCTGTTCCATCACGGCTCGACGACCACCCAATGGAACTACGAGCGTCACGAGGCCCGGGTCTCCAGGGATCCCGAGATCCGGCTGCCGCGGGACTCCGATCTCCTGCCTCCCGAGGTGGCGCTCCGCGCCCTGGACGGGAAGACCGCCGCGGACCTCGACCCACTGCCCGCGCGTCGGATCGCGGGCGTCGATGCCGCCGGCCTCCGGGTGCCGATCACCGACCCGGGCAGCAGCCTGCGCCGCGTCGACCTCTGGGTCGACCCGGCGACCGGGGTCACCCTGTCCGCCCGGGTGTACGGCGACTCGTCGCAGCCGGCGATCAGCACGACCTTCACGACCTACTCGGCCGCGCGCCCGGAGGCGGAGGTGACCCGGTTCCATCCCGCGCCGGGCATCGACGTGTTCCGCGACCGCGCCCTCGACATCGCCGACGCCGCCGACGAGTTCGCCATGGTCCGGGCACCCTCCTCGGTCGCCGGTCTCGGGCGGGACTCCGGCATCGCCGCGGCGGTGTACGGCACGGGCCTCACCCGCCTGCTGGCCGTGCCCCTCCCGCCGAGGGAGGCCGACGAGATCGCCAACCAGCTGACCGAGTCCGGCGCGGCCAGGGAGGGCGGACTGCCGCTGCTGCGCTCCGGTCCGCTCGGCGCGGTCGTCACCCGAGGGACGGGCGCGCTCGGCGTCCGCTGGCTGGTGGCCGGCACCGTGACCGACCAGACGCTGCTCGAGGCGGCGTACGACCTGGCCGTTCGGGCGGGACGGCGATGATCCGCACCCAAGGGCTCAGCAAGCGGTTCGGCCGCGTGCTCGCCGTCGACGACCTCGACCTCGCGGTGGACGAGGGCGACGTCTACGGGTTCCTGGGTCCGAACGGCTCGGGCAAGACCACGACGGTCCGGATGCTGCTCGGCCTGGTCCTCGCCACGACGGGGACCGTCGAGGTGCTCGGGCAGGCGATGCCGGCGCGTGCGGCCGAGGTGCTCCCCCAGGTCGGGGCGCTGGTCGAGGGGCCGGCGGCGTACCCGGGCCTGTCCGGCCGCGCGAACCTCGCCCTCCTCGACGCGATGGGCGTGGGTGGGACCCGCAGCGACCGCGCACGTCGCGTCGACGACGCTCTCGACCAGGTGGGTCTCGGCGGGGTCGACGGCCGGGCCGTGCGCACCTACTCCCTGGGCATGCGGCAGCGCCTCGGCCTGGCGGCGGCGCTGATCCGGCGACCGCGGCTGCTCGTCCTCGACGAGCCCACCAACGGCCTGGACCCGCAGGGGATCCGGGAGATCCGCGACCTGCTCGCCGAGCTGAACAGACAGGGCACGACGGTGTTCCTGTCGTCGCACCTGCTCGCCGAGGTGGAGCAGCTGTGCGACCGGGTGGGCGTCCTCGATCGCGGGCGACTCGTGGTCCAGGACCGGCTGGACGCCCTGCGCGGACCGACCGGGCGCCACCACGTCCGCACCCCGGACGTCGCGCGGGCCCGGGCCCTGCTCGACGGCCAGGTCGAGCGGGTCGACGCCCACGAGCTCCTCGTCCGGCACGACGACCCGGCCGCGCTGAACCGGCTCCTCGTCCAGGACGGCGTGCGGGTCGAGCTGCTCGCCCCCGAACGCCGCACCCTCGAGGACGTCGTGCTCGAGGCGACCCGCGCCGGCTCCGACCGGGTGGCGCGATGATCCGGGTGGAGCTGTCCAAGCTGCTGCGGAGCCGTCGCACGTGGGTCACGGTCGTCGTGATCGACGCCCTCCCGGCACTCGTCGCCGTCCTCCTGGCGACCACCGAGATCGGGCCACGGCCCGGAACGGGTCCCGCGTTCCTCTCGGCGGTGCTCTCCGACGGGACGCTCTACCCCTTGGCCGCGATCGCGATGGTGCTGCCGCTGTTCCTGCCGGCGGCGGTCGCGGTGACCGCCGGGGACGCGATCGCCGGGGAGGCGCAGCAGGGGACTCTCCGCTACGTCCTGGTCCGGCCGGTCGGACGCACCCGGCTGCTCGTCGCCAAGCTGGTCAGCGCGATGGCGTTCACGCTGCTGACCCTGCTCGTCGTGGCTGCGACGTCGTACGTCCTGGGGGTGCTGATCCTCGGCGGCGGAGAGGTCACCGGTCAGACCACCACGACCTTCTCGGGCACCGATCTGAGCGGCACCGAGCTGGCCGGGCGCACGGCGCTCGCGCTGCTGTACGCCCTGCTGTCGATGCTCGGGGTGGCGTCGGTGTCGTTGTTCCTCTCGACCATGGTCCGGTCACCGCTGGCCGCCACGATGGGCACGATGGCGCTGCTGATCGGCTCCTCGCTGCTCCTGACCCTGGACGCTGCCGACGCCCTGCGTCCCTACCTGGTCACCCGCTACTGGCTGTCGTTCGTCGACCTGTTCCGCGACCCCATCCTGTGGCACGACGTGGTCCGCGGCGTGCTCCTCCAGGCGGCGTACGTCGTGGTGTTCCTGCTGGCGGCATGGGCGAACTTCGTCACCAAGGACATCACCGACTGACGCACACCGAACGCGGCGGGATCCGGGTGGGCAGGCGACCGAGCTCGTCGAGGACGACGGCCACGACGACCGGGTCGGCGGGGAGATGTCCGTGGTCGACGTGATGGCCGGGACAGATCCGTTGGACCTCGACGTCGAGCGCTCCAGCCAACGAGGC
>DATAOY010000012.1:0-34584 GCA_036265495.1 Nocardioides sp. | reverse complement strand
CTCGTGGATCAGGCCGAGCAGGATGTGCTCGGTGCCGATGTAGTTGTGGGAGAGCATGCGGGCCTCTTCCTGGGCCAGCACGACCACCCGCCGGGCTCGGTCAGTGAACCGCTCGAACATGCCAATCGCTCCTCAACGCGGGTCTGGGGTCACCCGCCTGCACCAAACACTGGAAGTCATCGGACGCCGCGTTCGGGTCCACCCTGGGCGTCGCTGGTTCCAACTGGTCTCCCAGCCTACGTGTTCCCGGGGTCGTACACCCGTCGTCCGCCCACAGCGAACAGGCGGGTCGCCCCCCGGTAGCCTGGGCCGCGGCCGC
Source organism: Nocardioides sp. (assembly GCA_036265495.1). Classification (GTDB taxonomy): domain Bacteria; phylum Actinomycetota; class Actinomycetes; order Propionibacteriales; family Nocardioidaceae; genus Nocardioides. The sequence goes on along the minus strand of DATAOY010000012.1, from coordinate 34,265 downwards.
GCCGGAACCGGTCGGACCGACGAGGAGGGCTCGCATGCCGGGACTCGCCGCGAGGCGGAACAAACGTCTGGCCCTGCTGGAGAACAGCGAGTCGGTGCCGATCCGGTTCGCCATCGTCGGCGTGCAGAAGGGCGCGACGTCGACGCTCTACCGGATGCTCGTCCGGCATCCTCGGATCGTCGGCGGACCCGAGAAGGAGCTGCGGTTCTTCCTCGAGGACCACGACTGGGACGACCCGGACTACTCCTTGTACGGGCGCCCGCGGCTGGGCGCCACGGCCGACCTGGCCGGGGACGCCACCCCCGCCTACCTCTTCTGGCCGCGAGCCCTGGAGCGCATGCGGCGCTACCGGGCCGAGATGCTGCTGATGGCCACCTTCCGAGACCCCGTCGAGCGCGCCTGCTCGCAGTGGGCGATGGAACGCTCGCGCCACGCCGACTACCCCGACCTGCCCGAGGCCATGGCCCGGTACGGCGCCGACCCGCTGCCGGAGACCCTCCCGGAGTCGCGCCCCGGTCCGTCGTTGCAGCGATCGCTGTTCGCCCGCGGCCGGTACGGCGCGCAGGTCGAGCGGGGCCTCGCGCTCTTCCCCCGCCAGCAGTGGCTGTTCCTGGAGTTCCGGGAGCTGCTGTCGGACCACCAGCGCACCCTCGACCGCGCGACCGACCACCTCGGGATCGACCGCTTCCAGCGCTACCCGGAGCTGATCCAGCAGAACGCCACGCCGACCCAGAACGCCGGTCCGGCTCCCACGGTCGCGGCGCTCGACCAGCTGGTCCAGGGGTACGCGGACGATCTCGCCCTCTTCGAGCGGCTCACGGACATCGACACCGCGAGCTGGCCGACCCGGCGCGTGCTCTCCGGGGATCTGACGATCGAGGCGTTCCACGCCAAGATCTGCAGCAAGCTCGGTCTCGCGACCTGACCGAGCGCCGCACGACTGACTAGTGGGCTGCCTCGAACGCCTCGCGGACCCCGGACGGGATGCGGCCCCGGTCGGGCACCTGGTGGCCGTTCGAGCGAGCCCAGTCGCGGATCTCGCGGGCGCTGGTACCGACCTGGGTGCGTCGCTTCGCGCCAGACGAACGCCCGCCGGCCCGGCGGGCCGCGGCGACGTACTTGGCCAACGCGTCACGGAGCGCCTTGGCGTTCTTCGCGTTCAGGTCGATCTCGTAGGTCCGCCCGTCGAGGCCGAATGTCACGGTCTCCGCCGCGTCGCCGCCGTCGAGGTCGTCCTCAAGCGTGATGTGCACTTTCTGCGCCATGCAAGTGTCCTCTCGGGTGACGGACCCACGATATCCGTGTCGACATGGGTGTCAGACGAAAACATACTCGTAAAGCGCGATACCACACAATCCGACCCGACTTCGAACATTCTTAGGGTGGTGATATCGGCCTATTAACACTATAGGTCAGTGGTTGCGCGCGTAGACCAGCTCCAGCCCGTACAGCGTGAGCCACGGTTCGTGCGCGGTGAAGCAGGCGCACTCGTCGTACACGAGGGGCGCGAGATAGCCGGTCGCGATGACGGACACCTCGGCTTCGGCGACGTCCAGCTCGGTGATCATCCGGGAGACAATTCCGTCGACCTGACTGGCGACCCCGAACACCATTCCCGACTGCAGTGCCTCGACCGTGTTCCGGGCGATCACGGTGCGGGGACGACGCAATTCGACCATGCGCAATTGGGCGCCGCGCCGTTCCAGCGCCTCCAGCGATATCTCGATGCCCGGGGATATGGCACCTCCGACGTACTGACCCTGCGAATTCACGACGTCGAAAGTCGTCGCGGTGCCACCGAAGTCGACGACCACGGCGGGACCGCCGTACCGGGTGGCTGCGGCCAACGCGTTGACGATCCGGTCGGTGCCGACCTCGCGCGGGTTGTCGGTGAGCACAGGCACGCCGGTCCGGACACCGGGCTCGACGACGACGCTCGGCAGCCCCCCGAAGTGGTCGGCGAGCATCGTCCGGAAGGCCTGGAGGACCGCGGGCACCGTCGAGCAGACCACGATCCCCTCGACCTGCTCCTCGCGCGGACCGAGCAGGCCCCGGATGAGCACCGACCACTCGTCGGCCGTCCGGGACTCGACCGTGGCCACCCGCCAGTGCGCGGAGACCTCCCCGTCGCGGACCAGGCCGAGCACGGTGTGGCTGTTGCCGATGTCGGCGGCCAGGAGCACGGGCGCGGTCATCGGAGGTCCAGCCCGAGGTCGAAGACCCTGACCGAGTGCGTGAGCGCCCCCACCGAGATGAAGTCCACGCCCGTCGCGGCCACCTCGCGCGCGCGCTCGAGGGTGAGCCCGCCGGACGCCTCCAGGGTGGCGCGGCCGTCGGTGAGCCGGACGGCCTCGGCCATGGTCGCGGCGTCCATGTTGTCGAGCAGGATCTCGTCGCATCCGGCGTCGAGCAGCTCGCGCAGCTGGTCGAGGTCGGTGACCTCGACCTCCACCCGCAGGGTCGGGTTGGCCGCACGAACCAGCTCGTACGCCGGCACCACTCCTCCCGCCGCGATCACGTGGTTGTCCTTGACCATCGCCCGGTCGGACAGGCTGAACCGGTGGTTCACGCCACCACCACAGCGCACGGCGTACTTCTGGAGGGAGCGGTACGTCGGCAGGGTCTTGCGGGTGTCGAGCACGCGTGCGTGCGTGCCCTCGATCGCGGCCACCCAGTGGCTGGTCGCGGTCGCGACGCCCGAGAGGTGGGAGGCGAAGTTGAGGGCCGTGCGCTCGGCGGTGAGCAGGTCCTGGACGGGGCCGGAGACCGTCGTCACCACGTCGCCGGCCGCGACGTGCGTCCCGTCCGCGAGCCGCCCCGTCACGCCGACCGCGTCGGCCAGCGCGTAGACGAAGACCAGCTCCGCGACCCCGAGGCCCGCGACCACGCCCGCCTCGCGGGCGACGATGTCGCCGGTCCCCCGACCCATCGGAGGCATGGCGCTGCTGGTGACGTCGCTGCCGCCGTCGGGGAGGTCCTCGTCGAAGGCGCGGACGACCATCCGGTAGACGTCCTCGGGATCGAGCCCCGCGTGGGCCAGCTCGTCGAGGAGCGCCCCCGGCAGGTCGGCGTACGGCGTGCGTGCGATGGTCATCGCGCTGCCGCGGCGGTCAGGTCGGTCGGTGATGCCGGCCGGAACTCGTGCTGGGGGACGCCGCCCGCGACCCACCAGTCGTGGTGACCCGACTGGGTCGCGTCGTTCCGCTCCGGGAAGTCCTCTCGCCAGTGGGACCCGCGGGTCTCCTCGCGCAGCAGCGCCGCCTCGGTGAGCAGGGCACTCACGGTCACCAGGTTGGTGGTCTCCCAGGCCTCCTGGTCCACCACGTCCGCGGCGGTGTCGGCCATCACGTCGAGACCCTGCCCGGCCAGGCGCAGGCCGTCGGCGGACCGGAGCACGCCGACCCGTCCGGTCATCTCCTCCTGCATCGCGCGCCGGCGCGAGCCGTCGACCAGCCACGGCTCGCGCGGATCAGCGGCGACGTCGACCCACGGGCGCAGCTCGCCGGGGAGCACCTGCGCGATGCGACGTGAGAACACCAGCCCTTCCAGCAGGGAGTTGGAGGCGAGCCGGTTCGCCCCGTGCACTCCCGAGCAGGCGACCTCACCCGTCGCGTAGAGGCCCGCCAGCGTGCTTCGCCCCCAGACGTCGGTCGCCACTCCACCGGACGCGTAGTGGCACGCCGGAGCCACGGGGATCAGCTCGGTCACCGGGTCCACGTCGTACCGGCGGCAGGTGGCCAGGATCGTCGGGAAGCGGGCCTCCCAGAACGGCCCACCCAGGTGCCGCGCGTCGAGCCACATGTGCGGATGACCGGTCTCGATCATCCGGCGGGTGATCGCCTTGGCGACCACGTCCCGTGGCGCGAGGTCGGCCAGCTTGTGGACGCCCTGCATGAACCGGGTGCCCTCCCAGTCGACGAGGAACGCGCCCTCGCCCCGGACCGCCTCGGAGATCAGCGGCTGCTGGCCCCGGGAGTCGGGGCCGAGCCACATCACGGTGGGGTGGAACTGCACGAACTCCAGGTCGCGCAGCACCGCCCCGGCGCGGTACGCCAGGGCCATCCCGTCACCGGTCGCGACCGACGGGTTCGTGGTCTGTGAGAACACCTGGCCGAGCCCGCCGCTGGCCAGCACGACGGCTCGGCAGCGCACCGCACCGACGCCGTCACGCTGCCCCTCCCCCATCACGTGCAGGGTGACCCCGGCGACGCCGCCGTCCACGGCGAGCAGCAGGTCCACCGCGAGAGCGTGCTCGACCACCTCGATCTCCGGGGCCTGCGCGACCGCCGCGCTCAGCGCGCGCTGGATCTCGGCCCCGGTCGCGTCGCCTCCCGCGTGCGCGATCCGGTCTCGGTGATGGCCGCCCTCGCGGGTCAGACTGAGCTCGCCGTCCGGGTGGAGATCGAAGTTCGCGCCCAGGGCGATCAGCTCGCGGACGGCGTCGGGACCCTCTGTCACCAGCACCCGGACCGCCTCGGCCTCGCAGGCTCCGGCACCGGCCACCAGGGTGTCGCGCTCGTGCTGACCAGGAGTGTCACCGGGACCGAGGGCGGCCGCGATGCCGCCCTGTGCCCACTGGGTCGACCCCGCGTCGAGGACGTCCTTGGTGACCACGAGCACGCGATCGACCGAGCCGCGCAGCCGCAGGGCCGCGGTCAGCCCGGCGATGCCCGAGCCGATCACGACGACGTCCGCACTCACCGACCAGCCTGGATCCGGAGCGGCCAGTCGCCCGACGGTACGTCGTACGCTCACGCTGGCAGGCTAGCCAGCCGCGGTGGCCACGCTGCCACCGCCCAGCACCAGTGGCAGGTTGTCGATCAGCCGGGTCGTGCCGAACCGGCCCGCCACCAGGATCCGAGCCGGCGTCGGCGTCGGCGGGTGCAGGTCGACGACCTCGCCCAGGTCGGACGTGCGGATCGCCAGGTAGTCGAGCTCGAGCTCGGCCTCGGGCACCTCGTCGAGCACGCGCATCGCCGCCCAGCGCACCGCTGGCAGACCGTACGCCCCGCGTTCGGCACCGGCGCGGAGCGCTCGCGAGAGCACCGTCGCATGCTCGCGCTGCGCAGGGTCGAGGTAGCGGTTGCGGCTCGAGAGCGCCAGGCCGTCGGCCTCACGGACGGTGGGGACGCCGACGACGTCGACGCCCAGGCACAGGTCGCGGCTCATCTGCCGGACCAGCACCAGCTGCTGGTAGTCCTTCTCACCGAAGAACGCCAGGTTCGGCCGGGTCAGCCCGAACAGCTTCGCCACCACGGTGAGGACGCCGCGGAAGTGGCCGGGCCGCGACTCGCCCTCGAGCTCGGTGGCCAACGGCCCGGGCTCGACGGTCACCAGTGGGTCACCGCCCGGGTACACCTCGTCGACCGAGGGGGCGAACACCACGTCCACACCCTCCTTCTCGCAGAGCACGAGGTCGTCGTCGAACGTGCGCGGGTAGCGGTCGAGGTCCTCGCCCGGCGCGAACTGCAGTGGGTTGACGAACACGGAGGCGACCACGGCGCCGGACCCCGCGCGCTCGCGGGCGGAGCGCAGGAGCGCGGCGTGACCGTCATGCAAGGCACCCATCGTGGGTACCAGGGCGACCGGGGCGCCGGAACGCCGGACCGGCGCAAGGGCGTCGCCGAGCTCCTCGCGAGTGGGCGCGAGGACGGGGGAGGGAGTCATCGAAGCGGGGTCCGCGTGGTCGCCGGGTGGGCCGCCTGCGACGCAGCCAGCGCCTCGTCGAGCAGCCGGCGGATGGCCGTGGCCCGGATCGGGAGCACCCGGCCGTCGGTCACCACCCGGTCGAGCGTCGCCTGGCCGAGAGCGACGTACGACGGGAGCGTGTCGGGCGCGGTGGCCGCGATCTCGGCCAGGTGGGCGCGGACCGTGTTCACGTCGCCACGCACGATCGGACCGGTCAGGGCGCTGTCGCCCTGCGCGAGGGCGTTGTCGAGAGCCGCGGTCAGAAGGGGACGCAGGGTCGCGGCCGGATCGTCGGCACCGGCTGCCCCGAGCAGCTCCATCGCCTGCGACACCAAGGTGACCAGGTGGTTGGCGCCGTGGGCGAGACCGGCGTGGTAGAGCGTGCGACGCGACTCGTCGACCCACATCACGGTGCCGCCGAGATCGGAGACCAAGCGCACGGCCACGGACCGTTCCTGCGCCGCGGCCGTCACCCCGAAGATGCAGCCGTGCAGGCGAGGCAGGTCGACGCCGGTGCCGGTGAACGTCATGGCCGGGTGCATCGCGATGCCACGCGCCCCGGCGGCCACGGCCGGGGCGAGGATCTCGAGCCCGTGCCGGCCACTGGTGTGTACGACGTACTGACCCGGGTGGATCGCGCCGCTGGCGCTGAGCATGGAGACGACGTTGCCGAGCATGTCGTCGGGGACGGTCAGCAGGAGCACGTCGCAGGCACGCGCGACGTCGGTGGGCTTCCGGATCGCGACGCCGGGCAGGAGCTCGGCGGCACGACGGCGCGACGCGTCGGACTCGCCGGCGACCGCGACGACGTCGTGGCCGGCGTGACGAAGGCTGGCGGCGAGGACGGCGCCGACACGGCCCGCACCCACCACGCCCACGCCGAACGTGATCTCCACTGGTTGTCCTCTGCGCTTCAGTCCCACCGACACCGTCACCACGAGAGGGGAACGGCCGGTGTGGGTACCACACGGTCTGGAACAACTCGAGGCTACGCGGCCGGGGACGGCCGGGAAACGTCCCGCGAGTGTGACGTGGACAACTCGTCGCCGCCTCCGTCCCGGCGAGCCCCTGGCGGGTCGGACGGAGCCAGACGCTCTGACAGGATGTCGCCCATGCCAGAGTCGTCCGCCGGACCCCGCAGGATCGCCGTCCTCCTCGCCGGGGGCGTGGGTGTCCGGATCGGCCTGGACATCCCCAAGCAGCTGCTCAAGGTCGCCGGGCGGACCCTGCTCGAACACACGTTGGCGACCCTGCACGGCCACCCTCTGGTCGACGACGTGATCGTGATGATGGCCCCGGGTCACCTCGACGCCGTACGGGCGATCGTCCGCGACGGTGGCTACCCCAAGGTCAGCCAGATCCTCGAGGGCGGTGAGACCCGCAACGAGACGACGCAGCGTGCTCTCGCCGCGATCGGCGACGAGGAGAGCCACGTGCTGTTCCACGACGCCGTACGTCCGCTGCTGTCGGCCCGGATCATCACCGAGTGCTTCGAGGCGCTGGCCGACCACCCCGCGGTGGACGTCGCGATCCCGTCGGCCGACACCATCATCGAGGTCGGCCCCGACAACACCATCCTGAACATCCCGCCGCGCGCGGCGCTGCGACGCGGCCAGACGCCGCAGGCGTTCCGGGCGTCGGTGATCCGCCGCGCGTACGCCCTCGCCGACCAGGACCCCGGTTTCGAGGCGACCGACGACTGCACCGTGGTCCTGCGCTACCTCCCGGACGAGCCCATCTGGGTGGTGCGCGGCGACGAGCGGAACATGAAGGTCACCGACCCGATCGACGTGTACCTCGCCGACAAGCTGTTCCAGCTCACGCACACCGAGGCCCCCGAGGGCATCTCGGAGGAGGACTACCGGGCGGCCCTGACCGGACGCACCGTGGTCGTGTTCGGGGGCAGCTACGGCATCGGCGCCGACGTCTGCCGGCTGGCCGAGCAGTACGGCGCCCGCGTCTTCTCCTTCAGCCGCTCGAGCACCGGCACCCACGTCGAGCGTCGTTCCGACCTGGTCGCGGCCGCCGAGCACGTGCTCACCGAGGCCGGCCGGATCGACCATGTGGTGAACACCGCCGGGGTGCTGCCGCGCGGGACGCTCGCGGAGACCTCCGAGGAGGCGATCTACGCGGCCACCGACGTCAACTACCTGGCTCCGGTGTTCATGGCCCAGGTCTTCCACCCGCACCTGGCGGCGACCGATGGCTCGCTGCTGCTGTACACCTCGAGCTCCTACACGCGTGGGCGGAGCGGCTACAGCCTGTACTCCTCGGCGAAGGCCGCCACCGTGAACCTCACCCAGGCACTCGCGGACGAGTGGGCCCGGGACGGAGTGCGGGTGAACTGCATCAACCCGGAGCGCACCGCCACGCCCATGCGGACCAAGGCGTTCGGCAAGGAGCCGGCCGGCTCGCTGCTCGACTCCGAGACGGTGGCGCGCACGTCACTCGACGTCATCGTCTCCGACTTCACCGGGCACGTCATCGACGTACGCCGCGAGGTCCCGGTGGGCTGACGGCGCGACGCCCTCGCGGGGCCACCTCAGCCGCGCGACAGCCTGCGTCGCGCGCGGGCGGCGATCACGCGGAGCAGGTCTCGCCCTCCCACCTGTCCGACCGGTAGGTCTTCGACGCGCGGCCGACCTGCGGCACGGGCGCCCGCGCCCGGCGGCGTCGACGGCGAGCGCTGCCTCGATCGCTCACCGCCCGACGTCCGCGCCGCCTTCGCGGCGGGCTGGGTGCCGCGCGGTTGCTCGTCCTGCCGCTTGCCCTTGCGCGGCTTCTGCGTGAGCTCTCGCAGCCGACGCCTTTCGGTCTCGACGTTGTCGTGTGCGATGTCGGCGGCCATCGTGAAGAGCGCGCGGTAGCGCTCCGCCTGGAGGTCGAGGTCGGCGGATGCCGCGGCATCCACGCCGTGGCCGGCCTGCAGCTCCAGGAGGTCGCCCCACACGGCCTCGGCGATCGACCGCAGGTCCTCCGGCACCCCGAGGTCGTCCCATGTCACCTGGTGCCGGCGCAGACCGGGGTCGATGAACTCGTCGACGCTGGAGCTCTCGCCTCCGGCGACGTCGACGTCATAGCTGAGTCCGAGGTCCTGGGCGAGCCCGACCAGCACCGGTCGCCAGTCGTGGAGGAGGTCGACGTACGAGACGAAGGCGCGTCGTTGTCCGCGGGTCTCGCGCTCGCTCACCAGGGAGCTGTTCACCCACCGCGCGACGTTGAACGTCTCGTAGGAGTGTCGCGCGGCCTCGTCGGCCGGCGTCGCGTAGTAGGTGGTGCGACTGCCGACCACCTCGGCGGGGTGACGGAGCATCGAGATGTAGGTGATCTCCAGTCCGGCCCGCTCGGCGGCCTCCCGCCACACCCGCTGTGCCCAGACGGAGCGCGGGTCCTTGACCACGACCTGGTCGTGCTCGCGGCTCTCGCGGGCGAGGAACTCGCGGAGCTCAGTGCGCAGCTCGTCGGTGACCGCGGCCTGGGCGAGCGCGAAGGCGTCGGGTCGACTGTCGAAGTCGTTGATGCCGGCGCCCGACGTGATGCGCTTGTGGAACTGCACCGACCAGCGCGACTCGAAGAAACCCTTGGGGTTGGACTTGTTGGCGCCCAGGTAGGGACCGGGCACGTGCAGACCGAGATGGTCGAGAGTGCCCGACATGGTGCTGGTGCCGCTACGACCCGTGCCCGTGATCAGGACGAGGGTGCTCACGAGCGGCTCCGTCGGCGCAGCGAGGACAGCCGGCCGCGGACCGCTCCCGGGATCCAGGACGACTCGAGCTCCTTGACCCGGGCACGGAGCTGCTCGGGGGTCCGGCCGGCCGGACGCCGTGACGGCTGGGCGCCCTGCTCACCCGAGGCAGCCGCCCGCTGCCGGGCGCTCTCGCGGGCCTTGCGCCGTACCTCGCGGACCGCGGCGGTCCTCTCGCGCTGGGTGTGCGCCCGGACCAGATCGAGTGCGTCGGAGTGGAGCGTGCGGTACTCCTCGCGGAGCTCGTCGAGACGGGCGGCGCGCTCGACCGAGTCGCCGTGGTCGGCCAGCTCGGCCAGGGCCCGGAACGTGGCCTCGCCCAGGGCCTGCAGGAACTGCGGCACCTGCGAGTCGTCCCAGCCGGGCTGACGTCGCCGCAGGTCCGGGTCGATGAAGTCGTCGACCGGGTGCGGGGTGACCTCAGGGGCCGGATCCAGGTGGAGTCCGAGCAGGTCGCGCACCCGGGTGGCCTCGGCGCGCCAGTCCGCGGTCAGCCGCGGGTAGTGGACCAGCGCACGCGGCGAGCCCTGGGTGAGCCGCTCGGTCATCAGGGCCACGTTGATCCAGCCGCCGACGGCGGTCACCTCACGCGCGTCGTAGTACTCCGATCGGCTCGACGACACCTCGGAGGGATGCCGGAGCATGAAGACGAATCCCGGCTCCTGGCCGAGCTCACCGGCGATGTCGACCCACAGGTCGCGGAACCACACCAGCCGCGGGTCCTTGATCACGAGCCGCGAGTGCTCGGCCAGCCGTTGCTCGAGCCAGGTGCGCAGCGTGGCTCTCACCTCGGGGTCGCCGAGCACCGGAGCCATCTGCTCGAAGGCACCGGGGTCGGCGTCGAGCGTTCGGACGTCAGCCTTCTGCAGCAGGCCGCGGTGGAAGTTCACGACCCAGCGCGGCTCGTAGAACCCGGCCGGGTTCGACTCCTTCCCCGCGATCGCCTTCGGGACGTCGAAGCCGCTCATCGCCAGCGTGCCCGCCATCGTGCTGGTGCCGCTGCGGCCCGGTCCCAGGACGAGGACGATCCGCCGATCGGAGGTGGACACCGTGCGGTCTCCTTCTGTCATGTCACGCGCCGTGGCGCCGCCCGAGTGTTTCATGCGTCACCACGGGGGACGAACACCGCATCCACGAGACGGGCACCGGCCTGGCCGTCATCCAGGTCGAGGTACTCGTCGTGGAACTTCCGGTACGCCGCGGCGTACTCGGCCTCGACGCCGGGAAGGTCCAGCAACGCGTCGACGACCTGGCCGGTCGTCGACGCGAGTGGACCCGGTGCCGTCGGCTCGAAGTCGAACAGCCAACCCCGGCTGGCCCGGTAGAGCTCGAGGTCGGGCACGTGGAAGACCATCGGCTTGCCCGTCACTGCGAAGTCGAAACGCAGCGACGAGTAGTCGACGATCGCGGCGTCGGCGGCGAGGTACAGGTCGGAGACCTCGGGGTAGTCCGTCACGTCGATGGCCCCGGGCAACCGGCCGACCCGGTGCTTGGTGCGCGCGTTGAAGGCGTGGCCCCGCACCAGGATCACCGTGTCGTCACCGAGCCGGCGGTGCGCCTCCGCGAAGTCGAAGAACGACGGCATCACCGCGCGGTTGTCGTCACGAGACAGGTAGTCGCGGAACGTGGGGGCGTAGAGCACGGCCGTCTGTCCGGGACGGATCCCGAGGGAGTCCCTGACGACGGCTCGGAGCACCTCGGCCCGGTCCGAGCGGAGCACGTCGTTGCGGGGGTACCCGATCTCGAGCACCTCGCCGTCGTAGCCGAAGTCTCGGGTGAGCAGGGGCGTCGCATAGGTCGCCGGCGACACCAGGTAGCTCCACTCGGCAGCACGTCGCTCGTACGACTCCATCAGCGCGCGCGAGAAGCCCATCTGCTCCCAGTGCGGACGGCCCATCTGCTTGAACGGGTAGCCGTGGAAGGTCTCGATGATGACCTGACCCTCCGGCTTGCGGTGGAAGTCCGGCTGGAACATGTTGTCGAGGTAGTAGGACACCGACGAGAGCAGCCGGTACCACTCCTCGGAGTTCACGATGACCGGGATGCCGCCGTCGGGCACGATCACGGAGTGGTCCTGCACCGCCCAGTACACGGGCAGGTCGGACCCGCGGCGTCGCAGCTCCTCCTGGATCGAGACTCCGCTGTCGGTCGCCTGCTCGCCGAAGTAGGACCGCACCAGCAGCCCCCGATGGAGCGTCCCGGCGTACGGCGTCGCGGCGGCCCGGCGGAACGTGTGCTGCGAGTACTGGCCCCGGGCACTCCCGATCGGACGCAGGAGGGAGATGCGCGCCACCGCGTCGGGGCCGCGTACGACGCGCCCCTCGTGACGGTCGGTGGCGATCGCCACGGGGAGCTCCTGGCCGAGGCCCGCGGAGACGACCAGGGGAACCTCGTGCACCTCGGTGCCCAGGCCCGACCTGACCGTCACCTCGGCGGTCAGGTCGTGATCCCCCGTCGGGAGGGGACGTTCCCCGAACCGGTACACCTCGTGCCGCATCGGCAGCTCGACCTCGAAACGGCCGCCGCTCAGGCTCACCCGCTCGGAGGCCGACCTCGTCTTCTTGTGGCGGGTGAGCACCCGCACCGACACCGCGCCCGGACCGATGACCCGACCCGCCACCCTGAGGTGCTCGTCGCGGACGGTGACGGCCTCGGCCCACGCGCCCAGCCGGTGCTCGGTCACGAGCAGCTCTCCGGTGCGGCCGGTCTGCATGAGGACGGAGGTCTCGCCGCTCTCGTGCGCCTGGTCGTCCAGGGCGCCGGCCGGCACGAGAGGTCGCTGGTCCCCGCTTCGGTCCCGTCCTTCGACACGCCAGGTCGCCGGCTCGCCGGGGGCGACGTGGCCCGCGGAGGGAAGCGCGACCTCGAACGACCCGTCGGCCCCGACCGGAGCCCCCGGCGCCCCGCCGGGCCCCGACACCACCACGGAGGTGATGGCTCCCGCACTGGGTCCCGACAGCCGGCCACGGAGGCGCCGAGAGTCGAGCACGAGGTCGCCGACGTGGACACCGCTGTGGTCGAGGCACAGGTTGAGTGGGTGGCCGTAGCGCCAGTCGACGATCAGGCGACCACCCTCGGGGAGGCCCTCCGCGGGCACCTCGCCGGCCGAACCGGACCGGATCAGCCGGGACACCTCGCGGGTCACCACGAACCCGGCGACCTCGACTCGCAGCAGCACGCTCCAGACGTCGTCGCGGTCGCCGCCGGCCATGACCTCGGTGACGGGCACCCGAGCGGTGAACGTGCCGGGCCGGTAGTCACACCAGGCGTCGTCCACGGGTGGCGGGAAGGCCACCACCGCCGGACCGTCGGCGTCGTGCGCGGACTCCTCGTGGGTACGCCGGTTGCGCAGCAGCACCTGGGTCCGGAACTCACGCCCCGTCAGGTCGACCTTGTGGACGAACGCCCATCCTGCGATCAGGGCGTCGACCTGACCGTCGTCGCGCACCAGCCAGTGCAGGTTCTCCACCGCGTGGGCGAGCCTGAGCTGCTCGTGGTGGTAGCGGAACAGGTCGTCGTCGAGACGGGGGTCGTCCACGTAGGGCAGCTCGATGAGCACTCCGTCGTCGTCGACCCGGGCCGGCCACTGCTCCGACCGGAAGGCGCCTCGACTGGTGAACTCCCGAGCCTCGTCGCGTCGGTCCTGCAGGGCCAGGGTGATCAGGACGCGTCGGGCGGGACCGGTCGCCCGCCAGACCTCGCGCGGTGCGGGCTCGGCCAACGAGCGGACGGCGGCCACGAGCTCCCGCCAGTACTCGTCGTCCTGGATGCCGGGACTGCGCAGGTACCAGTGGAAGTGCGCGTCGAAGAGCGTCTGCAGCCAACCGTGGTAGAGCCACGAGGGTGCCTGCTCCTGCAGGACGCGACGGGTCTCCTCCCACGCCATGATCCGCTGGCGGAGGTCGGCGATCGAGGCCGTCTGCTGGCTGATCGAGCTCTGGTCGTCGCGGGCCCGGTAGAGGTAGACGACGTCGCCGATGACGTCGATCGAGGCCGCCCTCGCGAAGAGCTGCGTGATGATCGGCTGATCCTCGTAGGCGACCCCTTCACGGAACCACAGCGCGTTCCGCTCCCAGAAGTCGCGCCGGAACAGCTTGTTCCAGGTGTAGAGGTTGCGCAGCAGGGGCAGGAACTCGGCGATGGTGATGCGGTCGCGCGCGTCGCGATGGACCTCGGCCACCCAGTCGGGGGTCCACCGGGCGGTGCTGTCGAACCTCTCCACCGCGCCGACCACCATGTCGGAGCCGGTCCGCCGGCCGCACTCGACGAGCCTGAGCAGAGCGTCGTCGGGGAGCAGGTCGTCGGAGTCGACGAACGTCAGGAACTCGCCGCGGGCAGCCCTCACCCCGGTGTTGCGTGCGGCCCCGAGCCCGCCGTTCGGGCGCGTCAGCAGCCGCACCCGGGGATCACGGCGTGCGTACCGCTCGGCGATCGACCGCGACCCGTCGGGTGACCCGTCATCGACCAGCAGCACCTCGAAGTGGGCGAACGACTGGCCGAGGATGGAGTCGAGGCATTCCGCGAGGTAGTTCTCGACGTTGTAGAACGGGACGATCACGCTGATCGCCGGTCGCATCAGGCGTGCCTGAGCGAAACGCGCCGGACGCGTGGCGGCGACGCGGCGTGCGACCCGGTACAGGACGGGCCGGCTGCGTACGGCGTCCACCAGGCGACTCACGGCGCCGAAGTTACCGGACCTCCCGACCACCTCCGGCATCGACGGCGGCCAGCACGGTCTCCAGCTCGGACAGCAGCCGGGCGGCAGCCTTCCCGTCCTGGTAGGGGTTGAAGGCGGCGTTGAAGGCTGCGATACGACCGGCCCAGTCGCCGCGGAGGCGAGGGGTGTCGCGCACCAGGGCCACGACGTCCTCGGTGGTGCTCACCAACGGTCCCGGGGCGGAGTCCGAGAAGGGGAACAGGAACCCACGTGTGCCCGACGTGTAGTCCTCGAGATCCGGCACCAGGAACACCATCGGCCGGCCGGTGAGGGCGTAGTCGAAGCGGAGCGAGGAGTAGTCGAGCACGGCGACGTCGGAGGCGAGCACGAGGTCGTTGATCTCCGGGTGGTCGGTGACATCGAGTACGCCGCGGCGGGCGGGGCCGGGCGCGTGGAAGCGGTGACCACGAAGCAGGATCAGGTGGGAGTCACCGAGCGCGGCAACGGCCGCGTCGAGGTCGAGGTGCGTGGACATCGCGGCGGCCCGTGGCCGGGTCGCCAGGTGGTCGCGCCACGTGGGGGCGTAGAGGACCACGGTCTGGTGCGGGAGCACACCCAGGCGCTCGCGCATCGAGGCGCGCACCCGGTCGGCGTCCGGCAAGGTGAGCGCGTCGTTGCGGGGATAGCCGTGCTCGGCAGCGGGCCCGGTGTACCCGTACTGCTCGCGGTAGGTCTGCGTCATCTCGGGCGTCGGGGTCGAGATCAGGTCCCAGGTCTCGACACTGCGTCTTCGCATCAGCTCGACCCGCCGCGGCGGGAGCTCGCGGGCCGCCCACTGGGAGCGGCCCATCGCCTTGGATGGATACCCGTGGAAGCACTGCACGACCAGCTGGTCGGGGCGCCGGCGGTACCACTCCTCGAGCTCGGTGTTGGTGACCAGCACCCGGGCGGTGGCCAGCGCGTCGTACCACGCCGCGGAGCCGATGACGAGCGGACGCGACCCGGGCGGAGCCCAGTGGCCGTGGTCGAGGATCCCCCACACCGGCTCGAGCTCGGGGCGGCGTCGTCGGAGCTCCTCGAACACGGCCAGCGGCGTGTCGGTGGCCGAGCGGCCGGCGAAGCTCTCGAAGTACCAGACCGCCGGGTGGGTCGGCCGCTCGTCGACGGCGTACGACGCGCGCAGGCGCTCCTGGCCGTGGGCCCCGAGCTCGTCGTCGGCGCGCGGCGGACCGAGGTGGATCTCGCCGGGTCCGCCACGACCCGGCAGCACGCGCATCCGGTGCCGCTCACCGATGATCTCCACCGGCAGCCGCTCCCGCCAGGCCGCCGCGCCTCCGAGGCCGCCGGGGTTGTGCAGGTGGTAGACCGCGGTCCCCAGCCACACCGGCCGGCCGTACAGGTCGCGCCGGGTCGGGAAGGCGACCAGGCCGCCGGGGCGTGGCTCGCCCTCGAGGTCGGTGCCGGGGCCACGGAGCCGGAGTCCTGGCGCGGGGCGGTCGAGCCGGACGACCAGGCGGTCGCCGTCGAGCTCGAGCCCCTGGACGACGGGCTCCGGCCCGGTCTGGTCGGCGGTGCGCGGCGGCAGGGCGACGTACGCCGTGCGCGCCACCGGCCCCACCCGCGCCGCGACCCGCAGCTGCCGGGTCCCGGCGGGGACCGTGACCCGCGCCGCCCCTTCGGCTGCCGACTGGAAGCGCGCCGCGGCCCATCGGTCGGCCGCCCGGTCGACGCCCTGCTCGACCGGCACGCCCGCGCCGTCCGCCTCGACGGTGAGCCCGATCGGGTGCTCGGCGAGATCGACCCCACGGATGCGCACCCACAGGTCGACGGTGCGCCCGGCGTCCCCCTCGGTGACCCGCACGAGGTGGACGGCGATCGCGGTCTCACCACCGCCGAGCCGCCGCGCCTCCTCCGGGAGGTCGACCGAACCCCACACGGCGACCGGTCCGTCGGCGGTCAGCTCGGTGCGGACGTCGTCGCCCAGCGATTCCAGCTCGGCGGCGAGTGCCTGCACCTCCGAGCGCCGGCCGTCGGCGGCCAGGCCCAGGAGGCTCCGCGACGATGCCCGCAGGTCGAGCTCCTTCGGCACCGCGCTGAGACCGACGAGGCGCCCCCAGGTCGCCTCGTCCGCACGCTCCGCGTCGACCACGAAGCGCGGCAGGACGACGTCGTACCAGTGCCGCAGCCAGCCGACCGCCAGCGGGGTGCCGACCAGGGCGGCCGTCACGTCGTCGTGTCGGCCCAGCCACGCGTCCAGCTCGGGCAGCGGGCTCGGCCGAGCGCCGAAGGCACGGTGCCCGCGACCCCAGGCGTACCGCGCGACCGGCCGATCCAGGACGTCGACGACCGACCCCGGGAGCAGCCCGGCGAGGGCCGACGAGCACAGCCAGTCGTCCGTGGACTCGAGCCGCAACCGCCGCGCGAGGTCACGCGTGAAGGCCTTGTTGGCGAGGGTGAGGTCGCCGGCGAGCGCAGGAGGTGCGGGGCGCGCCGGACCGGGCTCGGCGTGGGCGTCGGCCTGCGCGCGTACCAGCCACAGCTCGGGCTCGCCCGCCTGCTCGAGCACTCCCGTCGCCAGGTCGGAGCCGCTCGCGGACAGCGACCCGGCGAGGTCGGTGACGGCGTGCGGCAGCAGCTGGTCGCAGCCGCGCACGAGGACGACGTAGCGCCCGGAGGCAGCGGCGATCGCCGCCGGCACCGCGTCGTACGGCGTGGCCGAGGGCGCGATCGTCCGGAACCGGGGGTCATCGGGCAGCTCCACAGCCGCCGGCCCGACGGGACTGACCACGACGTCCAGCAGTGCGTGCGTCTGACCACGCACCGATGCGAGGCAGTCCTCGACCCGGTCGCCGTCTTCGGGCACGACGACCACCGAGACCAACCCGATCTCGGCACCGGTCAGTCCGATCCGGCCACCGACCGCCCCGAGCGCGCGGGTGCGGAACCGGCCGGGCACGCGCGCGAGGGCCGCTCGACCGATCGCGCGGGCACGTGACCGGGTCGACATGCCGGGCATCGTAACGACGGGCCCGGGCGCGACCACCTGGATGCGCGACGCCCGATCGAGATCGGCGCCCGCTCCCCGGCCTGCAGCAGCCGACTGACCATACTGTCCGGGTGTTCCCGTCTCGGTTCCGCCGGACCACCATGTCCGATGTCGATCGCCTGCTTCCGCGTCGCCTGCGTCGGAAGCGAGGCAAGCGCATCCTGATCGTGATCGCCGATCACCGACGTCAGGTGACCAGACTGCAGATCTCCCGCACGCGTTGGCGCAGGGCCCCGCTGGTGACGTTGGTCGGCAGAACCACCCGCGAGCTGCACGAGGAACTGGCGGCGCTCAACCAGGCACGACTGGTCGTCGACGTCCGCGCGCGTTCCGGGCGCCAGCAGCTGGACGCTTTCGCGCGCTGCTTCTTCCATCTCGGTCCCGGGGACACCTGGGTGGCGCTGCGCGAGCTCGCTCCCGTCCGGCGACGCGAGCCTCTCGTCGACGTGGCCCGACGGCTGCGCGGACCCGAAGGACGTCGGGGGCTGGAGCCGCAGTGGCGGGCCCATCACCGGGCCACCGCCGAGTCGCGGGTCACCCGACGGCTGGTGGTCGTCGTCAAGAGAGGGCGGCACCTGCTGCGGCTTCGCGAGAAGGGGCTGGTCGAGCTGCTTCGAACCCGAGAGCCGCGACTCCGGGTGTCCGTGGTCGAGGAGCTGCCGGGAGGACTCCTCCGGAGCGGGCGTCTGGCCACCGAGCACGGCGGTTCACCCGAGCCCCGCGTGCCGGACACCGTGTCCTACCCTCCGCACACGGTGCGCCGCTACGAAGGGCGGCCCCTGCACCTGCCGAAGGCGGGCCTGGTCCACACGCGGCGCAGCCTGCTGCCGGACTCGTTCCGCTGGCACCTCGCTGCGCAGACGCTCTCGCCCGGCCTGCGGTACGTCGACGAGCACTTCAGCCGCGTGGAGAGGATGCCGAGGGGCGAGCGGCTCGACGGCTCCTACTTCCTCCTGCTGTACTCCAACACGGGCCACTTCGGGCACCTGATGACGGAGGCCCTGGCCAAGCTCTGGGGCTGGCCGGCGGCCAAGGCCGCCGACCCCTCGCTGAAGGTCCTGTGCCGGCTGCGCCCGTCGGGGACCGACTCGCCCGAGACCCGCCCGGAGACGACCCTGCTCACGGCGTACGGGATCGCACGGGAGGACATCGTCTGGGTCGACGGGCCCGTGACCGTGACCAGCCTGGTCGGATGCACCCCGATGTGGCACAACACACCGCCGTTCTACGTGCACCCCAGGATCCATGAGACCTGGACCCGGCTCCGCGAGGGTCTGGTCGGGAGCGAGCCCGGGTCGGGCGGCTCCCGGATCTTCGTCACACGCCGGGAGGGCAACCGTCCCTGCAGCAACGTCGAGGACGTCGAGCGGCTGTTCGCTGCGCACGGGTTCACCATCGTGTCCCCCAAGCGGCTCACGCTCGCTGAGCAGGCGGCGGCGTTCGCGGACGCCCGGGTGGTCGCCGGGTTCGGTGGCGCAGGGATGTTCAACCTGCTCTACTCCCATCGCGTCGAGGACGTGATCGTGCTCAACCAATGGGCCTACCACGCCCGCAACGAGCACCTGTTCGCCACCGCGCACGGCGCCCGGGCCCACTACTTCTGGAGCCGGCCGCAGGTCGACAACCCCGACGACGGTCGCCGCCTCTATCGCGCCCACCAAAGTGGCTGGACGTTCGACTTCGGCACCAACGCCGAGCCGCTGAGCGCCCTCCTCGAGAGCCTCAGCGACTGACGGCGACCGCCCGGACGACCGCGGTCAGATCAACCCGGCATCGGTCAGCCACTGCTGAGCGACGTCCTCCGGCTTCGCTCGCTGGACCGACACCTCCGCGTTGAGCTGAGTGAGGTCATCGGTCGTGAGCGCGGCCATCAGCTCGTTCAGCGGACCCTCCACGTCCGGATGCGCCTGGAGGAACTTCGTCGAGACCATCGGCACGAGGTTCTGCGCCGGCTGGATGTGCTGGTCGTCGGCCAGCAGCACCAGGCCCTGGCTCTGCAGGGTGCCGTCGGTCGTGCTCGTCTCACCCAGCTCCGACTCGCCCTTCAGCACCGAGTCGTAGGTCTGCTGACTGGCGTAGCCCAGCGGCAGGATCTTGGTGATGTCGATGCCGTACGCCGACGAGAGGCCGCCCTCGCAGTCGAGTCGTCCCTTGCAGTCGGGCGCTGCGGCCAGCGTGACCGACTTGCCCTTCAGGTCGGACAGCGTGTGGACGTTGTTCTGGTCGGAGTACTTCTTGGTCACGAAGAACGCGTTGGTGTCCGTCGCGGTCGACGGGTGAAGCAGGGTGATGCCGGCCTTGTCGAGCAACGGCTTCGCCTTGTCGATCGTCTTCTGCGGGTCGGAGACCGTGATCGGCTTGGCGTTGCTGCCGTTGTAGGTGCCGTTGAGGAACTCGACGATCGACCCGGTGTACTCGGGTACGACGTCGAGCTTGCTCGGGAAGATCTTCATGTACACGTCACGGGTGCCCACGAGATGGACGTCGGGCGTGTAGCCGGCCTTCTGCAGGACCGCGGCGTACATGTCCGCGACGATCTGGGCCTCGGTGAAGTTCTGGCCGGAGATGCGGACCGTGCCCTTGTCGGTGGTTCCGGTCGAGCCCGAGTCGGTGGCTGTGCTGCTGCTGTTCGAGCTTCCGCAGGCCGTGAGCAGCGCGGCACTGGCCGCCACCACCCCGACCACGAGACGTCGAGTCTGCATGGGAACTTCTCTCACCTTCTGTGTCCCGCGTCGCCTGCGACGCGCGTGTCCGGTGCCCCCGTTCGTGCCAGGGCGTGGACGGCCATCATGTCCCAACGGCATCCGCGGTGCGACCCCCTGGAGGGGTGGCCCTGATTTCAGTTCCCTTACGATTCGGGTCCACCGCGCGCTCCACGAGCGCACCGCCGACCTCGAGCAGGAAGGCGACGACGGCCACGACGATCGCGGCCGCGATGCCCTTGGGGTAGTCGGTGCGGTAGAACCCTTCCGTGATCAGGGTGCCCAGGCCGGGCCCCGCCACGAGCGCGGCGATGGTCGCGGTCGCCCAGACCTGGACCAGCGCCAGCCGGAGGCCCGAGACGACCAGCGGCATGGCCAGCGGGAGCTCGACCCGCCAGAACTGCTGGGATCCGGTCATCCCCATCCCGGCGGCAGACTCCTTGACCGCGGGCGGGACCTCGCGCACCGCGACGTACGCGTTGGTGTAGATCGGAGGCAGTGCGAACAGGGCCAGCGCGATGAGCGTGGCCAGCCCGGCGCGTCCGTAGGGCCCGAACGTCGCGGTGCCCGGGTGGTCGAGGGTCACCAGGATCGCGAGCAGAGCGAACGTCGGGACGGCCCGACCGACGTTGGTGATGTTCACCGACAGGAAGCCGGCCCGCCCGAGGTGACCGAGCCACAGGGCGAGGGTCAGACCGACCAGCATCGCCGCCAGGAGTGCGGTCACGCTGATCAGGAGCTGTTGGACCAACAGGTGCCACAACCCCTCGGGGCCACCCCAGTTGGCGCCGGTGGTCAGGTAGTCCCAGGCGTCGCGGAGATTCCTCATGCCGACCGCCTCCGGTGGGTCCAGGGCGTCACCGTCCACTGGACGCCGACGATGATCGCGTCGAGCACGACCGCGAGGACGACGCAGAGCACACTGGCGGCGAGGATCTCGGCCTTGAAGTTGTTCTGCACGCCGTCCTGGATCAGGTTGCCGAGCCCGCCGTACGACACGATCGCGCCGACGGTGGTCAACGCGACGGTCGAGACGGTCGCCACGCGGACCCCCGCCATGATCACGGGCAGTGCGAGTGGCAGCTCGACGCGGAACAGCAGCCGCGTCCGGCCGTAGCCCAGTCCGCGCGCCGACTCACGCACCTCCTCGGGCACCCCGCTCAGGCCGGACAGCATGCTGCGGACCAGGATCGTGAGGGCATAGAGGGCCAGGCCGATGATCACGGCCTTGCTGCTGATGCCGGTGAACGGCACGAGCAACGGGAAGAGCGCCAGGCTCGGGATCGTGTAGATCATCGTCGCCGAGCCCAGGATCGCGCCCTGCAACCGGGGCAGTCGTCGGGCCAGCAACGCGAGCGGGAACGCGATGATGATCCCGAGCACCAGGGACCACGCGGTGATCTGCAGATGCTGTCCCAGAGCCGACGTCAGGTCGTGGTGGCGATCCTTCAGGTAGTCGGTGCAGTACCACTTGTTGACCAGCCTGCTGTAGCAGCTGGGCTGGATCGAGATCCCGTCCTCCGCGAGTAGGGTCACGGGCATGAACGCTACCGCCAGCTCCGGGGAGCCAGCGCTGAGCGAAGCGATGATCCGGCTCGAGGGGGTCGGGAAGCGTTACGCGGACGGGACGGTCGCGGTTCACGAGCTGGACCTCGAGGTGGCGTCCGGCGAGGTCGTGTGCCTGGTCGGCCCGTCCGGCTGCGGGAAGTCGACGACGCTGAAGATGATCAACCGGCTGATCGAGCCGACCAGCGGCCGGATCTACCTCGAGGGTCACGACGTGACCTCGGAGGACCCGGTCCAGCTCCGGCGCCGGATCGGATACGTCATCCAGCAGATCGGCCTGTTCCCGCACCAGAAGATCGCCACGAACGTCGCCACCGTGCCGTCGCTGACCGGGACGCCGAAGGCCCAGGCACGGTCCCGGGCACTGGAGCTGCTCGAGCTGGTCGGCCTCGACCCGACGACGTACGCCGATCGCTACCCGCACCAGCTCTCCGGAGGTCAGCAGCAACGCGTGGGAGTGGCCCGCGCGCTCGCGGCCGACCCGCCGGTGCTCCTGATGGACGAGCCGTTCGCCGCCGTAGACCCGATCGTCCGGGCCCGGCTGCAGGACGAGTTCATGCGGCTCCAGGGCGAGCTCGGCAAGACCGTCGTCCTGGTCACGCACGACATCGACGAGGCCGTGAAGATGGGCGACCGGGTGGCCGTGATGGCGCAGGGCGGGCGGCTCGCGCAGTTCGGGACGCCGGCTGAGCTGCTCGGCCATCCCGCGGACGACTTCGTGGCCGACTTCGTGGGCTCGACCGCCGGTCTGCGCCGGCTCACGGTGACCAAGCTCGACCGCTCCCACCTCGAGCCGCTCGACGGGATCGCGACCGGGGACCTCGGCGCGGCCATCGACCTGGACTCGACCCTCGAGCAGGCGCTGGCCGTCCTGCTGCGCGACGACAAGCCGGTGGTCGGGGTCAGGGAGGGTGCCCAGTTCGTGGGCGTCCTCACCCCCGGCGGCATCCACCGCGCGTTGCGTGCCTCCCTCGCCGGCGAGCAGCCGGGCCCGAGGAACCAGGGCACGGCATAGGGGAGCGCGGGGTGAACCCACGGCTGCGCCCGCCAAGCCGTGCTCGCCGAGTCGAGCCCGGTGCGGGTGTCCCGGGCGTCAGGCACCGTCACCGGTTTCGAGACGGGACCGATGGCACTGCTCGACCCATACCGCCCACAGCTCAACCCGTACAGCGCAGCTCAACCCTCCGCCCCGCTCTACGGCTGGGCCGGACGGCGTACACCACGTGGTCGAGCGGCTGTCAGGGTGGGCTGTCGGTTTCACCGCCTCAGCGGTGAAACCGATGCTTCTTGGCCGATCCTTCCGCCGGTAACCGTCGGTTTCACCGCCTCAGCGGTGAAACCGTCAGCCCCCGGCCGCCCATGATCAGCTCGTCCGTGCGGTCGTCGAGCTCGAGACGATCAGGCGTGCCGCACGTGGGGCTGCCACGTGGCAGCGTCGAGCTCGGACTTGAGGACGTCGTTCTCCGCGCGGAGCCCGTCGTTCTCGCCCTCGAGCTCGGAGACCCGGACGATCGCCTCGGCGGCTCGTTCCTCGGACTCCTCGAGCGCCACGGCCAGCCGGCTGCCCTCGGCCTCGGCCTCGTCGGCCCGGCGGACCTCGGCGTTCAGCTTGCGCATCGTCTCGGCCGCGCGGCCCTGGGAGGCCACCACGGCGGACTCGAGCTGGGTGACGGCCTGTTCGGCCCGGCCCAGTCGGGACTCCATGGCGCCGGCGAACTCGCGGTGCTCCCGCGAGCGTTGCTCGGCGAGCGTGCGGTAGTCCTGGGCCTGGCGGGCCCGGTCGGCGGCGCCTTCGCGGCGCGACACGACCAGCTCGGAATGGGTGATCCGCACGGCCGCCGCTCCGAGAACGACGGCGAGGACGGCAGCGACCGACACGAACGTGAGGGATGCGCTGAGGACGGCGCCGATGACGACGACCGCCGCGGTGATGACCAGTGCGGCAGCGACCATGAGACGGGTACTGCGCTGCCGACGACGAGTCTGTGGGGAAGACATGTGGAAAGGCTAGGGCTCGTCGTCCTTCGGAGGGACGCGACACGCGCGTTCGAGGAGCAGCCCTCCGACGACGATCAGGAGGCCCGCAACCCCCGCGCAGGCGGACCGAAAGGCGCGCTGACCTGCGAGATCGCTGCTGTTGACGCCCAGCCAGCTCACGGCGTACCCGATGTAGGCTCCGGCGGCGAGTGCCCCAACGTACGCACACGCGCGGGCCAGGACGAGCCGGTTCACCGCCTGGTGGGGTGACAGCTGTCGCGGCCGCTGCTGGATGGTACGGCGTGTGGACCAGGCCGTGCCGCCCAGGATGCACGCAACCAGGAAGAGTGTCAGTGGCTGCGCCCAGGGCACCTGCGGCGGCAGACCGGTGGAGCTGTCGGCCACCCGGTGGAACATCCAGCCGGCGATCAGGCCGATCGCCGCCAGCACGGCCAGCCCGGTGGGGCTCATCGGGCGTAGCCGACCCTCGGGCTCGGGGGGTGCGGGTCCGTCGTCCGGTGGCTCGGGCTCGGCGCTCACCGCTGTCTCACCGCCGTCTCACCACAGCTTCAGGGCAGCAGGCTCACGCGCGCGGGCTCACTGCACCTGCAGCGCGAGGTCGTCGCGCCGGGTCAGGCCGCTGCGGTCGCTCTTCTCGAGCAGGTCGGCCACCGGGCCGGCGTCGGGGATCTCGGCGTCGGGCTCGACGTCGTACCAGGGTTGGAGGACGAACGCGCGCTCGGCGGCACGCGGGTGCGGAAGCTGCATCACCTCGTCGTTGCGCCGCCGGTCGCCGACCACGATCACGTCGACGTCGAGCGTGCGCGGCCCGTGGTACTGGCCACCGGCGCTGCGCTCGCGTCCGAAGGCGTCCTCGATGGCGTGCGCGCGGTCGAGGAGGCGGCTCGCGGCCAACGTGGTGTCGAGCAGCACCACCGCGTTGAGGAAGTTCTCGGAGCCGTCGGGGGCGTCCACGGGCTCGGTCTCGTAGATCGGCGAAACACCGGTGACCCAGACGTCGGGGGTGTCGGCGAGGGCGTTCACGGCGCCCTGGAGGCTGGTCAGCCGCTCTCCGAGGTTGGAGCCGAGCGCGACGACGGCCCGGCGGATCGGACGCATCTCACCGGTGAGGGTGTCGGCGTCGACGATGTGCGGGTTGGGCGTCTCGGTCACGGTCGCACCTCGCTGGTCGGGGGCTCGGATCGTTCGGTGGTCGGGCGGGTGATCGTCAGCGTCACGTCGGCGAAGGTCGCCTCGATGGGGGCACCGGGCTTGTGGACCGTGACCTTGGCCCATTCAACACGATTGTCCAAGAGGCAGACTCCCGAGATGCGCTCGGCCACGGTCTCGATCAGGTCCACCGGATCCGACTCCACCGCGGCTTTCACCCGCGCGACGAGACTTCCGTAGTCCACGGTGTCGTGCAAGTCGTCGGACGCCGCTGCGGGACGGGTGTCGACCCCGAGCGTCAGGTCGATCACGAATGTCTGCCCCTCACGGCGCTCGTGCTCGAACACCCCGTGGTGGGCGAAGCACTCGATGCCGGTGACCGAGAGCTCGTCGATCATCCCTGCTCCCAACGTTCGAGGGTGCGCAGAGCGTCGCGGCTGGCGCGTACGTCGTGCACGCGGATGCCCCACACGCGCTGTTGCGCCAGGAGCACGGTCAGCGCGAGCGTGGCCGCCTCGCGGTCGTCGACCGGACGTGGCGACCCGTCGCGGTCGACGAGCAACGACCCGAGGAACGACTTGCGACTGGGTCCGACCAGCAGCCGGAAGCCCAGCGACTGGAACACCGACAAGCCGGCCAGCAGCGCCCAGTTGTGCTCGGCCTTCTTGGCGAACCCGAGCCCCGGGTCGAGGACGATCCGCTCGTCGGGGATCCCGGCCGCGCGAGCGTCGTCCACGCGGTCGCAGAGCTCGTCGCGGACCGCCGCGACCACGCCGCCGGGCACGTCGTACGACGCGAGCTGCTGCATGTGGTCGCTGTGTCCCCGCCAGTGCATGCAGACGTAC
Organism: Nocardioides sp.; assembly: GCA_036265495.1. Lineage (GTDB taxonomy): Bacteria > Actinomycetota > Actinomycetes > Propionibacteriales > Nocardioidaceae > Nocardioides. Next base: position 8,869 of record DATAOY010000012.1, on the reverse strand, counting down.
GTCGCATCCGACGCGGCCACCACGTCGAGGATCCGTGGGTCGGCGAGACCGCCGGAGACGTCGTTGACGATCGCGGCGCCCGCGACCAGAGCCTGCTCGGCGACCTCGGACCGCATGGTGTCGACCGAGACCCGCGCACCTTCGGCGGCCAACGCCCGGATCACCGGCACGACCCGCCCGAGCTCCTCCTCGACCAGTGGCCGGGTGGCGCCGGGTCGGGTCGACTCGCCACCGATGTCGAGGATGTCGGCCCCGTCGGTCATCAGGTCGCGGCCGTGGGCGATGGCCGCGTCGGGGGTGTCCCACCGACCGCCGTCGGAGAACGAGTCGGGGGTCACGTTGACGACCCCCATCAGCAGGGGCGTCATCCCTTGTTGGAGTTGATCAGGGCCATCGCCTCCGAGCGGGTGGCGGCGTTGTGCATCTGACCCCGGACGGCGGAGGTGATGGTTCGGGCTCCCGCCTTGCGCACTCCTCGCATCGTCATGCAGAGGTGCTCGGCCTCGATCACCACGATCACGCCGCGCGCGTCGAGCCCCGCGACCAGCGCGTCCGCGATCTGCGTCGTCAGCCGCTCCTGCACCTGCGGTCGCTTCGCGTAGATGTCGACGAGCCGGGCGAGCTTGGAGAGCCCGGTGATCTTGCCGGTCTCGGCCGGGATGTAGCCGACGTGCGCCACGCCGGTGAACGGCACCAGGTGGTGCTCGCACATCGACCAGAGCTCGATGTCGCGGACCAGCACCATCTCGTCGTGGCCGAGGTCGAAGGTCGTCGTCAGCACCTCGGACGGCGACTGCCGCAGGCCGGCGGTCAGCTCGGCGTACGCCCGGGCGACGCGATGAGGAGTGCCACGCAGGCCCTCGCGCTCGGGATCCTCACCCAGCGCGATCAGCAGCTCGCGGACGGCCGCGGCGGCCCGGTCGTGGTCGAAGTCCGGTACGGCCTCCGGTGGTCGCTCGTGCCAGGCGATCGGGTCCGTCATCGGGGGACTCAGGCGGGTGGCTGCGGAGCCGGCTGACCGGGACCGATGGGGCCGCCGTGCACGTCGCCGCCCGAGCCGGGAGGTGTCAGGATCGCACCGGCGTCCGAGTCGGGACGGGTGCCGTTGACCTTCGCCCGGTCGCGGATCTCCTGCGGCACCTCGACCGGCGGGATCGCCGACGGGTTGCGGTCGGGTGATCCGGTCCACGCGGGGCGGGCCGGCCGCTTGCGCAGCGGCTCGAACACCCGGGCCACCTGCTCCTTGTCGAGCGTCTCCTTGTCCATCAGCTCGAGGACCAGGCTGTCGAGGACGTCGCGGTTCTGCTCGAGGATGTCGAAGGCCTCCTGGTGCGCGTTCGCCAGCAGCTTCTTGGTCTCCTCGTCGACCGCCGCGGCGACCTCCTCGGAGTAGTTGCGGCTGTGGCCCAGGTCGCGACCCAGGAACGGCTCGGCGTTGTTGTCGCCGAGCTTGATCGCGCCGAGGCGCTCGGTCATGCCGTACTGCGTGACCATGGCCCGGGCGACCGCGGTCGCCTTCTCGATGTCGTTGCCGGCGCCGGTGGTGGGGTCGTGGAAGACCATCTCCTCCGCCGCGCGCCCGCCCATCATGTAGGCCAGCGTGTCGAGCAGCTCGCTGCGGGTCTGGCTGTACTTGTCCTGGTCGGGCAGCACCATCGTGTAGCCCAGGGCCCGCCCGCGCGGCAGGATCGTCACCTTGTGCACCGGGTCGTTGCCGGGGAACGCCGCGGCGACCAGCGCGTGCCCACCCTCGTGGTACGCCGTGATGAGCTTCTCCTTCTCGCTCATCAGACGGGTACGCCGTTGCGGGCCGGCGATGACCCGGTCGATCGCCTCGTCGAGCGAGAAGTCGGTGATCAGCTTCTCGTTGGTGCGCGCGGTCAGCAGCGCCGCCTCGTTGAGGACGTTCTCGAGGTCGGCACCGGTGAAGCCCGGCGTACGGCGGGCGACCCCGAGCAGGTCGACGCCCGGCGCCAGCGGCTTGCCGCGCGCGTGCACCTGGAGGATCTTGTGGCGCCCCGCGAGATCGGGCGCGTCGACCTGGATCTGGCGGTCGAAGCGGCCCGGACGGAGCAGGGCGGGGTCGAGCACGTCGGGCCGGTTCGTCGCCGCGATCAGGATCACGCCGCCGCGCACGTCGAAGCCGTCCATCTCGACCAGGAGCTGGTTGAGGGTCTGCTCGCGCTCGTCGTGACCGCCGCCCATGCCGGCCCCGCGGTGGCGACCGACCGCGTCGATCTCGTCGATGAAGACGATGGCGGGCGCGTTCTCCTTGGCCTGCTCGAAGAGGTCGCGGACACGGCTCGCACCGACACCGACGAACATCTCGACGAAGTCGGAGCCGGAGATGGAGTAGAACGGCACCCCCGCCTCGCCGGCGACCGCGCGCGCGAGCAGGGTCTTGCCGGTGCCCGGAGGACCGTAGAGGAGCACGCCCTTGGGGATCTTGGCGCCGACGGCCTGGAACTTGGCCGGCTCCTGGAGGAACTCCTTGATCTCGCCGAGCTCCTCGACCGCCTCGTCCGCTCCGGCGACATCGCCGAACGTCGTCTTCGGCATGTCCTTGGTGATCAGCTTGGCGCGCGACTTCGCGAACTGCATGACGCCGCGACCGCCTCCGCCCTGCACCTGGTTCATCAGGAACAGGAACAGCAGCACGATCAGCACGAACGGCAGCAGCGTGGTCACGATCTGGGCGATCACGCTCGGGTGGCTGATCTTCACGTCGGACGCATTGGCCGGCAGGTTGCCCTGGTCGATCTGCGCCTGGATCTCGTTGGCCAGCTTCGTCTCGGTGCCGTTGAGCCAGTGGGCGGTGACCTGGCTGCCCTGCGGCCGGACGTCCGGCTTGAGGGTGGCCTTGATGGTCTGGTCACCACCGTCGATCAGCGTGATCTCCTTGACCTGGCCGGAGGTGATGTAGCTGTCCATCTGACCGGTGGTGATCTCGTCGTAGCCGCCCGGCGAAGCGACGTACTGCAGGAGGAACAGCACGCCGAGGACCGCGACGACCAGCCACAGCCAGACGCTTCGCACCAAACGCTTCACAGGACTCTTTCGACGACGACGCTGCCCACCCGCACGCGCCAGGGGGACACTGAAATCCGAGAATGACGACGGTACACGTCATCCCCAATGCCCATTGTCCCCTCCCGGAGACCCATCACCTACTCCGGGACGACGATTTCACCGGGTGGCGCAGGAGGCGGTCGGGCACCGGCACCGGGTTTCGACTCGCCGGTCACGCCTTCGGCAGGCTCGGCCTCACGTGTAGACGTGGGGCGCCAGCGTGGCGATGTCGCGGAGGTTGCGGTACTTCTCGCGGTAGTCGAGGCCGTACCCGACGACGAACTCGTTGGGGATGTCCCAGCCGACGTACGTCGGCTCGACCGCCATCGTCAGCGCCTCGGGCTTGCGGAGCAGCGTCGCGATCTCGACGCTGGCGGCGTTGCGGCTGCCGAGGCTGTTGACCAGCCAGCTCAGGGTGAGCCCGGTGTCGACGATCTCGTCGACGATCAGCACGTGCCGGCCGGTGATGTCGGTGTCGAGGTCCTTGAGCAGTCGCACGACGCCGCTGGACTTGGTGCCCGACCCGTAGGAGCTGATCGCGATCCAGTCCATCTCGACGTGGCGCGGCAGGGCACGAGCCAGATCCGCCATCACCATCACGGCGCCCCGGAGGATGCCCACCAGCAGGAGGTCGCGGCCCTCGTAGTCGGCGGCGATCTGCTGCGCCATCTCGTCCAGGCGTTCCTGGATCTGCTTCTCGGTGAAGAGGATGTTGACCAGGTCCTGCTCGACGTGCGCGGCGTCCATGTCGAGAACCATAGGCCGCGCAGGGCCGCTCCGGCCTAGGCGGTGCCCACCGCTCGCTCGAACCGGAGCACGCCGTCACGGCGTACGGCGCGGACCTGGCCGGGCAGGTCCACCCACTTCTGCCCGTGCCAGTCGGTGACCAGCGCGTCGACCGCGAGCACATGCTGATGGAACGTCTCGCCCGCGGGCGCACCCGCGGCGACCGCTGCCGCCCGGAGCACTCGGGTCCGGATCGGGGGCTCGAGCCCGGCCAGGGCCTCGACGGCCAGACCGTCGTCGACCGACGACGCGTCGAGTGCCGCCTCGGCGTAGGCGTCCAGCAGGTCCATGTCGGCGCGCAGCTGGTCGGCGGTGCGCGCGAGCGCCTCGGTGACCCCGGGTCCGAGCTCGTCCTCGAGCGCCGGCAGCAGACGCCGTCGGACGCGCGTGCGGGTGAAGGCCGGATCCACGTTGTGGGGGTCCTCCCACACCTCGAGGCCCTCGACCTGGCACGCGGTCACGGTGTCGGAGTGCGACACGTCGAGCAGTGGCCGGCGGTAGTGGTCGAAGGTGCGGCGCATTCCGGCGATGGCCCGCCCGCCGGAGCCGCGGGCCAGCCCCATCAGCACGGTCTCGGCCTGGTCGTCGCGGGTGTGGCCGAGCAGCACCGCCTCGGCCTCGAAGCGCTCGCGGATCTCGTCGAGCAGCGCGTAGCGGCCCGCTCGGGCGGCGGCCTCGGGGCCGAGTCCGGGGGCGTTGACCGAGGCGCGCGCGCTGACGGTCTCGTCGACGCCGAGGGACGCCAGCTGGACGACGACGCGCTCGGCCCGTTCTGCCGATCCCTCCTGCAGGCCGTGGTCGACCGTGGCACCCACCACGTACCAGCCCTGCTCGCGACCCTCGTGGACCGTGGCGGAGGCGAGCGCCAGAGAGTCCGCGCCGCCGCTGCACGCGACGACGAGCCGGGCACCCGGCTCGAGGTCCGCGAGCCCGCGTCGTACGGCGTGCCGTACGGCGGCGAGCGACGGGTGCAGGCTCACGGGTGGACGCGGGCGACCCAGGCGTCGGGGTCGTGGATCTCGGCCAGGCTCGGGAGGTTGTCGGCGCTGGCCCAGACGGCGTTGAAGTCGGCCATGCCGACCTTGTCGACGACGGACCGCACGAAGCGGGCTCCGTCGCGGTACTGCGCCATCTTCGCCTCCAGCCCGAGCAGCTTGCGGAGCAGCCGGTCGAGAGTGCCGACGCCCTTGCGGCGCTCGTTGAACTTGGCGCGGATGCTGTCGACGCTCGGGATCACCCCGGGCCCGACACCGTCCATCACGAAGTCCGCGTGCCCCTCGAGCAGGGACATCACTCCGGTCACCCGGTCGAGGATCGTCTTCTGCTCCGGAGAGCCGAGCAGGTCGAGGAGGCTGCCGCCGCGGCCGTGCTTGACCGCCTCGGCGATCCGCTGGAGCCCCTCGTCGAGGAGCCGCTGGGGCTCCACCGTCTCCGCGAGCGCGAGGAACTGCGCGAACAGATGGTCGCGCATCCATGGAACCGCGGTGAACTGCACGCGGTGCGTCTCCTCGTGCAGGCAGACCCAGAGTCGGAAGTCGCGAGGGTCGGCGTCCAGCTCGCGCTCGACGTGCACGACGTTCGGTGCGACCAGGAGCAGGCGCCCGTGCGGGTCGTGGAACGGGTCGAACTGGCCGAGCACCTTGCTCGCCATGAAGCCCAGCAGCCCACCGACCTCGGCGCCGGTGATGCGGGACCCGACCGCCTGGGTCACCGGACCCGGTGGACCCTTCTTCTCGGTGACCTTGTCGATCACCGGGCCGAGGATCGTGGCGAACCCCTCGGCGTTCGCCCGGATCCAGGCCGCCCGGTCCACGACGAGGACCGGCGCGGTGAGCGCGCCCGCGTCGAGGCCGGTGAACTCCTTGACGTACGACGTGGACCGGTCGGCGCCGTCGCGCAGCTCGGCCACCGTCGCGGCCGCCTCCTCGGCCGACACCTGCGGTCCGGCCCCCGCGAGCCGCGAGCCGATCGACACCGCGAGCTCCCAGTCGACCATGTCCGTCGTCATGCCGAGAGCCTACGGGGGTGGGCGCGAGGCCCCTCAGCAGCGGCAGGTGGCCAGCGAGGAGGCGAGGCGGTCCAGGGCGGCTCGGGTGTCGAGTGTCTCGGCGAGCTTCACGTGGTTGCTGACGAAGGCGAACACGAGGGCATGTCCCCCGGCGTCGGTGGTGATGCCGGCCAGGGCACTGGTGCCGGTGAGCGTGCCCGTCTTGGCGCGGACGAGCCCCCGGCCGGGGCTGTCCTCGAAGCGGTACCCCAGCGATCCGTCGTACGCCGCGACCGGTAGGCCGGTGACCACCGACCTGAGCTCGGGGTGCTCGGGTGACGAGGCCACCTGGAGCACCTGGACCAGCGTCTCGGCGTCGAGCCGGTCGTGTCTCGAGAGACCGCTGCCGTCCTGGATCGTCGCGTGCCGGAGGTCCACGCCGAGTCCGCGCAGCGTCGTGGTCACGCCGCGCACACCTGCCTCGAACGACCCTTCACCCTCGACCTCGAGGCCGACGTGGTGGGCCAGCACCTCGGCCCCCTCGTTGTCGCTGTACTGCAGGACCCGCTCCACGATGTCGGCCACCGGCAGGCTGGTGACCCGGGCCAGCTCGACGGCGTTCGCGCCCGCCTTCTGCTCCGCGAGCTGCCGCTCCACGTCGATGCCGTGCGTGCGGAGGTACGTCGCGAAGATCGCGGCCGCCGTGGCAGGTGGGTCGGAGACCCGGCCGGACCCGTCCGGGTCGAGCCCCTCGTCGGCCCAGAGCGCGGTGATGGGTGAGACGACGTCGTCGGGGACGTAGGACTTCCGCCAGTGCGGGCTGACCCGCGGACCGGAGAACAGCGACGTGTCGAACGCCAGCCGCACCTTCGAGACCCCACGCGAGCGGAGCTTCTTCGCGGTGAGGGAGGCCAGGGTCTGCAGGCTCGCGTCGCGACGGGCCGGGCCCTCGGTGGGCTGCTTTCCCTCGAGGAACGGATCTCCTCCGCCGACCAGGACGATCGCGTGGCGACCGTCCGCGACCACCCGCGTGGCGAAGGTGCGGTCGGGGCCGAGCGCCTCGAGAGCGGCCGCGGACGTCAGGAGCTTGAGCGTCGATGCCGGCATCGACGCACCGCGACCGTCGTCGAGCACCGGTCGGCCGGTCAGGGGTGCCACGACGGCGCGCAGATCGGCCAGGCTCGGGTCGTCCAGCGCCGGCTCGAGGGCACGTCGTACGGCGCGCTCGGTCGGACGCGGCGAGCGCGCGGCCCGCGCCACGGGTCGCGGCGTCGGCGCGGGCGGCGCGGTGAAGCCCGGGACCGGTGCCACGAGCGGGGATGGCGGTCCGTCGCCGAGCCAGTCGTCGAGCCGACCCGCCCGGTACGCCGCGGCGGCACCGCCGGCGAGGGCGAGGACCAGGACTCCGGCCACCCAGGGGAGCGCGCGCCGGACCCGGCTGCGGCGCTGCGCTCGGGCCACGACGTTCCCTCCGGGCTCGGTGCGTCGACGACGATGGCGACGGGGTGCCCGGGTTGGGCACGCGGCCTCATTCTGCGCGAGACTTGGCCCAGGTGGCGCCGCGGGGCCGTCGCCGACGCGTGATCGCCACCGAGCGACCTGGAGGACATCGTGCTGGAGTTCGACGTGCTGGTGGAGATCCCCAAGGGGAGCCGGAACAAGTACGAGGTCGACCACGAGTCCGGGCGGATCCGGCTGGACCGCACGCTCTTCACGTCGACGCAGTACCCGGCCGACTACGGGTACATCGAGAACACCCTGGGCCAGGACGGCGACCCGCTCGACGCGTTGGTGCTGCTGATCGGCGAGCCGACGTTCCCCGGTTGCCTGATCCGCTGCCGAGCGATCGGGATGTACCGGATGACCGACGAGAAGGGCGCCGACGACAAGGTGCTGTGCGTGCCCGTGTCCGACCCGCGGCTCGAGCACATGCGCGACATCAACCACATGCCGAAGTTCGACCGGCTCGAGATCGAGCACTTCTTCACCGTGTACAAGGAGCTCGAGCCCGGCAAGTCCGTCGAGGGCGCCGACTGGGTGGGGCGCGACGAGGCCGAGCAGGAGGTCGAGGCGTCCTTCGCCCGGCTGCGGGAGCACCCCGAGGAGATCCACTGACGTGCCGGCGAGCCGGACTGCGCACGGTGCGCACGACTTCGCCGACGACCCGCGCAACCGCGAGGTACTGATCCACGTCAACGGGTCGCTGGTGCCGCGCGAGCAGGCGGTCGTGTCCGTCTTCGACGCCGGCTTCGTGCTCGGTGACGGGGTGTGGGAGGGGCTGCGCGTGCACGACGGCCATCCGGCGTTCCTGGACCAGCACCTCGACCGGCTGTGGGAGGGCGCGGCGGCGATCGCGCTGGACATCGGCATCACGCGCGCCGAGCTGACCGAGCGCATCTACCGGACCCTGGACGCCAACCAGATGACCGACGGGGTGCACGTCCGGCTGATGGTGACCCGCGGGCCGAAGTCCACGCCGTACCAGGACCCGCGCTTCTCGGCCGGGCCGGCGACGGTCGTGATCATCGCCGAGCACAAGGACCCGCTGCCCGCCACCGTGGAGCAGGGGCTCTCGGTGTTCACGGTGCACGTGCGGCGGGCCTCGCCGGACACGCTCGACCCGAAGGCTCAACGCGCACAGCAAGCTGAACGACATCACCGCCTGCATCCAGGCGTACACCGCCGGAGCGGACGAGGCGTTGATGCTCGACCCCCACGGCTTCGTCGCGACCTGCAACTCGACTCACTTCTTCATCGTCCGCCGCGGCGAGCTGTGGACGTCGAGCGGTGACTACAGTCTTGGCGGCATCACGCGAAGCGCCGTGCTGCGAGTCGCGCGGGAGGCGGGCGTCGTGGCGTACGAGAAGAACTTCAGCCTGACGGACGTGTACGGTGCCGACGAGGCGTTCGTGACCGGCACTTTCGCCGGAATCGTGCCGGTGCGCGAAGTCGACGGGCGTAAACTTGAATGCCGCGGACCGATCGTCGAGCGGCTCCAGCAGCTTTATCGTGAGCGCGTCGAACGGG
>DATAOY010000011.1:0-36710 GCA_036265495.1 Nocardioides sp. | reverse complement strand
TCACTCAGGGACGGGCTCACTGAAAGGGAGCACCACAATGGCCAAGGCAGTGATGCGCAAGCCGAAGAAGAAGGTTTGCCAGTTCTGCAAGGAGAAGGCGACCGGTGTCGACTACAAGGACACCACGCTGCTCCGCAAGTTCATCTCCGACCGCGGCAAGATCCGTGCGCGTCGGGTGACCGGCAACTGCGTCCAGCACCAGCGCGACGTGGCGATCGCGGTGAAGAACGCCCGCGAGCTCGCGCTGCTGCCGTACACCTCGACCGGTCGCTGAGAGGAGCCGAGACGATGAAGATCATCCTGACCCAGGAGGTCACCGGCCTCGGGCAGCCCGGCGACGTGGTCGAGGTCAAGGACGGCTACGGCCGCAACTACCTCCTGCCGCGTGGCGTCGCGATCCGCTGGACCCGCGGTGGCGAGAAGACCGTGGAGTCGATCAAGAAGGCCCGCTCCTCGCGGGCGGTCCGCGACCAGGAGCACGCCGACCAGCTCAAGGGCAAGCTCGAGGCCGCCCCGGTCGACGTGAAGGTCAAGGCCGGCTCGGCCGGTCGCCTGTTCGGTGCCGTCACCACCACCGAGATCGCCGGCGCCCTCGCCGGCGTCGTCGGTGAGGACGTCGACCGGCGCACCATCGCGCTGGCCAACCCGATCAAGACGCTCGGCGCCCACTCGGTGTCGGTGCGTCTCCACGACGAGGTCTCCGCGACGGTGGCGCTCAACGTCATCCCCGCCTGACCCGACGTACGTCGCCACGGCCCGCCCGGACTCCGGTCCCGGGCGGGCCGTGGCGTCTCAGGGCCGGTCGCCGGCCGTGGCCTGCGCCCAGGTGCGACCCGCGTACCGGAACAGCAGGACCACGAACAGCAGCAGGGTGAGGCTGCCCACGACCGCCAGCGTGGCGTCCAGCCCGTGCAGACCACCGCCCAGCACCACGGGTGGGAGGAGGACCACGACGACGAACAGCGTCAGCGCGGTCTGCAGCCAGGTACGGGCGCGCTGGTCACCGGCCAGCCGGGCCTGCTGGGCGAGTGCGTGGGCCAGCACGATCACCGTGGCCAGCTCGGGCAGGCCGGCCGCCCAGGCCAGGGCCAGATCGGTGACGTTGAGCGCGTCCCGGGCCCCGGGGAACCAGACGACCACCGACACGAGCAGGCTGAGCGTGGTGAGCACTCGCAGGCCGCTGCGCTGTGGGAGCGCCAGCCGGCTGACGCCGGCGAGCACCAGGACCCAGCCGATCGGGTCGGGGAGCAGGTCGAACCCGTGGACGGGCGCCGCGAGCAGCACGATGACCAGGCCCATGGCCACGGCCTGGAGCGGCTTCACGGCGGCCAGGTTAGCCAGGGTCCGCTACCCCTGTGCATGACCGGTGGATATCCCCCGTTCCGACCACGGGTAGGGCGATGTGTCGACAAACCAACGTGCGAATCCCAGATGGCGAAAAGATGAACGAGGTCATTCGGAGACTTTTCCGGCTGCACATCTGTGGAACCACAAACCCGCAGGTCAAAGGCATGATAAAGGGCTGGTCTCCCACGTTCTCCACACGTTGTCCCCCGCCTCGGCCACAGCCCGGAGCCGGTCCTCCACGAGTGGACGGAGGTTATCCCCAACCCCCTGTGGACAACGCGCTTCCGGCCCGCCCGGCCCGGCACCTAGATTCCCCCTCCGACGGGTCGGACGGAACGGGAGGACCGTCGGCAGCGTGGTACGTCGCCGCTGTCGGTGGTAGCCCCTAGCGTCACATCCGTCACATCCGCCGGGCGCATGGGGCCCCCGCGGTGCCGTCGGAAGGAGCTGCTACGTGAGCGTCACGGAGCAGGGGTCGTGGGACGTCCCGGGCGTTCCTGAAGCACCGCGAGACGACTGGGGCGACGGCCCGGCTGCCTATGAGCCGGGGGAGCGTCCGACCCGGCCCGGAGATCGCACGCCACCCCAGGACAACGCCGCCGAGCAGAGCGTGCTCGGCTCGATGCTGCTGTCCAAGGACTCCATCGCCGACGTGAGCGAGGTGCTCCGCGGCGCGGACTTCTACCGCCCGGTCCATGAGGTCATCTACGACGCGATCATCGATCTCTACGGCCGGGGCGAGCCCTCCGACCCGATCACGGTCGCCAACGAGCTGCAGCGACGCGGTGAGCTCGCCCGCATCGGAGGCGCGCCGTACCTCCACACGCTGTCGGCCAACGTCCCGATCGCGGCAAACGCCGGCTACTACGCCGAGATCGTCCGCGAGAAGGCGATCCTGCGGCGGCTCGTCGACGCGGGCACCCGCATCGTGCAGATGGGATACGCCGGCCAGGGTCAGGTCGACGACGTGGTCGACGCGGCGCAGGCCGAGGTGTACCAGGTCACCGACCGGCGCTCGTCGGAGGACTACGCCCCGCTGAGCGACATCCTGGACGGCGTCCTCGACGAGATCGAGGCGATCGGCAACCGCGACGCCGGTCTGTACGGCGTGCCCACCGGCTTCGCCGACCTGGACGACCTGACCAACGGCCTGCACAACGGCCAGATGGTGATCGTCGCGGCGCGGCCCGCCATGGGCAAGTCCACCCTCGCGCTCGACCTGTGCCGTGCGGCGTCCATCCACAACAACATGGCCTCGTGCTTCTTCAGCCTGGAGATGACCAAGTCCGAGATCACCATGCGTCTGCTGAGCGCCGAGGCCAAGGTGCCGCTGAACCACATCCGCAACGGCCAGCTGAACGACGACGACTGGCAGAAGCTCGCCCGCAAGATGGCGGAGGTCTCCAGTGCGCCGCTGTTCATCGACGACTCGCCCAACATGACGATGATGGAGATCCGGGCCAAGGCCCGCCGGCTCAAGCAGCGCCACGATCTGCGGCTGATCGTGATCGACTACATGCAGCTGATGACCTCCGGCCGCAAGGTCGAGAGCCGCCAGCTGGAGGTCTCGGAGTTCTCCCGCCAGATCAAGCTGCTGGCCAAGGAGCTCGAGGTGCCGATCATCGCCCTCTCGCAGCTCAACCGTGGCCCCGAGCAGCGCGGCGACAAGCGCCCGATGATGAGCGACCTGCGTGAGTCCGGCTCGCTCGAGCAGGACGCCGACATGGTGATCCTGCTCCACCGCGACGACGTCTACGAGAAGGAGTCGACCCGCCCCGGCGAGGCCGACCTGATCGTGGCCAAGCACCGCAACGGCCCGACCCGCGACATCGTGGTCGCCTTCCAGGGCCACTACTCCCGCTTCGTCGACATGGCCCACTGAGCTCGTTCCGCTCAGAGGACGTCGCTCAGGTCGAGCGCGGCCAGCCGCTCGGGGTCGGTGAGGATGTTGATCTCGACGATCCGGCCGTCGCGGACGAGCGGGCTGAACACCGAGACCGGGCGACCGTCCCGCAACCCGATCAGCCCGACCGCGCCGTTGACCAGGACCATCACCTGCGTCGGCTCGTGACCGGTGCGCCGGAAGGTGGACGCCGCCGACGCCACCTCGGCTGCCCCGCGAACGACGCCCGACAGTCCCCGGACACCGCCGTCCGCGCGGAGCGTGATGTCGGGGTCCAGGACGGCGACCAGGGCCTCGAAGTCGCCCTCCTGCGCGGCGGTCGTGAAGGCGTTGAGCACGCGACGCTGCGTGGCCAGGTCCGCGACCGGCGGTGGGGTGGCGCGGACGCGGCGGCGCGCCCGGCTGGCCAGCTGGGTCGCGGTCGAGGGGGTGCTGCCGACGATCTCCCCGATCGTGTCGAACGGCACCCCGAACATGTCGTGCAGCACGAAGGCCATCCGCTCGCGGGGGTTCAGCGCGTCGAGGACGACGAGGAGGGCCAGGGTCACCGCGTCGGCCTGCTCGGCCGACGCCTCCGGGTCGGCGTCCAACCGGGTCACGACCGGATCGGGGACGTGGACGTCGAGCGACTCCTCCCGGCGTGACCTCCGGGAGCGCAACAGGTCCAGACAGATCCGGCTGACCACCGTGGTCAGCCATCCTCGCAGGTTGCGCACCTCGCTGGCGTCGGACCGGGCCAGTCGCAGCCAGGCCTCCTGGACCGCGTCGTCGGCCTCGGCGACCGAGCCCAGCATGCGGTAGGCGACGCCCCGCAGATGGCTGCGGTGCTCCTCGAACTGCTCGGCCAGCATCTCCTGGGTCTCCACCGTCAGGTTCCTCCTTCGCGATCCGTCACCCAGGTGACGGATCGAACCAGATCGACATGACAGCCGAGGCCCATGGAAGCACGGATGGCCGTCCGGTGTACGCCGCGACCGTCGCCGACGCGAGGATGGCCGGGTGACCACACCGCCGGAGCTCCCGTTCGTGGACGAGCACGCCATCGCAGTCGCGGCCACGCCCGAGCGCACCTGGTCGGTCCTCCAGGCGTACGTCGAGCGTCTGACGGGCTCGTCCCACGGGATGCTGTTCCGGATGCTCGGCACCGTGCCCCGCAGCGGGTTCGAGGTGGTGGCGTCGGATCCACCCCGCGAGATCGCGCTGGCAGGACGCCACCGCTTCTCGACGTACCGGCTGGTGTTCCGGGTGGAGCCGGACGGCGACGCCGTGCGGCTGCGCGCCCTGACCTTCGCGGTGTTCCCCGGCTCGCGCGGCCGGGCCTACCGGACGGTGCTGATGCTCAGCACCGGTCACGTCCGAGCCACCCGCGGCATGCTCCGCACGGTCGCGCGAGCGGCCGAGGAGTGAGGCTCACCGCCCGGGCGTCGTCCTGGCCAGCATGAGCGCGCGGTCGCGGTGACGTACCGCGCCCACGCCATCTCCCGCGCGGCCGAGGCTCGTGCTACCCGCGCACCCGGAAGACCCGGCTGAGCCCGGTGCGTTCCTCGGTCACCTCGGCGCTCGGTCCCTTCCCGAGCTTCAGCAGCCAGACCGCCACGTCGTCGGGATGGAAGGACGCAAGGCGCGGCAGGGCCACGATCATCACCTTCTGGCCGGTGGTCCGCTGCCGCCCGATCAGGCGCTCACCCGGCTGTGCGGTGTAGTGCAGCGCCAGGTTCCGTCGCGCGACCGCGACCGCGGCCAGGCGGTCGAAGGGGACGACCGGGTGCCCGCCGGTGCGGAAGCCCTCGTGGGTGATCATCAGCTGGCTGGTCCCCAGGAGCGCAGCCCGACCGGCCACGACGGCGCACCCGACCAGCACGAGGGAGCCGATCACCGACCACAGCGCGGGCCCGTCGCTGACGACGGCGTACAGGCACCCGAGGAGCGAGACGATCGCGACCGAGAACAGCACCCAGGACGACCACCTGCTCGGGCCGAAGGTGACGCTGCCCCCGCTCTCCAGCCGGCCCTGCCAGTCGAACGCCCCCTGCTGCCGCGCCATGGGCGACATCCTGCCGGAGAGCGGCCGCCAGAACAGCAGGAGAGCCGGCCGCGGAGGAAGCGGCCGGCTCTAGGTGGATGAAACGTGGATGTGTCTCGCGGTCGGCGGACAGTCGGAGGGGGTCACCTCAGCGGCCGCGCCGGTTGAGCAGGTAGTCCTCGTAGGGCTGGATCCGGAGGAGGGCGCGGTGCGCGGCCACCTGGTCGCCCCACGCGTAGCGCGCGAAGGCACGGATTCGCTGCATCTTGCTGGTCTTCTCGGTTGTGGTCATGGCTCCATGATCCCGGGCAAGACTCTTCAGCACAAGCGAATGTTTCTTACGAATCGTGCAGTAGTGCTGTATGATCGCGGGCATGATCGACGTCCAGCGTCTCCGTGTGTTCCGGGCGGTCGTGGCGAGCGGTTCGGTCCAGGCCGCGGCCGACCACCTCGGCTACACCCCGTCCGCCGTCAGTCAGCAGATCTCCGCCCTGCAGCGAGAGACGGGGCTCGTGCTCTTCGAGAAGGCCGGCCGCGGGATCTCCCCGACCGCGACGGCCAAGGTGCTCGCCGCCGAGAGCGAGGAGCTCATGGACAGTCTCAACCGGCTCGGCGGTGTCGTCGACCACCTCCGCGAGGGGCGCACCGGCAGCCTGACCATCGGTGCCTTCTCGTCCGCGGCCCAGTTCTGGCTGCCCGCGGTGGCCAAGGGCCTGCGTCGAGACTTCCCCGAGCTGGTCCTCGACCTGACCCTCAACGAGCTCGGTCCCGAGTCGCCGGCGACCGGGCGGCGCGACCTCGACATCACCACCGAGGATGCCGACGCCGACGGCGTCGAGCGGCCGGGCCACAGCCGGCACGTGCTGACCGAGGAGAACTACCGGGTCGCAGCCCCGCGTGGCCACGAGCTCCTCGAGGAGTGGGACACCCAGGTCCCGCTCGGAGCCCTCGCCGGCCAGCCGGTGATCGACAACGACTACCACGGCAACACCTGCACCCAGATCATCCGCAACGCCTGCCGGGCCGCCGGGTTCTCGCCGCACTACGTCGCGCGCTCGGAGGACCACCACACCGCTCTGGCGTTCGTCGCGGCCGGCGTGGGCGTGACCATCCTGCCGGACCTCGCCGTACCGGAGTCGATGGCCGGCGTCGACAGCCGAGAGCTGGTGAACCCCGCCCCGCGTCGACGGATCGTGGTCCACGTGCGGGACGGCGCGGCGGACGCCCCTCCGGTGGTGCGGGCCCTGGAGCTGCTCGACGAGGCCGTGGCGAAGACGGCCGCTCGGCGTTCCGTCCTCCGCTGACCACGCCCCGATGCACTAGCGTCGGGGCATGCTCATCCTCGGCATCATCCTGTTCGGCATGGTCGTCGGCGCCGGGGCGCAGCTCATCCTCGGCCGCGAGCGTCGCGGCATCGACTGGTCGATGGCGATCGTGGCCGGCCTCGTGGGGTCGTTCGTCGGCGGCCTGCTGGTCAGCCTGATCGCCGGTGACGGCATCCGGCTGAGGCCCAGCGGCATCATCGGATCACTGGTGGGTGCCCTCGTCGTCACCGGACTGTGGCGCTGGCTGCGGAGCCGCAACGCGAGGCCCGGTGCCCCCACGTCCCGGTCCGGCAACCCCGCCAAGGCCGCCACGAAGAAGAAGCCGGGCACCCACTGACGCGCGCCGCTCTCACGCGGCCGTCCCCTCCAGCTCCGGCTCGCCGACGGTCTCGGGGGCGGACGTCTCACGGGTGGCCCGTGCGGCCAGGACCAGCACCACGACCATCACCGCGACGCCCACCAGACCGGCGACGTGAAAGGCGTCGGTGAAGGAGTCCCTGACCGAGGCGAGCAGGGCGGGGTCGTCCCGTCCCTCGCGGACACCGTCGATCACGCTCTGCTCGGCGGTGGAGCCCGGCAGACCCAGGCGGGCGCGGTAGACCACGGTGCCGAGCGAGCCGAGCACGGTCAGGCCGAGGGCGATGCCGAGCTCGTTGGACAGCTGGGCCAGCGACGCGCTCGAGGCGGCGCGGTCGGGCGGAGCGGAGCTGATCACGCCGTCCATGAGCATGGGGAAGGCGGCACCGATCCCGAAGGTGGCCAGGCTCGCGCCGATCGCCACGATCGGGCGACCCGCGGCGCTCGCCGGCGCCACGGCGTACAGGACGAACCCGGCGGCCATCACCGACATCATCGACACCACCACGGTGCGCTGCGGGAGACGACGGTTCAGCCACGGGCCGAGGTTGGCCGCCGCGATCATCGAGACCATCTGAGGCAGCATCCACCAGGCGGCGTGGAGCGGGGACAGGCCCTGGACCTCCTGCAGGTACAGGTTGAAGAACAGCGACGTGCCGCCCATCAGCAGCGCGGTGAGGAACAGCGCGGCGAGAGTACGGCGTACGCGGGGCCGGGCGAGCAGGCCGAGGTCCATCAGCGGGTTTGCGAGCGTGGCCTGGCGACGCAGGAAGCCGGTGCCGAGCACGACGCCGGCGACGAGGGCGACCAGCACCGCGGAGTCGAACCCGCTGTTCACGGCGCGCTTGAGGGCGAAGACGAGGCTGAGGACGGCGGCCACGGACAGCGCGGCGCTGCTGAGGTCGAGCGGGGCCGGCGCGTCGGCCCGGGACTCCGGGATCAGCCTCGGGACGACCGCGATGGTCAGCGCCATCACCGGCACGCCCATCAGGAAGACCGAGCCCCACCAGAAGTGGTCGAGGAGCAGGCCGCCCACGAGCGGCGCGATCGCCATCCCGCCCAGGAAGACCGTCATCATCGCGCCCATCGCCTGGATCCGGGACTTCTCGTCGGGGAACAGGCCGCCGAGCAGTGCCATCGACGCGGGCAGGATCGCCGAGCCGGCCAGCCCCATCACGCCGCGGGCGGCGATCACCAGCTCCGGCGTGGTCGCGAATGCACCGACCGCGGACGCGATCGCGAAGATCGCCGCGCACACCAGGATCATCCGGCGGCGGCCGATCCGGTCCGCGATCGCGCCGGTGGTGAGCATGGCGCCGGCGACCATGAAGTTGTAGGCGTCCGTCATCCACAGCAGCTCGGTGGCACTGGCGTGCAGCTCGCGCCCCATCGTCGGCAGGGCCACGGCGAGCACGGAGATGTCGATGGCGACCAGCAGGGTCGGCAGCGCCAGGACGGCCAGCGCGAGAATGCCGCGGGTGCGGCTGGGGGTCGTGGTGTGGGCGGTCATGCCCGTACGTCGAACGACCCGCGGAGCCTTCGACACGAGGCCAGGAATTTCCCGTACACCGCGCCCAGCCGGTGCGGGGCGAGGGCCCGATCCGCCGCGCTCGGCAAAGAAACTCGAAAATCCGATGCGCTGGAGGCCCCGGAGGAGCAGCATGAAGGCGCAACGCGTCCGCCGCCGGCGGCCAGTTCCCTGGCCCGGCCCGTGGTGCGTCGTACGGGGGGTTGAGACCGGACCTCAGCCTTCGAACCACATCGGGCCCGTCCCCTCTCGGGGGCGGGCCCGATGCTCGTCCTGGGCTCGTCGGCTCCTGGCCGGTCAGCCGGCGAGGACCAGCTCCTCACGCTTCTGCTGGGGCTCGGGCAGGTGGTGCGCCCGGCGCAGCGCGGCGAAGGCGGCGACGCCGCCGGCGATGACCAGAGCGGCCGCGAGCAGCAGTCCGGCGCGGTAGCCGGTCAGGAACGCGTCGACCGGGGGGTGCCCCGCGGCGAGTGCAGCTCCCTGACGACTGGTCAGCACCGCACCGATCACGGTGATGCCCAGCAGGCCGGCGACCTCGCGAGAGGCGTTGAAGACGGCCGACGCGACACCAGCCTGGCTGGTCGGCATCACGCCGAGGACGGTCGCCGTCAGCGGGATCGTCATCCCTCCACCCAGGCCGATGACCGCGAAGCTCGGCATCAGCGAGAGGAACGACGCGTCCTTGCCCAGCAGCGAGACCGAGCCGATCGCCAGGCCCATCGCCAGCATCCCGAAGCCGGTCGACCGGTAGGCGCCGAAGCGGGCGGCCACCCGGTCGGAAGCCACGGCCGAGGCCGCCATCAGCAGGGCCATCGGCACGAACGCGGCACCCGCCTTGGTGGGCGAGAAGCCGAGCACGCCCTGGAGGTAGAGCGAGGTGAAGAAGTAGATGCCGAAGAGGCCGAACGCCCACAGCATCAGGGCGACGATGCCGCCGGTGAACTCCATCCGTCGGAACAGCCGGACGTCGACCATCGGCTGCTCCACGCGGCTCTCGACGATGGTGAAGGCGAGTGCGGACGCGGCCGCCACGCCGAACGCCGTCAGGATGCCGGCCGAGGTCCAGCCCCGCCCGTGGCCCTCGATCAGGGCCCAGGTGAGCGAGAACAGCATGACCGTGGAGAGGCCGAGACCGGCCAGGTCCATACGCCGTACCTCGTCCTCGCGCGACTCAGTGATGGCCCAGGCGCCGAGCACCATGGTGGCGATGCCGACGGGCACGTTGATCCAGAAGATCCACTCCCACGAGACGTGCTGCGTGAGCAGTCCGCCCAGGACCGGGCCGACCGCGAGGGCGAGGGCGCCGACGCCACCCCAGACGCCGACGGCCGCGTTCCGCTCGCGTGGGTCGGTGAACGTCGCGCTGATGATCGCCAGCGTGGTCGGGGTGACCGCCGCGGCGCCGATCCCCTGGAGGGCTCGAGCGGCGATCAGCGTCGCCGGCCCACCCGCGAGGCCCGCCAGCAGGGAGGACGCGGTGAAGACGGCCAGACCGACGAGGAAGAGCCGGCGCCGACCGTACCGGTCGGCCAGCCGCCCACCGGCCAGCAGGAGCCCGGCGAACGTGAGGATGTATCCGCTCACCACCCACTCGATGCCCGCCGTGGTGAGGCCGAGCTCGCGCTGGATGTCGGGGATCGCCACGTTGACGATGTTGTTGTCGAGGTAGGTCATGAAGGTGGCCAGGGCCACCGCCACGAGCGCCCAGCGGTTGCGGGTCATCACGTCTCCTATACGTCGTACATGTATGGCGTACAGGAAACCCTGTACGACGTATAGTTGTCAAGCCTTATCGTGTATAGTTCGGGACATGAGCCCCCGGACCGCAACCGCCACCGCGACCAAGAGCGACCTCAGCCGCGCCGCGATCGTCGAGCGCGCGCTCACCGTGATGGACGTCGAGGGTCCGGACGCGGTGACCATCCGGCGGATCGCGCAGGAGTTCGGGGTGACGCCGATGGCGCTGTACTGGCACGTCGCCAACAAGGAGGAGCTGCTGGCCGCCATGGGCGACGCGCTGCTTGCCGACGTGACACCGCCGCCCGCGACCGGATCCTGGTCGACCCAGCTGCGCGGGGTCGTCGAGATCCTGATCGAGCACCTGTCCCGGCATCCGGCCGCGGCCGGCCTCGTCTTCCCGCGGATCCTGGTCAGCGAGCCGGGACTCCGCCTCACGGAGTTCACGCTCACCCTCCTCGAGGACGCCGGCTTCTCCCGCGAACAGGCCGCCGACCTCGCCCGGATGGGGCTCCAGACCGCGATGATGCTGGTCACCCAGCTCCCGGGTTCCGAGAGCCAGGCGGCAGAGGAGGAGCGCGACGCGCTGCTCGCGCAGAAGCGCGCACACATCGAGACGCTGCCGGCCGACCTCTATCCCCACGTCCGCGCTGCGGCCGAGCCGCTGACCGACTGCGACGACGTGCCGGCGTACTACTCGTTCGGGGTCGACCTCTACATCGAGGGCGCCCTGGCCCTGATGCGGAAGGTCAAGCGGGCCTCCGCCTGAGCCCGGCGGGACAATCCCGGCGACAAACGGCGCGGCCGTCGGGGATGCTGACCCCTCGTGGCCCGCCGACTCGTCCCGACCGTCCTGCGGGAGGAGCCGCAGTACCGCCTGCTGTTCAGCAGCCAGGTGCTCTCGGTGCTCGGCGACCGGGTGACCAGCGTCGCGCTCCCGTTCGCGGTGCTGTCCGTGGGCGGCGGCGTCCGCGACGTCGCGCTCACCTCGACCGCGCAGTTCCTGCCGTTCGTGGTGCTCGCGATCCCGGCCGGTGTCTGGGCGGACCGCTGGGAGCGCAAGCGGATCCTGATCGGCTCCGACACCGTGCGGCTCGTCACCCAGACCCTGGCCGCGTTCCTGCTGCTCTCGGGCCAGGCAGAGGTCGGTCACCTGGTCGTGCTGGCCGCCATCTTCGGGTCCGCCGACGCGTTCTTCGCTCCCGCCTTCAGCGGGCTGCTGCCGACCACGGTCAGTCCGGGCAACCTCCAGCCGGCCAACGCGCTGCGCGGACTGACGTTCTCGCTGGCGAACGTCGCCGGTCCGGCCATCGCGGGTGTGCTGATCGGCTTCGCGGGCGGACCGGGCTCCGCGCTGGTCTTCGACGCCGCGACGTTCCTGGTCTCGGTGCTGCTCCTGCTCCCGCTGCGCCCGGCCGTGGCGACGCGGGCCGCTGCCGACGACCGGCACGACGCGCCCGCGTCTTTCCGCGCGTCGTTGCGGGGAGGCTGGCAGGAGGTCCGCTCGCGGAGCTGGGTGGTCGGCTACCTCGGTGGCTTCTCGGTGTACCACGCGATGGTGCTGCCGGCGATCTTCGTGGTCGGGCCCGTGCTGATGCAGGACCACTACGACGGCGCCCGGTCGTGGGCCGTCGTCACCGCGCTGTTCGGGATCGGCAACATCCTCGGCGACGTGCTGCTGCTGGTGTGGCGCCCGGCGTACGCCCTGCGGGTCGGAGCGCTGATGCTGGTGGGCGCGTCCTGCCAGGCGGCGATCATCGGCAGCCACCTGCCGGTGTGGGGGATCGGGCTGCTCGAGCTGCTCACAGGCGTCTGCGTGACCGGGATGTTCACTCTCTGGGAGACCTCGCTCGGCGAGCACATCCCGCCGACCTCGTTGTCGCGGGTCTCCAGCTACGACTACCTGTCGTCGACCGGGATGATCCCGCTCGGCAACGTGGTGGTCGGCGGCATGGCTGCTCTGCTCGGCATCTATCCGACGCTGATGGTGATGACCGTCGTCGGGATCACCGCCGCCCTGGTCGTGGTCTCCATCCCGTCTGTCCGCCGCCTCCCCCGCGGCCCAGCCCTCGCCGGGTCGTCCGCTTGAGCGGTCGGTAGAGGTTCCGTGGGGGCGGACGACGGGGGTGGGGTGTGGGGTCGTCCGCTTGGGCGGTCGGTAGAGGTTCCGTGGGGGCGGACGACCCCCGGGAACCCGGCTGTCGGTGGGTCGTCCTAGCCTCGCCAGGCATGGACATCATCCTGATCCCAGGTCTCTGGCTGACCGCTCGATCGTGGGACGGCATCGTCCCGCGGCTGGAGGAGGCGGGGCACACCACCCACGCCCTGACGCTTCCCGGCATGGAGTCGGACGACGCCGACAGATCCGGCGTCACCCGGCAGCAGCACGTCGACGCGGTGGTGTCCGCGATCGACGCCGTGCCGGACGATGCGAAGGTCCTGCTCGTCGGCCACTCGATGGGTGGCGTGCTCGCGTGGGCGGCCGCGGCCGCGCGGCTCGACCGCGTCGCGGGGGTCGTCTTCCTGGCCAGTGAGCCCGGCATCCCCGAGCAGTCCGACTCGATGTTCCCGGTCGATGGCGACGACGTGCCGCTCCCCGCGTGGGACTTCTTCGACGACGAGATGGTCGAGGACCTCGACGGCGACCTGCGCGATCGCATCCGCGCGGGATCCGTGCCGTCTCCCGTCCATGCCGTGACCGACGGGCTCTCGTTCGAGAGCGACGCGCTCCACGACCTGCCCGTCACCATGGTCACCGCGGAGTACGACCAGGCCCAGCTCAAGGCATGGACCGATGCGGGCGAGTCCGGCACCGAGGAGATCGCGCAGCTCCGCAACGTCGTGTGGGTCGACCTCCACTCGGGCCACTGGCCACAGTTCAGCCGGATCGACGACACCTCGCGGGTGCTCCTCGAGGCTGCCGCCCGGGTCTGAGTCTCAGCTGTGGGCCACGCAGCGGGTCGCCCAGGGTCGCGCTTCGAGCCGGCCCTCGGGGATCGGCTCGCCACACATCTCGCAGATCCCGTACCGGCCGTCGGCGAGGCGCCTGCGCGCACGTCGTACCTCGTCGAGCATGGTCAGCAGATGCTCCTGCGCCGACACCGCCGCCAGCCGGTCCACCGCCATCGAGGTGCCCTCGCCGACGCGCTTGCCGAACGAGATCGTGCCGACCTCGCCCGGCGGCTTCGTGAGCTCCGCCAGCTCGGCCTCCAGCTGCGCCTCGCGCTCGGCGAGCAGCCGGTCGGCGTCCTCGTGCATCTCGCCAGGGTAGGACCGCGCTGGTGACGGCCGTGCTGGAGAGCGCCTAGCCTGGCCCGGTGAGCCGAGATCCCGCGCAGCCGTGCTCGCTCGTCGGGGCCGACGAGCTGACGGCGTCCGACCCGACCCCGGGGATGAGCCGACAGGTGGCGATGCACGAAGCCGGGATGTGGACCGGCACGGTCGACACCGAGCCGCACGCCACCTCCGGCTGGCACCATCACGGTGACTACGAGACCACCCTGTACGTCGTGAGCGGCCGCATGCGGATGGAGTCGGGTCCCGGCGGCGCGGAGGTCGTCGAGGCCGGGCCGGGTGACTTCCTGCGCGTGCCGGCCGGGGCCGTCCATCGCGAGTCGAACCCGTCCGATGAGCCGGGCCGGGCGGTCATCGTCCGCTGCGGCAGGGGCGAGCCGACCTACAACGTCGACGGTCCGGCCTAGGCATGGCGTCGTGACCCTGGGCCCGCTCGACTTCGTCTACTGCCCGAGCCGCGACGCGGCCGGCGACCTCGCGCACTGGACCGAGCGCCTGGGTGCCGAGCCGGTCTTCGCGATCGAACGATTCGACACCCGGGTCGCGTGCGTGGACCCCGGGATCGGACCGGCCGTGCTGTTCGCGGAGCACCTCGAGGGCGACCGCCCGGTGCTGCTGTACCGGGTCGACGACCTCACCGCGACGACCGAACAGCTGCGCCAGCGGGGCGTCGAGGTCGGCGAGACCTTCGAGTTCCCGTACGGCGAGGGAGCAGAGCTGACCAACCCCGGACCCCAACGTGTGGCCGTCTACGCACGCACCCGCGCCGACCGCGGCGACTCGCTGCGTGGCCGCCGCGACTTCTGAGCGTTGCACGAAAGGCGCCCGTGTCCACCATCACCCTGCCCGACGGCCGCGACCTCGAGCTCGAGCTGAACGGACCCGACCACGGCCCGGTCATCGTCTTCCATCACGGCACCCCGGGTGCGTCGTCGCCCCGACCGGCGCACGTACGCGCCGCGGCGGCGCGCGGACATCGCTTCGTCACCACCTCGCGGCCCGGGTACGCCGTGTCATCCCGACATCCCGGGCGCAGCGTGGCCGACGTCGCCGCCGACACCGCCGCGACACCGCAGCGGTGCTGGGAACATCGAGGAGTTCGGCGCGGTCCTCGCCGACATCGGCGTGCAGACGTATCTGTGGCAGGGCAGCGAGGACCTGAGGCCGCGCGGGTGTCAGAGCCGGTAGTACGCCGACGCCTGGCCGTTGTGAACGCGCTCCTCGACGTACGTCAGGCCCGCCTTCTCCAGGACCCGGCAGCTCGCGGGGTTCGTCACCGCGGCATACGCCGTGAGGTCGCCGGGTGCCGCGCACAGGGGGTGCTCGATGTGCCACGCGACGAGGGCGAGGGCGAGCTCGGTGGCGAGCCCGCGTCCCCAGGCCTCGCGCCGCAACGTGTAGCCGAGCTCGCGGTGAGTGACGTCGCCACCGAACCCGGCACGACCGACGAAGCCGCCGCTGCGGCGGTCCTCGACCCGCCACTTGGCGGCGCCCTCCTCCTGGTCGACGAGGTACGACGCCAGCCGCGCTCGGGTCTCGTCGGGCGTCTCGGGCCGGCCCGGCCGGATCCAACGCATCGTCTCCGCGTCCGAGTGCAACCCGGACAGGTCCTCGAAGTCCTCGGGGAGCCACGTGGTCAGCACCATGCGCTCCGTCTCCACCATCGTCCGCCGCACCGGACGAGTATCCCGAGCGCGCGCGCTTCGGCGGTCGGCCCCGCGGGCGGGAATGGCCGAGGTCGGGCGACGGTTCTGCGTGCCATGGCCCGCCAGTGGATCGCCCATCGTCCCGGAGGGCTCGAGGTGTTCGAGCTGGTCGACGTCTCCGTGCCGCCTCCCGGGCCGGGCGAAGTGACGGTCGAGGTGCGGGCCTCGGGACTCAACCCCGCCGACGCCAAGCACATCGCCGAGGGCAACAACCCCGAGGACTTCCCGCGGCCGGTGGGCTACGAGATCGCCGGCGTGGTGACCGCGATCGGTCCGGGCACCGAGCTCGCCTCCGGTGGCGGCGCGGTCGGCGACGAGGTGCTGGCGTTCCGGGTACGCGGTGGCTGGGCGACCGAGCTGACGGTCCCCGCCCGGGACGTGTTCGCCAAGCCGGCGAGCATGTCCTTCGAGCAGGCCGCGAACCTGCTGCTGGCCGCCACCACCGCCTCCGAGATGCTGCACCGGACCGGCGTGAGCTCCGGTGAGACCGTGCTCGTGCACGGTGCGTCCGGTGCGGTTGGGGTGATGCTGCTCCAGCAGGCCGCGTTGCTCGGCGCCCGAGTGCTGGGGACGGCGAGCCCGGCTCGCTTCGACGTCGTACGACGTGACGGCGGCGAGCCGATCGCGTACGGCGAGGGGCTGGAGCAGCGTGTGCGGGCCGTGGCGCCGGCCGGTGTGTCCGTGGCCCTGGACTGCATCGGCACCGAGGAGGCGCTCGCGGTCTCGCTCGCCCTGGTGCCGGACCGGAGCCGGATGATGTCGATCGTGGCGCCGAAGGAACAGGCCGTCGCGAACGGCTACCAGCGGATCTGGGGCGGCGTGCCGACCAGCAAGGCCTACCGCGACTCCGTCCGGGCCGAGCTCGTCGAGCTGGCCGGTGCCGGCAGGCTCGAGGTGACCGTGGCCGCGACGTACCCACTCGAGGAGGCGCTCGCCGCCGCCGAGGTGTTGCAGGGCAAGCACCCCGGCGGCAAGCTCGCGTTGGTGCCCTGACGGAGCAGTCGCTCGGTCGGCCGCGCCGTCCGGGCGATGGTCGGTGGGGGGCACGTGCGATGCTCCCGGCATGCTCTGGCGCGTCGCGATCATCCTGGTGGGCGGCGGGTACGTCGCCTACCGGATCGCGCTCGCCGTCCAGATCGTCAAGGCCAAGCGGACCGGGGACGTCGAGCTCGAGCAGCGGCTGCGGACGCGCGGGTTCGGCGTCTACCGCTGGGTCGTGCTCTGCCTGCTGGTCTTCATCGTCCTGCTGACCGCCTTGTTCTGGCTCAACTCCCGCTGAGTCGCGTCTGGTGGCCCTGAGGGGCCAGACGGGTCAGGCCGGGTCGTCCAGGATGGCGCGGGCCTGGGCGAGTCGGTTGACGCACCGCTCCGGCATCGAGCGCCAGTAGTAGGGCAGCGCCATGATCGCGAGCGCCAGTGACCAACCACGCGCGAGCCGCCACTCGTCGTCGTCCACGGCGACCGCCTCGCGGAAGGTGATCCGTGCGGCGGGGTCGAGCAGCTCCCACGCCCCGGCCAGGTCGACCGCCGGGCTGCCCACGGAGAGCGCCCCGAAGTCGAGGACCGCTGCGAGCCGGCCGTCGCGCGCCAGGAGGTTCTCGGCGAGGAGGTCGCCGTGGTACCAGCGGACGTCCCCGACCGCATGGGCGCCGGGCAGGCCGAGTGCGTCGTCCCAACCGCGCTCGGCGGCGTCGACATCGAGGTGCAGCCCACCGATCTCCCGGCACTCGTCGAGCAGACGACGCATGTCCTCGTCGAGGTGGGCGAGGGGGTCGCCGCGATACCAGTGCAGCGCGGGATCGGCCAGCGCGTCCGGCGGCACCTCGAGATCGCGCAGCGCGTTCACGACCGCCGCCAGGTCGCGGGCGAGGTCGTGCCGCGGGGGCTCGTCGTCCTGGGGAAGCGTGGGAACGCTCCCGTCGAGGAACCGGACGATCGACCACTTCTCCGAGTAGCCGGCGGCCGGCTCGCCGACGACCAGGATCTCGGGTACGTCGACCGGGACGACGGGAGCGACGTACGGGAGCCAGCGCCGCTCCTTCTCGATCGTGCTGGTCCCACCGGGCTGGCGCGGGATCCGCACCAGGAGGTCGTCGCCGAGCCGGAACAGCGCGTTGCTCGACCCGGTGGACGCGAAGCGATGCAGCGGCAGTCCGTCGTACGCCGGGGCGTGCGACGCGAGCAACCGGCGGACCAGGTCCTCGTCGATGTCGATCTCGTCGTCGTGCATCCGCCTCATGACGACCACCCCACCCGACCGACGATGCCCTGTCGACCGGGTTCTGGTGACCGCTGGTCTCGCGCGGGCCGGCCGGTGGTAGACCTGAGTCATGACCGACGTCGCAGGTTCGATGGTCGAGGCCCCGCGACTCGTGCAGGTGAGGGCCGATGCCTGACGCGCTCGACGTCCCCGTCGCCGGTGGGACCCTGCGGGTCGCGGCGTGGTCGGGCACCGGGACCCCGGTGCTGGCGGTGCACGGCATCACGTCGTCGTCGCGGACGTGGCCGTTCGTGGCCGACGCGCTCGACCGACCGGTCTTCGCTCCCGATCTCCGTGGCCGCGGTCGCTCCAACGGGCTCCCAGGTCCGGCCGGCATCGCTCGGCACGCCGAGGACTGCGCGGCGGTGGTCGAGGCCACCGGCGGCGTCCCGCTGATCGTGGTCGGCCACTCGATGGGAGGGTTCGTCGCGACCGTCCTGGCGGCACGCCGGCCGGACCTGGTGCGGGGCCTGGTCCTGGTCGACGGCGGTCTCCCCTTCCCGGCCGCCGACGAGGAGGCGACGCTCGCGGGCCTGCAGCCGATCAAGGAGCGGCTGCGGGCGACGTACACCCGGGAGGGCTACCGCGACTGGTTCCGCGGTCATCCGGCGTTCGCACGGGACTGGACGTCGGAGGCGGAGGAGTACGCCGACTACGACCTGCCCGAGGCCCCGGGCCGCCCGTCCGCGGACCCCGAGGTCGTCGAGTCGGACCAGATCGACATGGTGCACGGGACGGCGTTCGCCGAGGCGCTGGAGAAGCCGATGCCACCACGGGTGTTCCTGCACGCGTCACGCGGCTTCACCGACGACCCGCCCGGGCTCTACCCGCAGGCGACCGTCGATGCGTACGCCGCGCGCTGGCCCGACCTCGACATCCGCCCGGTTCCCGACGTCAACCACTACACGATCGTGCTCAGCCGCCGAGGCGCCGCAGCGATCGCGCAGGCGGTGCTCGACCTGGGGTGACGTCGGTGGGTCGTCCGCCTCAGCGGTTGTTCTGATAGCCGCTCGGGCGGACGACCGAAGACATCGGGTCCACGGGCGGGAACTCCTCCATCGCGTGCTCGGCGATCCGCTTCATCATCCACACGTCGATGCCGCCGCCGAGGATCCCGCCCGCGAGCGGGATGCCCCGGCCGAGGCGCGAGAACGCCTTCTCGCCGAAGCCGCGGAGCAGCCGGAACGCGATCGCCTTGTTCAGGATCAACAGCGCCGCCGGTGGCAGCTGCTGGCCGACCAGGCCGACCACCTTGCCGGTGCCGCCGGTGAGACCCGCCTTGGCCAGTACGTCGTCCGCCTCGGACCCGACCAGGGTGAGCAGCACGGCGGTGCGCACCTGTGGGTCGCTCACGTCGTACCCGCGCAGGTCTGCCATCGCGGCGACCATCCGGGTGGCCCCGATGTAGAACTCGATGACGTTCGCGGGCAGCGCGATCGGCATCGTCACGAAGCCGCCGACACTGGTCACGAAGCCGCCGACTCCTCCCTTGACGACGTGCGAGCGCACGATCTTCTTGACGGCGCCCTCCGTCGTACGGGTCTCGCGGCCAGCCGCCTCGGCCAGCTCGCGCGCAGACTTGAGCGGGCCGAGGCCGTCGATCCCGGCGTCGAGCAGCACCTGCACCAGACGGCCGACGAGCCCGTCGTCGGCGTGCTCGACCGTTGCCGGCACCCGGTCGGCGCCCGTGCGCTTCAGCGACACGCGGCCGTCACCCGTTGCTCGGCGGTACGTCGGAGCCCGAGGGCTCGTCGGGCTCGTCACCCGGGCGCTGGTCGGCGATCCTGTCGACGCCCCGCTCCAACGAGCCGCGCACCTGGCTGATCGTCTCTGCGTGCCGGCCGTCCGTACGGCTGTCGAGGGCGGTGGCCGCCTTGTCGAACAGTCGTTCGATGTCACCCTTGTGCTCGTGGGCCAGCTCCCCGACCTTGGCGATGCCCTGGCGTACGGCGTGCTCCAGCGTGCTCGCGATCTCTTCGAGGTGCCGGTCGACCTCGTACTCCTCCATCTTCGCCCGGATCGTCTCGTGGAGCGGCGGCCTCTCCGAGGGGTCGTGCGCGGACTGGTCGGACGGCTGGTCTGACATGGCACCTCCTGCGGTGTCTCAAGCCTCCATCCTGCCTGTCGCGGGCGCCTCACCCAACCGGGCAGGACCCGGAGCCGACCCCGGGCGGAACCCGAGCACCGCGTTTGCCGACCCGTCGGACGGGGGTACGAGGTCGGTGACGACCGACGGAGGAGGAGCCCGATGACCGACCACGTCGCCCACGCCGAGACCGAGATCTCCGCGTCGCCGCAGCAGGTGTGGGACGCGATGACCGACCCCGAGGCGATCTCGAGGTTCATGTTCGGCTCGAAGGTCGAGACCGACTGGGAGGAGGGCAGCCCGATCACGTGGAGCGGTGAGTACGACGGGCGACCGTTCCAGGACAAGGGCGAGATCCTCGAGGTGGTCGAGAACCAGCGACTTCGGATGACCCACTTCAGCCCGCTCAGCGGGAAGGACGACGTCCCCGAGAACCACCACACGCTCGACTACCGGCTGGAGGATCGGGGTGCGTCCACCCGCCTCACCCTCGACCAGGACGGGAACGACTCGGCGGAGCAGGCCGAGCAGTTCGCCGGCAACTGGCAGATGATGCTCGACCAGCTCAAGAAGTACGTCGAGGCCGACTGACGCGTCGGGGCCGTCCCCTGACGGCGATCAGGAGCGGACGAGGCGCGCGATCGCGTCCGATGCCTCGGTGAGCTTCTGGTCGGCGTCGTTGCCGGTGGCGACGGCGTCGCGGACGCAGTGGGCGAGGTGGTCGTCGAGGAGGTTGAGGGCGACCGCCTGCAGGGCCTTGGTCATCGCCGAGACCTGGGTCAGGATGTCGATGCAGTACTGCTCCTCCTCGACCATCCGCTGCAGCCCGCGGGCCTGACCCTCGATCCGCCTGAGTCGCTTCAGCACGTCGTCCTTGTCGCTGAGGTAGCCGGGGTGCTCCATTCCGTCACTGTACCCGGGAGGGGTATCCGCGCGGCGTTCGGTCCGTGAACGCCGGAGCACGGGCAGGGCGGGGACCCGTGACGATGGGAGACATGGCCGAGGAGACCAGGACGCCGGGCCCGTCGCCGGACCGGGCGCTACGCCGCGACATCCGTCGGGTGACCTCGATCCTGGGCGAGACACTGGCCCGCGCCGAGGGTCAGGACCTGCTCGACCTGGTCGAGCGGGTGCGCGAGCACGCGAAGGAGGGCCGCCTCGACGAGCTGCCCGACTTCGACCTGGCGACGGTGACCCGGCTGGTGCGCGCGTTCACGGCGTACTTCCACCTGGCGAACATCACCGAGCAGGTTCACCGCGGCCGCACCCTGACCCGGCTGCGCGAGGAGGAGGGTGGCTGGATCGAGCGGGCGGTGGCTCGGATCGCCGACGCCGGCATCCCTCCGGTCGAGGTGGGCGAGATCCTGTGTCAGGTCGGCGTCCGGCCGGTGTTCACCGCGCACCCGACCGAGGTCGCCCGGCGCTCGACGATCGACAAGCTACGACGGGTCGCCGCCCTGCTCGAGGAGCCGGACACCCCGCGCCGTACCCGCCGCCTCCAGGAGGCGGTCGAGCTGCTCTGGCTGACCGACGAGATCCGGGTCGAGCCGCCCGACCCGACCGACGAGGCGCGCAACATCGTCTACTACCTGGAGGGTCTGTCGGAGGCGGCACTGCCCGACGTGCTCGAGGAGCTGCGCGACCGGCTCGCCGCGATCGGCGTCGACCTCCCGCCCGACGTGCGGCCGATCCGCTTCGGGAGCTGGGTCGGTGGCGACCGCGACGGCAACCCACACGTCACCCCGGACACCACCCGCGAGGTGCTGACCCTCCAGGCCGTGCACGGCATCCGGCTGCTGCGCACGCTGGTCGACCGGGTACGTCGTGACCTCTCGGTGAGCAACCGGGTCGGTGCCGTCTCCGACGGCCTGCGAGACCGGCTCGAACGCCAGCTGCCCGAGCTCCCCGAGGTCGAGTCGCGCTACCGGCGGTTGAACGCCGAGGAGCCCTACCGGTTGTTCCTCACCTGTATCCACGTGCGGCTCGGGCTGACCGAGGAGCGCCTGCTCGGCGGGGGCCGGCACGTCGACGGGCGTGACTACGCCGACGACACGGAGCTGCTCGACGATCTTCTGCTGCTGCACCGCTCGGTCCTCGACCACCAGGGGCCGGTCGTGGCCGGTGGCGACGTCGAGCGCCTGGTCCGCACCGTCGCCGCCACGGGGCTCACCCTGGCCACGCTCGACGTCCGCGAGCATGCGGCGAAGCACCACCACGCGGTCGGCCAGCTGCTCGACCGCGTCGGCGAGCTCGGCACGTCGTACGACGCGCTGGATCGGGCAACCCGGACCAAGGTGCTCAGCGAGGAGCTGGCCAGCCGCCGGCCGCTGGCCGGCACTCCGCTACCGCTCGACGCGGAGGCTGCCGTCACCGCCGAGACCTTCCACGCGATCCGGTGGGCGCTCGATGAGCTGGGGCCACGTGCGGTCGAGAGCTACATCGTGTCGATGACCCATGACGCAGACGACGTGCTGGCCGCCGTGGTGCTGGCCCGCGAGACGGGACTGGTCGACCTCGCCTCCGGCACCGCGCGGATCGGGTTCGTGCCGTTGCTCGAGACCGTCGACGAGCTCGAGCAGACCGAGCTCATCCTCGACGCGCTGTTCGCCGACGCGTCGTACCGGGAGCTGCTGCGTCTACGCGGGGACGTGCAGGAGCTGATGCTCGGCTACTCCGACTCCAACAAGGCCGGCGGCATCACGACATCGCAGTGGCAGATCCAGCGCGCCCAGCGGCGGGCCCGCGACGTCGCCCGGCGGTACGGCGTGCGCCTGCGGTTCTTCCACGGCCGCGGCGGCTCGGTCGGTCGCGGCGGTGGCCCGACGTATGACGCGCTCATGGCGCTTCCGTCCGGAACCGTCGACGGCGAGGTCAAGATCACCGAGCAGGGCGAGGTGATCAGCGACAAGTACGCCCTGCCCGCCCTGGCCCGACAGAACCTCGAGCTCGCGCTGGCGGCCACCGTCGAGGCCAGCGTGCTCCACCGCACCGATCGGCGGACGCCCGACCAGGCCCGGCGCTGGGACGCGGCGATGGACCGCATCTCCGACGCCGCCCATGCGCGGTACCGCGGGCTGGTCGAGGAGCCGGGCCTCGCGGAGTACTTCCTCACCTCGACCCCCGTCGACCTGCTCGGCGCCCTCCACATCGGGTCGCGGCCGGTCCGTCGTCCCGGTGCCGACACCGGCATCGCCGACCTCCGCGCGATCCCCTGGGTGTTCGGATGGACGCAGTCGCGGCAGATCGTCCCCGGGTGGTACGGCGTCGGCAGCGGCCTCTCGGCGACCGAGGACCTCGACGCGCTGCGGGAGATGTACGCCGACTGGCCGTTCTTCCGAACCTTCCTCGGCAACGTCTCGATGACGCTGGTCAAGACCGACCTCGACCTCGCGGCCCGGTACGCCGCACTGGCTCCCGACCGGCTCCGCCCGGTGCTCGAGCGGCTCCGGACGGAGTTCGACCTGACCGTCGAGCGGGTGCTGGCCGTCACCGGCGACGAGGCGCTGCTCGACCGCGAGCCGACGCTGCGCACCACGCTGGAGATCCGGGAGAACTATCTCGAGCCCCTGCACCACCTGCAGATCGAGCTGCTCGGCCGCTACCGCCGCGGGGAGGACGACCCGGCGCTCGAGCGCGCCCTGCTGCTGACCATCAACGGCATCGCCGCTGGTATGCGCAACACCGGCTGACCCCGGTCAGGGGATCGGCTGGTCGTCGTCGCGAGGTCCGAAGATGCTGAACCCGTCCAGCGTCTCCTGGTCGAGGCCGGTGCCCCAGGCGGCGGTCTGCGAGCGGGACCGACGCGAGAAGAACATCCGGAACTTCTCGTAGTCCGACACCCCGGCCAGGGCACCGGCGTGCTCGCCGAGGGACGGCGCCATCGCGTCGACCACCGGTCGCCACATCTGCGGCGGCGGCGCGCCCTTGCCCAGGGCCTCGTGCAGGTCGGCATGGTGCACTGCGGCGTTCCAGACCACGGCCGGCCGGTCGCTGCCGTCCAGCGACGTCACGACGGCGTCGATGCTGCCGCGCAGCTCGGCGACGATGTGGTCGGTGGTGTGGGCGGCGCGTTCGCCGACGTGCCGCTCGGTCCACGCGGGCCCGGGTGCGCCGTCCATCCGGCCGCTCAGGGCGTCGGCCGGAGAGCCCGCCAGGTGCGCGAGCACGTCATGCACCGTCCAGTCCGGTGTCGCGGGCACCCGGGTCGAGAGCTCCTCGGTCGACAGACCCTCCGCCAGGCCCGTGACCGCGTCGATGTTCGCCCGATACACCTCACCCCAGTTGGTCATGGCGCCAACCTAGGGCCGAGCCCCGGACGGGTCGAGATAGCCCTTGTCCGACCCGCGAGCATCGCGTAGTGTCGCGATATATCGCGAGCGTTCGGTGAAACATTCACCGAACGGTCGTCACCAGGGCTCGGCACACGAGAGGGACATCGGCATGGGACGCGACTGGGGACGCGAGTTCGAGACGCTCTTCCAGCAGCACGGGCGCGGCTGGAACGGTGGCGCGCACGGCGGGCGTGGCGCGCGCGGCGGTGAGTGGGGCGGCTGGCAGTGGGGACCACCCAACCGGCGGTCCGGGCCGCCACCGTGGCTGATCGGGCTGTTCGGGCTGGCTCAGCAGGAGCACACCCGGGGTCCCCGGGTACGCCGCGGCGACGTCCGCGTCGCGATCCTCGCCGTGCTCGCCGACGGGCCGCTGAACGGCTACCAGGTGATCCAGGAGATCTCCGAGCGCACCGACGGCGCGTGGCGGCCGAGCCCCGGGTCGGTGTACCCGACCATCTCCCAGCTCGAGGACGAGGGCCTGCTCGAGGGCGATGACGAGCGCGGTCGACGCACCCTCCAGCTCACCGCGTCCGGCCGCGCCTACCTCACCCAGCACGAGGACGAGATCGCGGAGGTCTGGGCGCCGTTCACCCGCGAGCGCGAGGCCCGCGAGCAGCGTGCGGAGCGCGAGACCCGCGACGGCGACACCGGTGCGGACTTCACCAGCCTGAAGCCGGAGCTCGGGCGGGTCATGAACGCGGTCTGGCAGATCATCACGACCGGCACCGACGAGCAGCGCCGGGCCGCCATCGGCGTCCTCCTCGAGGCTCGGCGCGGGCTCTACCAGATCCTGGCCGATCACCCGGGCGACCTCGACGACACCGTCGACGACCTCGGTGACCGGGGCGAGCGCGAGGAGGAGTGGTGAACGACCGACTGCGCATCGGTGACGCCGAGCGCGAGACCGCGGCCCGCGAGCTGGGCGAGCACTTCGCGATGGGCCGGATCACCGTCGACGAGCACACCGAGCGCTTGGAGCAGATCTGGTCCGCGCGTACCGCGGCCGACCTGGCGCCGGCGTTCCAGGACCTGCCCCGACCCCGTGCTGCGACCCAGCCGGCCCGGCCGGACCGGGCGGCTCGACAGGCGACGACCTCCGCGTCGACCGTCCGTCGCGGATGGGACCGGCGTCCGCAGGCGCCGCGCATCCCGTTCCCGTTCAAGGTGCTGGTGGCGATCGTGCTGATCTGGTGGGGCTTCCACCACCCGCTGTTCCTGCTGATCGCCGCCATCGTGTACGTCGTGCTCATCCGGCGGTTCATCCGTCGCCGCCGCTGGCACGGGCGATCCGGGTCGTGGCACGACCGGTACCAGGCGGGATGGCACTGACGGCGGCCTGACGCCGACCCGGCTTCGAGGTGACCCGATGCCGGGGAGCTCGCTCACACGCCGATCGCGCGGTTCACCCAGACGTCGCCGACCTCCATGCCGACCTTCTGGTACAGGCCGAGCGCGCCGGTGCGTGAGTCGGTGGACAGGCTCGATCGCATCGCCCCGTGTGCCCGGCCCTGCGCGAACGCGTCGACGAGGAGTGCCTGGGCCAGGCCCTGGTGCCGCTGGTCCCGGCGTACGGCGAGCGCCTGCACGTAGGCCTCCAGCTCGGGGTCGGGCGACATGATCACCCACGCGGTGCCGACGACCTCGCCGCCCGCGTCCGTCACGACGCGCAGGGTCCACGGCTCGAACCCGGGCCTGCCGATCACCGACGCCTCGAAGTCCGCGTACGACTGGCGGTCGCGCTCGGACCACTCGAGGAACGCGTCCTCGATGACCTCGTGCACCTTCGGGTACTCCGCGGGCTCGGCCGCGCGGATGGCGTAGCCCTGGGGGAGTGGGCGCTCCTGGATCTCCCGGCCCTCGGGCAGGTCGAGGACCCAGCTGGTCCAGCGGACCCGGTAGCCGAGCTCGGCGAGCAGCCGGTCGCCGGGCGATCCCTCGGGCACGGGGGTGCCGTACCCCGTGCTCCCGAGGCCCTTCGCGGTCTCCTGCATCCACCCGGCGATGGCGGTGCCGATGCCGCGGCGCCGGTAGTCGGGATGCACGGCGGCGTCGCCGCGGTCATGGCCGGTGATCTCGCCGTACGCGACCATCCGTTCGCCCTCGAAGACACCGATCGTGTGGGTGGCGATGTCCCAGCTCGGCCGCCCCCAGTCGCCGATGATGTCGGCCAGCTCGATCACGACCTTGCCGACGTCCGCCTGCTCCTGCGCGGCGGCCACCTCGAACACCGCTCGGGCGTCGTCCTCGGTCAGGACCCGGGACGTCAGCCCCTCGGGCAGCGTCAGGGCACTCATGGCGTCGTATCAGATCATCGAGGCGCCGATCGGCGCACTCACTTTATGGACGCTCAGCTGGGCGGCAGCGAAATGACGCCGACTCGGCGCGTACGTCCTCACGTACGACGCCGAGTCGGCGGCGGGTCACTTCTGGATGGCGGAGGTGTCGAACTCGAGCTTGATCTTGTCCGAGACCAGGAAGCCGCCGGTCTCGAGCGCGGCGTTCCAGGTCAGGCCCCAGTCCTTGCGGGAGAGGGTGGTGTGGCCCTCGAAGCCGATGCGCAGGTTGCCGAACGGGTCGCGGGCCGAGCCGGTGGACTCGAACTCCACGGTGACCGGCTGGGTGGTGCCCTTGATGGTCAGGTCGCCGGTGATCGTCCAGTCGTCGCCGTCACGCTCGACGTTCGTCGACGTGAAGGTGATCTCGGGGTGCGACTCGATCTCGAAGAAGTCCGCGCTACGCAGGTGCGCGTCGCGGTCGGCGACACCGGTGTCGATGCTGTCGGTCCTGATGGTCAGCTCGACCTTGCTGTTGGCCGGGTTCGCGGTGTCGACGTGGGCCGTGCCCTCGAAGTCCTTGAAGGTGCCGCGGACGGTGGTCACCATCGCGTGCCGCGCGCTGAAGCCGAGGCGGGTGTGGGCGACGTCGAGGGTGTAGTCGCCGGCGATGTCGTCGATGACGGTGGTGGCGGGGTCGAACGGTGTGTTGGTCATTGCTGGGGGTCCTCCTGCTGGATGAAGTTTCAACCACTTGCTCGGTACAACGCATCCGGCCGCACGGCATTCCCCCGCCCGCAGTGACCCGGGTCACACGCAGCCGGCACCGTGGTGCGTCGTACGCCGGGGCTGACAAGCCGACGGGCCCGGTGCCACGCTGAGCCATGGCCCCGTCATCGCCGACCCTGCACAAGATCCTGCTCTCCGAGAGCGACCAGCCGACGCGTTGGTACAACGTCCTCCACGACCTCCCGACGCCACCGCCGGCCGTGCTGCACCCCGGCACCGGGCAGCCGGTGGGGCCCGACGACCTGACGCCGCTGTTCCCGATGGACCTGATCCTGCAGGAGGTCTCGGGCGACCAGTACGTCGAGATCCCCGGCGAGGTGCTCGACGTCTACCGGCTCTGGCGGCCGTCCCCGCTCTTCCGGGCGACCCGGCTGGAGCAGGCGCTCGGCACGCCCGCCCGGATCTACTACAAGTACGAGGGCGGAAGCCCGGCCGGCTCGCACAAGCCCAACACCGCGGTGCCACAGGCGTTCTACAACGCCAAGGCGGGGATCACGAAGCTCACCACCGAGACGGGTGCCGGCCAGTGGGGCACCGCGCTTGCGTTCGCCTGCGCGCAGTACGACCTCGCGTGCGAGGTCTGGCAGGTGCGCGCGTCATACGACCAGAAGCCCTACCGCCGCATCCTGATCGAGACCTTCGGCGGCGTCGTGCACCCGAGCCCCAGCGACCTCACCAACGCCGGCCGCACGATCCTCGCCCAGGACCCGGACAGCACCGGCAGCCTCGGCATCGCGATCAGCGAGGCCGTCGAGGTCGCGGCCCAGGACCCGACCACGAACTACGCCCTCGGCAGCGTGCTCAACCACGTGCTGATGCACCAGACCGTGATCGGCGAGGAGGCCCTGCTCCAACTCGCGCAGGTCGGTGAGACGCCGGACCTGCTCGTCGGCTGCACCGGCGGCGGCTCGAACTTCGGCGGCCTCGCCTTCCCGTTCCTGCGTGAGAAGTGGGCCGGGAGGATGTCGCCGACGATCCGCGCGGTCGAGCCCGCGTCGTGTCCGTCCCTGACGCAGGGCACCTACGCCTACGACTTCGGCGACACCCTCGGGATGACGCCGCTGATGAAGATGCACACGCTCGGCCACGACTTCGTGCCCGACCCGATCCACGCCGGCGGGCTGCGCTACCACGGCATGAGCCCGCTGATCTCGCACCTGTACGAGACCGGCGACCTCGAGGCGGTCGCGAAGAAGCAGTCGGAGTGCTTCGCGGCGGGGGTGCTCTTCGCGCGCACCGAGGGGATCGTGCCCGCGCCCGAGCCGACCCACGCGCTCGCCAGCACGGTCGAGGAAGCGCTGGCGTGCAAGGAGTCCGGCGAGGAGAAGGTGATCCTGACCGCGCTGTGCGGGCACGGCCATCTCGACCTCGCGGCGTACGACGCCTACCTGCGCGGCGACCTGGTCGACCACAGCTGGGACGACGCCGAGCTGCAGCAGGCCGTCGCCGGCGCCTTGGCGAAGCTGCCGACCGTCAGCCCCTGAGGGCCGCGTCGTCGGCCTCGGTCCCGACCAGCTCGCGTACCCGGTCGATGGCGTCCCAGTCGTTGACGTGCATGCCGGCGACGACCCGGTTGCCACGCATCCACCAGACCCGGAACACCCGTCCCTCGACCGGACCCTCGGTGTCGCCGGTGACCACCACGCGGTCGAACCCGTCCGGTCCGGGGTGGCCGACGTACTCCAGGCCGAGGGCGTACTGGTCGGTGAAGAAGTAGGGGAGGTGGTCGGCGACGGCGCTGCCGCCGAGGAGGTTGGTGGCCGCGACCGTGCCGTGCTTGATCGCGGTGTCCCAGTGCTCGACCCGGAGTCGGTGACCGAGCACGGGATGGTCGACGTTGGCGACGTCGCCCGCGGCGAGCACACCGGGCGCCGACGTGTGGAGACCGGCGTCGACCAGGACGCCGTTGTCGACGGCGATCCCGGCTCCGGCGGCGAGCTCCGCCACCGGCGCGACCCCGACGCCGACGACCAGACGGTCGACGACGAGCGTGTCTTCGTCGGCCGACCTGATCGTCGCGCCGTCCGAGTCATGGGTGATCTCCGTGATCCGTACGCCGGTGCGCACGTCGACGCCCTTCTCCCGGTGGAGCTGGGCGAACAACGCACCGACCTCAGGTCCGACGACGTTCAGGAGGGGCTGCTCGAGGGCCTCGAGCACGACGACCTCCGCGCCGGCCTGCTGCGCGGCGCTGGCGACCTCGAGGCCGATCCAGCCGCCGCCGATGATGCCGATGCGCGCGCCCGGTGTGAGCCGTTCCTTGAGCGCCGTGGAGTCGTCGAGGGTGCGCAGGTAGTGGACAGGAGCGCCGGAGTCGTCGGCCAGCGCCAGCCGGCGGGGCGTCGCGCCGGTCGCGAGCAGCAGGCCCGACCACCCCAGCTCCTCACCGCCCGCGCTCAGGGTGCGGGCGTCGGGGTCGACCGCGTCGACGGTCACGCCGGTGCGCAGGTCGACATCGTGGGCGGCGTACCACGACTCCTCGTTGACCAGCGCCTTCTCGGCGGGGTCCTTCCCGAGCAGGTAGCCCTTGGACAGCGGCGGACGCTCGTACGGCGCGTGCGGCTCACCGGCGATGACGACGAGCTCCCCGTCGTACCCCTGGGCACGGAGCTCGCGGACGGCGGTCCCGGTGGCGAGGCCGCCACCGACCAGGACGATAGGGGCGCTCATCGCGCACCTCCACTTCGGATGGCCCGGTTGCGGGTGAGGGACAGGAACTCGGCGCGGGTCTTCGGGTCGTCGCGCATCCGACCGTGCAGCGCGGCGGTGACGGTCCGCGCGCCCTCTGCCCGCGCCCCGCGCAGGCTCATGCAGGTGTGCTCGGCTTCGATCACGACGCCGACTCCCAGGGGGTCGAGGCGATCGGTCAGGTGCTCGGCTATCTCGGTCGTGAGTCGCTCCTGGGTCTGGGCCCTGCGGGCGAAGAACTCCACCGTACGCGCGAACTTCGAGAGCCCGAGGATCCGGGTGTCGGGCAGGTAGCCCACGTGGGCGACGCCGGTGAAGGGCAGCAGGTGGTGCTCACACAACGAGTGGACCGGGATGTCGGAGACCAGCACGAGCTCGTCGTAGCCGGCGGCGTTGTCGAACGTCGTGGAGTCGAACTCGGGCGGCGTGAGCATCTCGGCGTACGCGTGGACGAGCCGGCGGGGCGTCTCGAACATGTCCTCGGAGTCGATCGGCAGGCCGAGTGCCGCGAGCATCTCGGTGGCCGCGGCCTCCGCCGTGGCCAGGTCGACGGGCGCCGGCTGGTGGCTGATCCTCGGTCGCCGCCGTGCTCCGTCGAATGTCCGGTCGATCTGCACTGCGACCGCCTCGGCCATGGGACTCTCCTTCTGGACCGGTAACTCTAAGAGTGAGTAATATGTCTGTTAGAAGCCCGGGCCGTCAAGAGGAGGTGGCGATGGGAGACGCGTTCTCCGCGATCGGGGCGCTGGCCGATCCGCTGCGCCGCCGCCTCTACGCGTTCGTCGCGGGCCGCGACGATGGGGTCGGGCGCGAGGAGGCTGCCCGTGAGGTCGGGGTCCCGCCCCACACGGCCCGCTTCCATCTCGACAGGCTGGTCGAGGAGGGACTGCTCTCCGTCGACCACCGTCGGCTCAGCGGACGCACAGGACCGGGCGCGGGTCGCCCGGCCAAGGTCTACCGCCGCTCCGACGCCGAGGTTGCGGTCTCGTTGCCCGAGCGCGGCTACGACCTCGTCGGCCGGGTCCTCGCCGCCGCCGTGGAGCGCTCGCTCGTAGGAGCACCGCTCCCCGAGGCCTTGGCCGAGGAGGCGCGGGAGGCGGGCCGCCGCGACGGCACGTCGTACGACGGGAAGGGCGGCGAGCTGGCCCGGTCGGCAGGGGTCCTGGCCGACCGCGGCTTCGAGCCGACGCGCGTCGGCGAGAGCCTGGTGCTGCGCAACTGCCCGTTCGACGCACTGGCGCGCGAG
Source organism: Nocardioides sp. (assembly GCA_036265495.1). Classification (GTDB taxonomy): domain Bacteria; phylum Actinomycetota; class Actinomycetes; order Propionibacteriales; family Nocardioidaceae; genus Nocardioides. Next base: position 5,817 of record DATAOY010000011.1, on the reverse strand, counting down.
CACACCGCGCTGGTGTGCGGGGTGAACCGCGACTACGTCGGCGGCGTCCTCGACGGTCTCGGCTGCGACCACACGTCGGCCCGGCTGGACCCGGGTCCCGACCGCTGCTGCGTGCGGGTGGAGGAGTCGGCCGCCGACGGCTGACCACCCTGTTGACAGGATGGCGGCCATGTCGTTCCGCCGGTTGCTGCTCGTCGTGCCACCGATCCTGGCGCTGCTTCTGGCCGGCTGTGGCGGCGGGGACGACGGTCCGTCACCCGACCCGACCGCCGCCGCGCTCGCCTCCGGTCTGGCCGCCGGCGACCTCTCGCACGTGTCCTTCGTGGATGCCTCTTCGAGCGACGTGCAGCGCGCGTACGACGCGGCGGTGGCGGGGCTCGGGGACGTGAAGCCGAAGGTGACCGTGGCGGCGGTGACCACGGGCAGCGACGGTGTGGCGACCGCGACTCTCCGGTGGACCTGGCCGATCGGCGCCGGCTGGAGCTACCCGAGCACGGCAACGCTCCATGCCTCAGGCTCGACGTGGCAGGTCGCGTGGGCGGACGACGTCGTCGAGCCGTCGCTGACCTCCGGCGAGAAGCTGGAGGCGTCGACGCTCTCGGCCAGGCGCGCGGACATCCTGGGGCCGCACGGCGTCGGGCTGGTGACCGACCGCCCGGTCGTGCGCTTCGGCGTCGACCGGCTCAAGGTCTCCGCGGCACAGGCGCCCGAGTCGGCGCGTCGCCTGGCCGAGCTGGTCGGCATCGACGTGGCGCCGTACGTCGCACAGGTGAAGGCGGCCGGACCGAAGGCGTTCGTGCAGGCGATCGTGTTCCGTCAGGACGAGGTGCCGCCAGGGGTGATGTCGCAGTACGTGCACATCAAGGGCGTCGACGCGATCGCCGGCCAGATCCCGCTCGGGATCACCAAGGAGTTCGCCGCACCGATCCTCGGCACGGTCGGCCCGGTGACTGCCGAGATCATCAAGGACAACCCCGGCGTCTACTCCGCGGGCGATGAGGCGGGGCTGTCCGGGCTCGAGGCGCGGTACGACGAGCAGCTGCGCGGCACCCCGGGCATCGACGTCGAGGCCGTCGACGCGAACGACCAGCACCGGACCGTGTTCAAGCATCCGCCCACACCGGGGACGCCCCTGCACCTCACCCTCGAGCCGCGGCTGCAGCTGCTGGCCGAGCGCATCCTCAGCACCGTCGGACCCGCCAGCGCGATCGTCGCGGTCAGGCCGTCGACCGGGGCGATCCTGGCGGCGGCGAACGGCCCGGGCAACAACGGCTACAACGACGCGACGTACGGCCGGTTCGCTCCGGGCTCGACGTTCAAGAGCGTGGGCTCACTGGCACTGATCAAGAAGGGCGAGACACCGTCGTCCCCCGTCGACTGCCCGACCAGCGTGACCGTGGACGGCAAGGTGTTCACCAACGACAGCTTCTACCCGCCCGGCGCCCTCGGCCGGATCACGCTGGCGTCGGCGCTCGCGAACTCCTGCAACACGGCGTTCATCAACGAGCGCACGAAGCTCGGCTCGAACGACCTGGTCGACGCCGCCGCCACGCTCGGCATGGGGGTGGACCACGACCTCGGCTTCCCCGCGTACTTCGGGAACGTCGTGCCGCCGACGTCCGAGACGACCAAGGCCGCCGACATGATCGGCCAGGGCCAGATCCTCGCCTCGCCGATGACGATGGCGACGGTGATGGCATCCGTGGTCGCCGGTCACACCGTCGTGCCGCAGCTGATCACGTCGGTGAACCCGGCGAGGACCTCCCCCGAGCCGTTGACCTCGGCGCAGGACGCGACCCTGACGCAGATGCTGCGCGGCGTGGTGCTCAGCGGCACCGGTGTCGGGCTGCGCGACGTCCCTGGCCCTCCCGTGATCGCGAAGACGGGGACCGCCGAGTTCGACCGGGCCGGCAAGCGGCTCACGCACGCCTGGATGATCGCCGGCCAGGGCGACCTCGCGGTGTGCGCCTTCGTGGACGTCGGCCAGACCGGCGCCGGCACCGCGGGACCGCTGCTCGAGCAGTTCCTGCGCGGAGCGCACGCGCGCTGACGCCGCGGCCGGGGTGGGTCAGCGCTCCCGGGTGGTCACGTTGCGGGCGACGTCCTCGGGCATCGGCTCGTAGTGACCGAACGACCGGGTGAACGAGCCCGCGCCGTGGGTCGAGGAGCGGAGGTCGACGGCGTACCGGACGAGCTCCGTCTGCGGCACCTCGGCGTTGATCACCGTCCGGTCCTCGCCGACCTTGTCCGTGCCGAGCAGTCGCGCGCGGCGTGACGAGAGGTCGCTCATGGTCGCGCCGACGTGGTCGTCCGGGACGACCACGGCAACGACGTCGTACGGCTCGAGCATGGTCACCGTCGTCGTGCTGGCCGCCTCGCGCAGGGCGAGACCACCGGCCATCTGGAAGGCCATGTCGGAGGAGTCGACGCTGTGCGCCTTGCCGTCGGTGAGGGTCACGCGGAGGTCGACCATCGGGTAGCCGGCCCGCACGCCCTTCTCCATCTGGGCCCGCACGCCCTTCTCCACCGAGGGGATGAACTGCCGGGGTACGGCGCCACCCACGACCTTGTCGACGAACTCGAACCCCCCACCCTCGGGCAGCGGCTCGACCTCGATGTGGCACACGGCGTACTGACCGTGCCCGCCGGACTGCTTCACGTGGCGGCCGAGTCCCTTGCCCATGCCGCCGAACGTCTCGCGGAGCGACACCAGGAACGGTTCGGTCTCGACATGCACGGCGTACCGGTCGGCCAGGCGGGAGATGAGGACGTCGGCATGCGCCTCGCCCATGCACCACAGCACCAGCTGGTGCGTCTCGGGGTTGTTCTCGACGCGCAGGCTCGGGTCCTCGGCGGCGAGCCGACCGAGCGCCTGGGAGAGCTTGTCCTCGTCGGCCTTGCTCTTGGCCACGATCGCGACCGGCAGCAGCGGCTCCGGCATGGACCACGGCTTGAGCACCCGCGGCTCGTCGATCGAGGAGAGGGTGTCGCCCGTCTCGGCCTTGCTCAGCTTGCCGATCGCGCACAGGTCGCCGGCGACCACCGCGGTCGCGGGGACGTGGGTCCCACCGAACGGGTAGGACAGGGACCCGACCTTCTCGTCCTCGTCGTGGTCCTCGTGACCGTTCATGCCCGAGTCGGAGAAGAACGACGTGAAGTGGCCGGAGACGTGGACCGGCTCGTCGGCGGTGAGCGTGCCGGAGAAGACTCGGACCAGACTGACGCGACCGACGTACGGGTCGCTGGCGGTCTTGACGACCTCGGCGACGAGCACGCCCTTGGGGTCGCCCTCGATGGGTTCGGCGTCCTTGCCGGCCGGTGTGAAGACGTCGGGGGAGGTGTGCTCCAGCGGCGAGGGGAACCCGTCGACGGCGAGGTCGAGGAGCTCCGAGCAGCCGACTCCGCTCATCGAGCACACCGGGACCACGGGGTGGAAGCTCGCCCGGGCCACGGCGGTCTCGAGGTCCTCGGTCAGGGACTCGTGGGCGATCTCCTCGCCGTCGAGGTAGCGGTCCATCAGGGTCTCGTCCTCGGACTCCTCGATGATCCCCTCGATCAGGGCACCCCGCAGGTCGTCGTGCTCACCGTCGTCGGTCATCAGGTCGACCAGGCCGGAGACCTCGCCGTCACCGTCGCGCACCGGCACGTAGAGGGGCAGCACCTTGTCGCCGAACGCCGCTTGCGCGGCCGCCAGCACGCCGTCGTAGTCGGCCCGGGCCTGGTCGAGCTTGGTGATCACGACCGCGCGCGGCATGCCGACCTCGGCGCACTCCCGCCACAGCGCCGTGGTGGCGTCGTCGACGGCCTCACTGGCCGCGATCACGAACAGGGCGCAGTCGGCGGCGCGGAGCCCGGCTCGCACCTCGCCCACGAAGTCGGCGTACCCGGGGGTGTCGATGAAGTTGATCTTGGTCTCGCGGTGCACGACCGGCGCGATCGCCAGCGCGATGGAGCGCTCGTGCGACTTCTCGAACTCCTCGAAGTCGCAGACGGTCGAGCCTTCCGGGATGCTCCCCGTTCGGGGAATGGCTCCGGCTGAGGCGAGCAGGGTCTCGACCAGGGTGGTCTTCCCGGATCCTCCCGGCCCCACCAGCACCACGTTCCGGATCCGGTCGGGGCTGCTCGCCCCGAGATCTTGACCCGCTGGTCTACGCCCGCCCGCCTTGTCCGCCATGGTCAGCCTCCAGGTCTGCGCGAGACCTGGCGGAGTCCGACCGCCGGGCCTCGGGGATCGTTGGAGACCAAACAAACTCCTGTCCGGCGCGGGATTCAAGAGGTACGGCGTGCGCGGACGGCCGCTCAGCAGCATCCGCCGTGAGGTGCCGGCGGAGTGACGGTACGGGAGACCCCGATGATCTGCGTCCTTCCTCTCCCGTCGAGCCCGGATCGCGAGCGATCCGCGCTCGATGGAAAGGGGCGAGCCCCTCGCAGCATGGGGTCAGCGAGGGGCTCGATATCGTCCGGGTGCATGCCCCCAGGTCGACGATCACAGGGTGTCAGAGTCGAGACTGTTCCGTGAACACTTTCGACAAACTCGAGCCAGTGACAGGGTGAATCCATGACTGGACTAGACCTCTTGGCCAAGACCGGCGCTCGCGGACTGTTCATCGGAGGGCAGTGGCGCGAGTCGAGCACCGGCTCGAGGTTCGAGGTGCGCGACCCGGCCGACGAGTCCGTGATCACCGACGTCGCCGACGGCAGCACCGACGACGCGATGGCCGCGCTGGACGCGGCGGTGGCCGCCCAGGCCGACTGGGCCGCCACCCCACCGCGTGACCGAGGCGAGGTCCTGCGCCGCTCCTTCGAGGCGATCATGGACCAGGCCGACGACTTCGCCGAGCTGATCAGCCTCGAGATGGGAAAGACCCTGGCCGAGGCCAAGGGTGAGGTGACGTACGGCGCGGAGTTCTTCCGGTGGTTCGCCGAGGAGGCCGTGCGCATCCACGGGCGCTGGATGCAGGCGCCCGCCGGAGGATCCCGGCTGCTGACGATCCGCAAGCCGGTCGGACCGTGCCTGTTCATCACGCCCTGGAACTTCCCGCTGGCGATGGGGACCCGGAAGATCGGGCCCGCGGTCGCCGCCGGTTGCACGATGATCGTCAAGCCGGCCGAGCTCACGCCGTTGACGATGCTGGCGCTGGCCAACGTGCTCACCGAGGCGGGTCTGCCCGGCGGGGTGCTGAACATCGTCACCACCCACGACTCCAAGGCCCTCAGCGCCACGTTGATGGCCGACGAGCGCTTGCGCAAGGTGAGCTTCACCGGCTCGACCCCCGTCGGGAAGGTGATCGTCCGCCAGTCGGCCGACGAGCTCCAGCGCGTCTCGATGGAGCTCGGCGGCAACGCGCCGTTCATCGTCTTCGAGGACGCCGACGTCGAGGCCGCCGTGGACGGGGCGATGGTCGCCAAGATGCGCAACATGGGGGAGGCGTGCACCGCTGCCAACCGGTTCCTGGTGCACGAGTCGGTGGCGCGGCAGTTCGCCGATCTGCTCGGCGCCCGCATGGGTGCACTGCGAACCGGTCGCGGCCAGGAGGCCGGGTCCGACGTGGGGCCGCTCATCAACGCCGACGCCGTCGAGTCCGTCGGTCAGCTCGTCACCGACGCCGTGCACGACGGGGCCGAGGTGCTGTGCGGCGGGTCGGCGCCCGAGGGGCCCGGACACTTCTACTCACCGACGGTGCTGCTCGGGGTGCCGGCCGAGGCGCGGATCAACCGCGAGGAGATCTTCGGCCCGGTCGCGCCGATCACGACCTTCACCTCCGACGACGAGGCGATCGCCCTGGCGAACGCGACCGAGTACGGCCTGGCGTCGTA
>DATAOY010000010.1:0-14812 GCA_036265495.1 Nocardioides sp. | reverse complement strand
CCTGATCAACCGGCTCGAAGGCTTGAGAGCAAGCCTGGACAGCTCGTCGCGATTGACGCCGCGCCACTGCGCCGTCTGCCGGAGAGTCTCCGAACCGCCCTCTCTTGCCGGCCCCGATGAACCCCGCACGTCGGTGCCGTCTACGAGGTCAGCCTCACGTGCAGGTCCCGATCGAGGATGCCAGCCAGTCGTTCGGCCTCCTGCTCGATGGCCTCCTCGGGCCGCCGACGCTCGTCGAGCCAGGCGACCGTGAGCTCGTGGCCCTTCCGCGCCCACGTCCCACAGACAACACCGCCGACTATCAGCGGGTTGGCCTTGCGGGTCACGAGGTCACGCCGCGACGACGGGGTGACGTGGACGTCCTTGGTGCCGGGACCGATCACCCACTGGTCGTGCCCAGGAAGGAACCGCACGGCATCCGACGGCCGCGCGGCGGCCAGGGAGTCGACATCCTCCCGCACGACGTAGGCTGTGGCGCCCTCCACGTCGACCGCGACCAGCCGGTCGCCGAGCCCGCAGATCCAACTGTCGAGTCGTCGGCGGCCCGCACTCAGGCCGTTGCCGAGCCAGTAGCGGAGGTGGTCCAGTGTCGCCGGTCCGTAGGTTCGGAAGTACGCGGTGATGGCGCGCGGACCCGCCTCGTCGAGGTCGGGGATGCCCCGCCACCGCGGGTTGCCGTCGAGGCGCTGGAAGGTGTGCCGTCCGTCGCGGGGTGGGCCGAAGCTCATGTCCCCCTGCCAGGTCAGCGGCTTGATCAGCGTGCCCGCGCCCTCGTCGAAGACCGGTTTCAGGTGCCGGTACGCGGGGCGTCTCGCCAGCACGTCCCCGAGCTCGGAGATGGTCAAAGGCCCGTCGCTGAGCGCATCGCGCACCGCGGCTCGGAAGTCCGGCCAATCCGACGGCGCGAGCCCGTAGTACTCCACCCAGCTCGGCAGCTCCCACTGCCGCCCGGCCGATCGGAGCGCGAGATAGGTGCCGCCGTCCTCCGGCGAGAGGTAGTGCATCGACCCCCGGAACGCGAACGCCTTGATCACAGACCCGTCCGCCAGCGCCGTCGCCAGCTCGCCGGGCCGCGACACCTGGCTTCGGGTCCTCACCGCGAGCTCGGCGAGGGACTCGTCCATCGACAGCACGGCACCGAGCCGGCGTACGACGTCGGCCGCCGACTCGGACCCGACCGGGTCGAGCAGGTGTCGCCCCATCCGCCAGGCCAGCGCCTGCCTCCACGTCACCTTCGCCTCGATCGACGTGCTCATGCCCGCAGCCTCGCACCGATTCCGGACGAAAACCGCCCGGTGGTCGTTGACGAGGGCCTCTTGATCTGCGCGATCACGGCGCCTCATCCCCCCGACCTCCGGTCCATCCGCCGCGTCTGGGCCGCGATGCGGCCCGGGCCAGGTTGCGGCCGGAGTAGCGGGCGAGAAGGAGACCGCTGCCAGATGTGCCGGACTCAGGGCGTCTCGCTGGAACGGCAACAGGGTCACCGTCACCATCACCGAACTGACCTGCAGCCCCGACCCCACCTGCACCATCACCCGCCGACGCCGAACTCGGCAGCGAGGTCAGCGGCCCCACCATCCCGATCCAGGGCCGCACCACATATCCAGCCCCGCGTTGAACGCGCGTCACTTCGCCGCGACAGGCCCCGCCCAACGGCACCGTGATCCTCGCATCAGGAAGCGTGTGCAAGCCGAAATCTCGACCGGGACCGTGGACGAGTCCGGGTTGCGCTGACGTGATGATCAGAGCAAGGGTGGAGCGGTGCAGCGCAGCCTGGAGGGAGGACTTCTGTGACGACCAAGAGCGACTTCGACGAGCAGGACTGGGCGCGCGTCGTTCGGGCTCCGTTCGTGGCTGGCATGGCGATCACCCTCGCCGATCCCGGAGGCCCGATCGAGGTGGCCAAGGAGACGGCAGCGACCCTCAAGATCGCCACGTCACCACCAACCCGGGAGCAGCTCCTCACCGAGGTAGCACTCGACGTACAAGCGATGGTGCAGGAGCACCACCACAACCCCCTCAAAGACTTCAAGCCGACGTCGGACCGGCCAGTCGGCGACCAGGTCGTCGACGAACTGCACGACGTGTGCAAACTGATCAAGGCCACAGCCGATCCGGACGAGGTGGCCGCCTTCGGCGAATGGATCGTTCAGGTTGCACAGGCCGCGGCGGACGCAGCCAAAGAAGGCGGCTTCATGGGATTCGGCGCCGAGCAGGTCAGCTCGCGTGAGAAGGACATGATCGGCCGGGTTCGCACAGCCGTTACGAGGGCCTGAAGGGCGGCGCTCACGTCCGGATACACGCTCCGGGCATGTCCCATTCCGCCGGGTGTCGGTCGACCGGTACGTCGAGGCCGAGGGGCGCGTCCCGGACTTCGCCGGAAGAGTGGGGTGCACCTCGGGAAACGTTATCGACATCGATGCAACCGGTCTCGTGGCAGCAGTGGACTCGATCGACTGCGCGGGTGGGAAGTACCGGCGTGGGTACTTACTGGTCGCCTACCGGTCGTCGTGAAGGGAGACGGATGCGGATCAGCGACACCAGCGACCTGTGGTGGAAGACGGCCGTCATCTACTGCCTGGACGTGCAGACGTTCATGGACTGGAACGACGACGGGATGGGCGACTTCACCGGTCTGGCCGAGCGTCTGGACTACCTCTCCGAGCTGGGGGTGACCTGCCTGTGGCTGATGCCGTTCCACCCGACGACCGACCGCGACGACGGCTACGACATCACCGACTACTACGGCGTGGATCCTCGCCTCGGCAGCGCTGGCGACTTCGTCGAGGTCGTCCGCACCGCACGTGACCGCGGCATGCGCGTGATCATCGACCTGGTCGTCAACCACACCTCCGACAAGCACCCGTGGTTCCGGTCCGCGCGGTCGAGCAAGAGCTCGCCCTACCGCGACTTCTATGTCTGGCGTGCCAGCCCACCGCCGGACACCAGCAAGGACGTGGCCTTCCCGGACCAGGAGAACAGCATCTGGGAGTACGACGAGAAGACCGAGGAGTGGTACCTGCATCGCTTCTACCGGACACAGCCCGACCTCAACATCACCAATCCACTCGTGCGCGACGAGATCGTCAAGGCGATGGGCTTCTGGCTGGAGCTGGGCATCTCGGGCTTCCGGGTGGACGCCGTGCCGTTCATGATCGAGACCACCGGTGTCGACCGGGCTGAGCTCGACCGCTTCCCGGACCCGCATGAGTTTCTCCGCCACCTGCGCTCGTTCGTCGCTCGCCGTACCGGTGACGGCATTCTGCTCGGCGAGGTGAACGTGCCGCACCGGGACCAGAAGCGGTTCTTCGGCGGTCAGGACGGCGACGAGCTGACCATGCAGTTCGACTTCATCGGGATGCAGAACCTGTATCTCGCGCTGGCCCGGAAGGACGCCCGTCCCCTGGCGCGGGCCCTGAGACGGCGGCCTGCGGTCTCGCTGGAGTCACAATGGGCCACGTTCGTCCGGAACCACGACGAGCTCACCCTGGACAAACTGTCCGATCCAGAGCGCGAGGAGGTCTTCGCCGCTTTCGGGCCGGACCCGACGATGCAGCTCTACGGCCGTGGACTTCGGCGTCGGCTTCCGCCGATGCTGGACGGTGATCCGCGACGGATCCGGATGGTGTACAGCCTGCTGTTCTCCCTGCCCGGCACGCCCGTGCTGTTCTACGGCGAGGAGATCGGGATGGGAGAGAACCTCCACATCGAGGGGCGACTCGCCGTACGCACGCCCATGCAGTGGACCGGCCAGCGCAACGGCGGCTTCTCCAACGCTGCACCGGCGCGGCTGCGCCGACCCCTGACGGAGGGCTCCTTCGGGCCCGAACACGTCAACGTCGCCTCGCAACGCAGCGACCCGGAGTCTCTCCTGGCGTTCATCGGACTGCTGATCAAGCGCTACCGAGAGTCGCCGGAGCTCGGCTGGGCCGACTTCTCGGTGCTCGACCAGCCGCATCGGCACGTGCTTGCTCATGAGTGCGCGTGGGACGACCGCCGGTTGATCGCCCTGCACAACCTCAGCCCCGACAGCTGCGTGGTGCCGCTGACCATCGACGACTGTGACAGCAGCTTCCACCTCCTCGACCTACTCCAGGACTCCGATCACGTCGAGGTCGACGAGAAGGGGCTCGTGGAGGTGGCACTGGACGGCTACGGCTACCGATGGCTGCGGGTGATGCCCCGCGGCAGCCGCCGACTCGCTTGAGTGCGACATGTCGCCGGCACTCGGGGCGTTCCTGATCTTCGTCACTCCGCCGGCCCCCCGCGCGCTCGGTGGAGGGATCGCCCTGCGCATCGAGCAACGCGGCGTGCGTATGCAGGTGACCGCACGCGCGTTGCTCGCCGGGGACCGAGGCGGCGTTGCGTGCTGACGGGGCTGCGGGTCAGGAGCGTAGGACCACGAAGTCGTCCCAGCGCAGGCCGGCCAGGCTGTCCATGGTCAGGCGACCGTTCCACACCCGGCGCGCGGAGTTCTCCTGCTCGGCCTTGAGCATCGACTCCCTACCGGCGTTGTCGCCGAAGTAGCAGCCGTGGCGCTGCAGGGTGCGGGCGATGACCAGCCCGGCGGGTGTCAGGCCGCGGGTGGTCAGGTCGATGGCAGGGTCGATGGCGATCCGTTCGCCCTCGGCGCCGAAGCCGTACTTGCCGCTCTCGCAAGCCACCATCGGGTGCCGGAAGCCGTCGCTTGACCTGGTCTCGCACAAGAACAGGTGCAGCACGTGTCCGAGGTCGGTGTTGTTGGCGATGCCGTAGTCGACCAGGTCCGACCTGATCACCATGGCATCGGAGAGCCGGCCGCGGCTGGTGAAGTTCCGCTGGTCGTTGCTGCGCGGGTCCTTGTAGTGCAGGCCGTTGCTGGAGTGGTAGGTGATCCCGGCCGAGGAGACCGAGATCGTGCGGGGCCTGATCACCGAGGCCTTGCTGCCGAACACGGTGAACCCGGAGCCGAGGTCGACCACGCAGAACGGGCTGTCGGAGGTGCCGGTGAGCAGGCTGCCCAGCCAGTCGGGCGCGTGGAAGCCGGTGGTCATCAGGGTCGCGCACTTCGGTGGAACGGTTCCGGTCAGCTTCCAGATCGGGTCGCTGGCCTTGCCGATCGCGAAGGCGGTGCCCCAGTGGTTGGAGCCGGTGCCGGCGATGCGGGGGTAGGCGTACGACTTCTGGTCGGGGTGGCTGCGCATGAACTGACGGAACGCCGCCGTGCGGGTGGTGTCGACCGCGGTCCCAGGCACCAGCGTGCGACTGGTCCCGCCGCTGCCCACGATCGGGCTCTGGAAGTAGGAGTCGGAGGTGTACGGGACGAACGGTCGGGTTGTGGTGGTCGTGCCCGCGAAGGCTGGTGCCACGGCCGGGGCGGCGCCGAGGGCCGCCACAGTGAGGCCGCCGGCGCCCAGCAGGACCCGTCGTGACATGACCGGCGTGGTCGGTTCCAGCGTCGATCGATGGCGCGGTTGAAGAGTCGCTCGATGGCGTGGTTGGTACATCAGATAGGCCTCCGGGGGAGAGAGGGTGAGCGGCCGGACGAATCTGCCCGACCCGGTGCCTGGCCGAGCCCCAAGGCCAAGCCACCGTAAGCACAGATCTCCCAGAAGATCGAGGCGCGGTCCGCTGGGCGGGATCCGGGGTCGAACGGGAGCGGCTCCCGCGTCCCCGGTCCGGACAGCCGGCGTCCGGACCGACGGGCCTCGCGTCGGGCGCGTTGCCGGGGTACGCGACGGACGAGCATCGGAGCGAACTCCGCGGTGTCCGGGGCGGGGGGATTCGGCCGAGCCGGCGGTGGTACTCCGCCCGCGACTCGTCGAGTGCGGTGCGGATCGCGTCGAGAGTGACGGCGCCGTGACGGGGCACGCCCAGGCTGGGAGAGTGCTTCGCCCGGCGCCCTCCCGACGCACGCGGCCCGGTTCGGCCGGCGACCCCGCAGGGCGCGTCGGCGCTTGGTCGGCCCCCGTCCGTGGGGCATGGCTCGGGACCGAGACCGACAGCGCGGAGCGGGACGCTGGACGGATCGCCGACGGATGGACGTCGTCGAGAGTCGGCGCCCCACTCGGGGCCGTCCCTTCGCGTCCGGCCCGGGCCGGCGACCCCGCGGAAATGGCCGTTGCCGTCCAAGGGCTCCACGGTGGCGGCAGGAGTCTGGATGCGGCCGAGTCCGCCTCGATGGGCGCCTGGTTCGGGCACGACTTCGCACGCGTCCGGGTGCACAGCGACGAGGGTGCGGCGGGCGCGGCGGATCGATTGCATGCCCGCGCCTACACGGTCGGTTCCGACGTAGCCTTCGGCCGAGGCGAGTACGCTCCCGGCTCGCTGGAGGGTCGCCGGCTGCTCGCACACGAACTGGTGCACGTGCTCCAGCAGGCCGAATGGGGCTCGGCACGGTTCGTGCAGAAGGCGCCGAAGAAGAAGAAGGCCGCTCCGGCGATCGAGGCACCCAACCTCGCCATCGAAGGAGGGGAGGCTGATCCCGCTCAGGAGGACCTGATCGCAGAGATCGTGCTCGCGATGCGGCTCGACCTGGGTTCGCCCGGACCGCTCAGTCTCCTCCGCCTGCGTCACACCTGGGCCCGTGCCAGCACCCTGATCCAGGAGCCGAAGGCCGATCGGAAGCCGAACCATGCGGAGCCTTACCCCGAACTGCTGGACCCCGAGATCGTCACCGGGCTGTCTGCACTCGGCGTCCAGCAGCGACGAGCGGTAGCCGCCGAGGTGGAGCGGCGCCTGGTCACCTCCTACCAGAGTCAGAGCATCGAGGACCTGAGCACGGAGTATGCGGCGCTCTCCGATCGCGTGCACGCCCTCATGGATGGGAGGTTCCTGACCTGGGTGGCGATGCGGGACGGACTGTTGCGGTGCTTCAGCGACATTCCCAGCTTGAACGCCTACTTCGCGACGTTGGTCCCGGCCGGATTCCCGGTACCCGGTGTCCCTGGTGGCGCCCTGGTGCACCCGGTGCTCAAAGGGAAGCTCGACCGGGCCACGAAGGTGATCCATGATCATGGGTGGATGCCGAGGGTCATGGCCGCGTTGGGCCATGAGGGAATCGGCGCAACGAACATCCGTGAGAACACCGCCCGGCCCGCGGACATAGGAACGCACGCCTTCGGCTGGGCGATGGACATCGACCCGACGCACAATCCCGACGTCCGCCCGTTCCCAGAGATCTTCACCGAGGTGACGACTGTCGATGCCGGCGCAGGATCGGACGTCGTCGCCCTGCGTGGATCCGGGCTGACGACGAACGATGCGCTCGCCCATGCACAGGCGTTGCGCAGGTCCAGCGACGAGATCGTGGCCGCGTTCGCGGATGAGGCGAGCATCAAGAAGGCCATCGCCGGGTACCTGGCTCGGCACGGCGCCGGCACCTTGTCCGTCGCAGAGCAGGGCGAACTCGAAGCTCTGCTGAATGACGCGGCAACGGCCAAGGGGCGTGCCCAAGGAGAGGCCGTCAACAGAGTCACCCGGTGGGTGCTCGACCGGCAGGACGCCGTGCGCGCCCGGGCGACATCGCCGGGGGACCGAATGTCCCGTCCGGAGGAGGCGACGCCATGGGTGATGGCCATGCAGTCCAGACTCGTTGTGGCGATCCACTCCCCTCAGGAACTCACCGCCCGGATCCTCCTCATCGAGCAGCAGATCGCGACCCCGGTGACCAAGCAGCCGAAGGAGGCGACCGGCCTCGGCCTGGCACCGCTGTACAGCGAGGCGTCGGTCAAGGAGCTCAGGGCCATGGATGCTGCGACGAAGCAGCATTCCCTCAGCGGTATCCGCAAGCACCTGAGTGTTCTCATGGAGAATCAGGTGGCCGCCGACACCACGGCCAGGATCCGCGAACTGCACCAGGTCTTCTTGGACGCGAAACGTGCGCGCGCCCGCGATCCTGCCGTCAAGCCGGAGAAGGGCGCGGCCACGGGCCAGATCGCAGCTCACGGCTGGATGTCTCACGCCCCGGAGTTGGTCGCGGCCCTGGTCGGGGCTGAGGGCGCGAATCTGGCCTGGCTGGGCGTCATGCTGCAGAAGGATCACGGAAAGACCGTCGGGTCCAAGGACACGATGCACTTCGAGCTCCGTCCGGCCGACTATCCGGCCTTGCCCGGCGGCCGCTACCCGGACGTCATCCGCGGCGGCCCCGGAGCCAGTCGACCTGCCCAGGGCGACTTCCCCTCTCCCGACGAGGCGGACTCCGCGTGATGATGGCCGGTGCCCAACGCCGATCGCTCGAACCTCGCGGGACCGATCGGATCCGTGAGGATCCTGAGGATGTTTCCGTGGTACGGGCGCGCGCTGAACGCCTATCGTCCTGCGGTCGAAGGAAGCCCGGACTTCCTGACACGCCTCGTGTGTGGACGTCACGTCGAGTCAGGCACTGTGGACGTCGGGTCGCAGGTCGGGCGCGATAGGTGTCTCGGGCGGGTCATCGCAGACCCATAGGTGGACACACCCACATGACGACAAGCTCGACAACGACCTCGCGGCAGGAGAGAGGGAAACGCCTGAGGCTGAGCGGGGCCTGGGTGCCGTCCCGCCGGTTGTCGGTGCGATCTCGCGGGCGTCACTCCGCCGCCGGTCGTGCGCGGGCTCTGCGGCCGGGATGACTTCGGGGGTTCACCGGACACTGCGGGTGCGCCATGCTGGTCGCGTGGTCGTTCTTGTGCCGAGACAACTGCGGATCACGGGCATGACCGGCAACGTGCCCTACTACGGGGGACGCCTCACCCCGGCGCAGGCGTTCGCCGCGTCGCACCCGGCCCCACCACCCGCCCAGCCCCCCTCGGCCCCACCACCGGACGGGGTCCCGCCGGGACGGAGCGATCCGCTGGAAGCGCTCGGCCACCTGCTCGAGACGGGGGTGCTCGACGAGCAGGAGTACGAGCGGCTCCGTGCCCGTATCACGCCATGAGCGGGCCGGTGCAGGTGCTCGTCGTCGAGTTCGACGAACCGTCGTTCTCGGGTGAGGTCATCGCTGAGTTCACGCGGTTGCGCGAGGCCGGGACGGTCCGCCTTGTCGACGTTCTCCTGGTCCGCCGTCACCAGGATGGGACGTTCGACACCCTCCCTCCCCCACCCGGTGCCGATCCCGCCCTTGGCCAGGTCGCGACAGACATCCTCGGCGGGACTGACGGATCGACCCTCGACGCAGCGAGCGTCGACGGAGCGGCCTGGTCGCTCGCCGACGTCGTCGGTCGGGGCTCCGTGGCTGCGATCGCGCTGATCGAGCATCTGTGGGCAGCCCGCCTCGTCGACGCGATCGGCTCGACCGGAGGCCGCCTGCTCGGCGAGCTCTGGCTCTCGCCCGAGGATCGTGCCCGGTTGCCGGGTTAGCCGCGCCCGGTCACGTGGGTGTCACGACGCAGGTCGGCCCAGTCACACCAACCACCCGCGTCCTTCCGCCGGAGGCTGACGTCACCATCAGCTCGCACCGATGGCGCTTGACCTTGGGTTTCTGCGGTCCGGGATCCGTGGTGGGCCACCGGCACCGGGACGGCGGGTGCCCTAGGTTTGCGCTCGTGACGCGCACGTTTGTCTCCCCGAGTGGGCTTGCGGGCACGGTGACGGGATCCGGCCCGGCAGTTCTGCTCCTGCATGGCGGACCGGGCATGACCGACTACATGCAAAGCCTGCTGCCGGAGCTGGACGGCCACCAGGTGGCATCGTTCCAACAGCGTGGAGTCGCCCCATCGACACTGATCGGCCCCTTCGACGTCCCAACGCTGCGCACCGACGTCATCGAGGTCCTGGACACGCTCGGCTGGGATGCGCCGGTGATCATCGGCCACTCCTGGGGTGGTCACCTGTTGCTTCACCTCTTGGCGGCGACCCCTGCACGTGTCGGGGCCGCTCTTCTCGTGGATCCACTCGGCGCGGTCGGCGACGGAGGAATGGCTGCCTTCCAGGCCGAGCTGCAGCGCCGACTCCCGAAGGAGACCCTGACCAGGTTCGAGGAGCTCGACGCCATCGAGGCGAGTCGCCCACTGACACAAGAGGAACACCTCGAGGCCATGGAGATCGGATGGCCGGGCTACTTCTCCAGCCTGGAGGCCGCCCAGCCCATCCCCCAAACCGGCCACGCACCCAGCGATGAGAGCTGGGCCTCGATCCGCGCCGAGCTACCGACCCTCGCCGAACGGCTCCGGGGCTGCACCGTACCGACCCGGTTCATGCACGGGGCACTGGACCCACTGCCGGTGACCGCGAGCACGGAAGCCGCCGAGGTCCTGGGCGCACCCGTGGACGTGCTCCCGGGAAACGGCCACTTCCCGTGGCTGGAGGACCCAGGCTGCGTACGCCGCAGCCTCGACCTGCTACTCGCCACGGCCTACTGAGTCGCATCCAGCGGACGCCTCCGCGGCGCTGCGCTCTCCCCTTCGTCGGCACAGCCGCATGGAGGCTGTATCCGGCTCCGCCGGAGCCGGCGCGCATCCTTCGCCCTTGCTCGTACTCGGCGCACGTCCTGAGGACGTAGCCGGTGCGGGTCGGTCGGTGCCCGCGACGGCGGACCGGGGGATGGTGCAGCTGCCCCGCGGCGCCGAACTCAGGATCAGGGGACGTAGGTGTAGCAGACCGGCAGGGGTCCCGCGAGCTCGACGCTCCAGGTGTGGGGCGTGATGAAGCAGCCGTGCGCGACGTAGTGACCGTGGGTGATGACGGCGGGAGCAGGGGCGGCTGGCGGGTCGCCGCGTCCAGGCATGGCGGACGCGCTGCCGAGGGTGATGGCCAGCAGGGTGCCGACGAGTCCGGCGGCCGCCACGGCGGAGATGGTGCGATGGTGGTTGGTCGATGAGGTGGGGCGGTGGACGTTTGTCCTGGTCATGAGGCTTCCCTTGTTCGGTGGCCGGGAGTCCGGCCTGGGGAACACTCACGCTGGCGCTAAGACCCGTCCTCCACATGGGGAGGATTCCTAGTCCTCGGCGACCTGCGGGGGACGGTCCTGAGCCGTCCAGGTCCGCCGTCACCGACTCGGCGCTGGACCCGGCATGGTCTCGCCCGCCGGGCACCCGACCCCCGGGGCGGCTCCGTGGCGGGCGCTGGTTCCATCTGGTGGCCGGGGGACCGGCCGCTGCAATCTCGGTCGCCGGGGCGATCCGGGACGCCTACGATGATGACCTCGGGTCTTCGTACTCTCCACGCCAGGGGCGGTGGACCGCATGCCCGTGCCGAGCGGTACGTCTTCACTACTGCTGGGGCGCGAGCGGGACATCGCCGAGCTGGACGAGGCTCTCGGGTCGGCTGCGCAAGGGACGCCGCAGGTCGTGCTCGTCGGGGGCGAGGCCGGCATCGGGAAGACCACGCTCGTGGCCGACCTTGAACGTCGCGCTTCGGAGCTGGGGTTCACCGTGGCCACCGGACATGGGCTCGACCTCGACGCCGGCATGTCGTTCGCGCCGGCGGTTGAGGCGGTGCGGTCCCTCCTCGCGGGGGTCGAGGACCTCGGGCCGCGGCCGTCGGCGCGTCGCGTGCTCACCCTGCTGGACCCGGAGGCGCCACGGAGTCGTGAGGCGATCCATGTGCTGGACGACCTCACCGCGGTCGTCCTCGAAGCGGCAGCCGTCGGTCCCGTCCTGCTGACGCTCGAGGACATGCACTGGGCGGACCGCTCGACCCAGGACTTCGCGGCCACGCTGTCCCGGACCGCCCGCGGGCGACTGTTGCTGGTGCTGACCTTCCGCAGCGACGAGCTCCATCGCCGCCACCCGTTCCGGAAGACCTTGACCGAGATCAGCCGCACCGCCGGGGCCCGACGCATCGACCTGGCCGGACTGGACCGCGCCGACATTGCGGGCATCGTGGCCGCCCACACCGACGGGCCGCCCGACCAGTCGCTGGTCGATGCCGTGCTGGCGCGGTCCGAGGGCAACCCGCTCTACGCCGAAGAGCTCCTGGCCGCCAACCAGGCCGGTCACCAGGAGGGGGTCCCCGACCACCTCTCGGACCTGCTGTTGGCCCGCATCGACGCCCTGGCGGCAGGTCCGCGGGCCGTGCTCCGCCTGGCCTCGGTCAACGGGACCCGGCTGGACACCGCCACCCTCGCCGACCTGGCGGAGCTCGACCAGACCCGGATGGAGGGCTATCTGCGGGAGGCCCTGGACGCCCATGTGCTGCGCCAGGCCGGCGAGTCGCTGGAGTTCCGGCATCCGTTGTTGCGCGAGGCGACCTACGACGACCTGCTGCCCGACGAACGGACCCGGATCCACGGCAGGCTGGCCAAGATCCTTCAGGCCGGGGTCGACGCCGACCCCGAGCCCGGGGTTGCGGCGCTGAGCCGGTTGGCCTTCCACTGGAACGCCGCCCACGACCTGCCCCGGACCCTGGCGGCGTCCGTCCGGGCGGGGCTCGCGGCGAAGCGGCTGGGAGCCGCCGAGGCCGTCACCCAGCTCGAACGCGTCCTGTCGCTGTGGGACCGGGTCCCCGACGCCGAGGCCGTGGCCGGCCGCCCGCAGGCCGAGCTCCTCGTGCACCTGGGCGAGGCGGCATCCGAGCAGATGGACGACGAGCGCTGGCGCACGCTGCTCCGCACGGCCGTGGGCATGCTCGGATCCGACCCCGACCGATTGCTGGCCAGCCGCGTCTACTCCGCGCTGGTCCCCTCCCTCTACCGCGGGGATGCGATCGGAACGCAGGAGGCGGTCCGGCTCGCCGTCGAGTACGCCGGCGACACCCCGTCCGAGGAGCTGGCACTTGCCCTGAACGCCCAGGCGCTGTACCTGTTCCGCCGCGCCCACTTCGGCGCCAGTGCCGAAGCTGCGCAACGAGCCATCGACGCCGCCGTGACCGCGGGGTGCGTCGAAGCCGAAGTGGAGGCCCTCTACTGGCGCTCCCTCTCACGCTTCTACCTCGGCCACATCGCAGACGCGCTCGCGGGGCTGGAGCGGTCCGGAGCCCGGGGACGGGCCGCGGGCATGGTCGGGCAGGTGCTCGGCGGAGACCCGGTCACGTACATGGAGGCCGGACAGGTCGGTCGCGGCCTGTCCATTGCGAACGAAGGCTTCGAGGAGGGGATGGCCCTGGGGCTGCGCGTCCAAGCGACCGAGTGCGGGGGCATAGCGCTACTAGCGCTCCTGTGGCTCGGCCGCCTCGACGAGGCAGAACGGCGGCTCGAGGAGCTCGATGGCCTCGGCCTGCCCGCAGTCAACGGGCGCTGGCACCCCCCGCGCGTTGAGCTGCTGCTGGCGCGAGGCGACACGGACGCGGCGACCCCCCTGGTACACCGGCTCGTCACCTTGTCCCAGGACCTGGGGCGGAACGCGTGGGCCACCGAGGTCCTGACCGAGCTCATGCTCGCGGCCATGCTCGACGACCACGCCGGCGCCCTCGACACGGCGGCCTCGTACCTGGCCCAGATCGACGACACCGATTCGCCGCTGATCGCAGCGGCGGCCGCACGGATCGGCTTCCAGGCTCTCTGCCTGGCTCGGTCGACGCCCGGTGTCGGGACCGACGAGCTGCAAGAACGCGCGGCTCGTCAGCTCGAGAGGGGCCAGGCCGGGCTCACCGACGAATGGCGTCCGACCTACTACGGGGTCCAGCTCGCCCTGGCCGAGGCCTACGCCGCCAGGTACGCCGAGGAGCCGGCCGTCGTCCAGTTCCGGGTGGCAACCTCACTGGCTGAGCCGTTCGGTGCCTACTTCGCTCTCGAGGCACACCTGGACCTGGCCACCGAGCTGCTCGCGCATGGCGGCCGTGACGAGGGGCGCGAGCTGCTCGTCGCCTGCTGGAGCACAGCGCACGACCTGGGTGCCCACGACCTCGAGCGCCGCACGGTCAACCTCGCCACCCGCACCCGCGTTCCCCTGCCCCGGTCGGCAGCACGCACAGGACCCTTGAGCCGGCTCACGCCTCGCGAACGCGAGGTGCTCGACCTCCTCGTCACCGGCGCCACGAACAAGACGATCGCGACCGCCCTGTTCATCACCGAGAAGACCGCCAGCGTGCACGTGTCCAACCTGCTGGCCAAGCTCGGCGTCACCAACCGCGGCGAGGCCGCCGCCCTGGCTCGACATCTCGTCGGCTGACCGCCACGCGAACGTGCGTGCTCAGCAGCCGGCGCGGAACGCGTCGACGGTCTCGTCGAGCAGCTCGACATCCTCGGAATCGGAGGCGTGCGCTCCGCCCCCACCGCCGGTCGTCGAGCCAGGGCCATCCTGATGCAGCCGGTCGGGTTCCGCGCCAGGCGTCGGCAACGTCGTTGCTCGACGACATCTGCCGTCCTAGCCTGACCGGGTGACGCCTCTGGATCTGAAGTCCGACCTCGTCGGTCGGCTCGACCGGCTCAACGAGGCTGTCCTGCACAACCTCGAGGGCCTCTCGGAGTACGACCTGCGCCGACCGATGACGACGCCTACTGCGACGAACCTGCTCGGGGTGGCGTTTCATCTGGCCAGCCTGCACGCGGAGTACTTCGGGGAGACGTTCCGCCGTCCCTTCCCCCGCGAAGACGAGTTCTACTTCCGCACCGACGAGGACGCCGACCCGCAGGACGACCTGTGGGTCCGGCCGGAGGCGACGTCGGAATGGGTGGTCGGGCTGTACCGCGCGGCCTGGGACCACGCCAAGGAGACGTTCGCGACGCTTGAGCTGGACGCGCCGGGCCGGATTCCGACGAGCCCGTACGCGACGGTCACCCTCGGAGAGATGTTGGTGCACATGGTCGACGAGACCGCCCGCCACGCGGGACACATGGACA
This sequence comes from Nocardioides sp., assembly GCA_036265495.1. Lineage (GTDB taxonomy): Bacteria > Actinomycetota > Actinomycetes > Propionibacteriales > Nocardioidaceae > Nocardioides. The sequence continues at coordinate 135 of DATAOY010000010.1, read as the reverse complement.
TCGTGCGGGAGTTGATCGACGGCGCCGTCGGCCGGTACGCCGGCGACGGGAACATCATCGACGGCTACGACTGGGCGGCCTACCGGGCACGCGTGGAGGCCGGGGCTCGTGAGGCCCAGGAGCGCGCCGAGTCCT
>DATAOY010000009.1:0-5226 GCA_036265495.1 Nocardioides sp. | reverse complement strand
GATGCAGATCTCGCACGACGAGGGCGAGCTGCTGACGATGCTGGTCCGGATCACCGGCGCGCGGCAGGCGGTCGAGGTGGGCACGTTCACCGGGTACTCGTCGATCTGCATCGCGCGCGGCCTGCCCGACGACGGTCACCTGCTGTGCTGTGACGTCAGTGAGGAGTGGACGGCGATCGCACGCCGCTACTGGGAGCGAGCCGGGGTCGCGGACAGGATCGAGCTCCGGATCGCGGCGGCGGTCGAGACGTTGCGGTCGCTGCCGGCCGAGCCGTCCCTCGACTTCGCGTTCATCGACGCCGACAAGACCGGGTACCCGGCATACGTCGAGGAGATCCTGCCCCGGCTGCGCCCCGGTGGGCTGATGGTGCTGGACAACATGCTCCGCGACGGCCGCGTGCTCGCGCCGGAGAACGACGACGACCGCGCCATCCACGAGCTCAACCAGGCCCTGGTCGGCGATGACCGGATCGACGTGGTGCTACTGCCCGTGCGCGACGGGGTGTCGCTGGCCCGCAAGCGCTGAGCGAAGGACGACGACGCCCCCGGAGCGGTGCTCCGGGGGCGTCGTAGCCGACAGGCGGCCGGTCAGCCGACGTGGACGCCCTGCTCGGGCGCGTCGGTGGCCAGCTCCTCGTGCTTGACGTCGAGGAAGATCCACACGATCGCCGAGCCGGCCAGCATCAGGAAGACACCGACCATGAACGCGTGGGTGGCTCCGGTGGGGAAGCTCCCGATGTAGGACAGGGCCCCGACCAGACCGGCCGGTGTGGCGACGCCCAGCTTGTCCATCAGCGCCGAGGTGACGTTCGGGTCGAGGGTGGAGACCCCTCGGGCGATGGTCGGCGCGATCCGGGTGATGTGCTCGTTGGTGAAGTGGCTGCCGACGGTCGACAGGACCGCCAGGCCGAGCGCGCCGCCCACCTGCTGCATCGTGTTCAGCACCCCCGAGCCGACCCCGGAGTCCTCGGCCCGCACGTGGTGGACGGCGGTCAGGGTGAGCGGTACGAACACCGCACCCATGCCGAGCGCCATCAGGCAGACGAAGGGCAGGATCTGGGTCCAGTAGCTCACGTCCGACCCGAGGGACTGGCCGGTGCTCGCCACGTGGAGGACGTCCGCCCCACTGTCGGGGACGCCCAGCCTGGTGAAGCCGTACAGCGCGGCCGACGCCATCAGGGTGCCCACGCCCGCGATGTAGCGGGGGTCGATCCGGTTGGCCAGGTTGGACACGATCGTGGCGCTGATGATGATGCAGATGCTGAACGGCAGGAAGGCGAAACCGGCCTTGAGCGGGCTGTAGCCCATGACGTTCTGGATGAAGAGGCTCAGGAAGAAGAACATCGAGAACATCGCGGCCGGGAGCAGCATCATCGCCACGAAGCTCGCCGCGCGGGTCCGGTTCATGAAGATGCGGAACGGCAGCAGTGGGTGCTCGACACGGAACTCGACCATGAAGAAGAGCACGAGCAGGACGACGCCGGCGAGCAGCGACGCGACGGTCAGGCTGTCGCTCCACCCGTACGCCGCGTTGCCGGCCCGGGTGAGTCCGTAGACCAGCGCGAGCAGCCCGCCGGTTCCGGCCAGCGCACCGGGTACGTCGAGCTGGCCGGGGTGGGACTCGGACTCGCGGAGGAACCGCGGGGCCAGCAGTGCCGCGACCAGACCGATCGGGACGTTGATCAGGAAGGTCAGCCGCCAGCCGTCCTGCGGGTTGAACAGGCTGACGTCCAGCCCGGTCAGCCAGCCACCCAGGATCAGGCCCACGGCCGCGCCGGCGCCCGACATGGCGGCGTACACCGCGAAGGCGCGGTTGCGCGCGGGTCCGGCCGGGAAGGTGGTGGTGATCAGCGCGAGCGCCGCCGGCGAGGCCAGCGCTGCGCCGAGGCCCTGCAGGCCCCGGGCCCCCAGCAGCAGCGCCTCGCTCTGCGCGAGTCCGCCGAGCAGGGACGCCACCGCGAAGACGGTGAGGCCGGTCATGAAGACCCGGCGGCGGCCGTAGAGGTCGCCGAGACGGCCGCCGAGCAGCAGCAGGCCGCCGAAGGCGAGTGAGTAGCCGGTGACGATCCAGGTGAGGTTCGTCCCGGACATGTGGAGGTCCTTGCCGATGTAGGGCAAGGCGATGTTGGCGATCGTGGCGTCGAGGACCACCATCAGCTGGGCGATGCAGATGAGCACCAGCGCCCAGCCGAGGTGCTCTCTCCGGTCGGAGGTGTCCACCTCCGGCTCGGGAGTGCCGACGGCTTCGGTGATGTCGGACATGCGTTTCCTAACTTCTCTGCTTCTCTGCTTCGTTTGACTTCTTGACGGCTCTCAGGCCTGCGGTCTGACAGCCGGCAGGATGATCTGGTCGAGGGCGCGCTCGATCAGCGCCGCGTCGGGCTGCTCGCCGAGGATGAACAGGCGGTGGAGCACGATGCCGGCGAGCGCCGGGACGACGATGTCGAGATCGATGTCGTCGCGCAGCTCACCGCGATCGCGGGCTCGCTCGAAGACGATGCGGGAGGCCTGCGCCTTCGGACCCACGACCTGCTTGCGGAACTCGGCGGCGAACTCCGGGTCGGTGGTGACCGCGGTGATCACGGCCCCGAGCGTCGAGGTGGTGTCGTGGTCGGTGAGCCCCCCCATGCCGCAGAACGCGGCCATCAGGTCGCCGCGGAGGTCGCCGGTGTCGGGCACCGGAGGCACCGGCTTCGTGCGCGCCAGTGCCTCGGTGACGAGGGTCGCCTTGGAGTTCCACCGCCGGTAGAGCGTCGCCTTGGAGGCCTTCGCCCGCTGGGCCACCGCGTCCATGGTGAGCCGGTCGTAGCCGTGCTCGGCGAGGACCTCCAGGGCGGCCTCGAGGATCTCCTGCTCCCGGTCGCCCTCGACACGGGGTCGGGCGGCGGCTGCGGCTTCGGGGGTCATCCGGTGGTCACCTGTCGTGCGCGGAGATGAAACGAAACGGTTTCGTTCCATGGCGACGGTAGCGGCCCGGCGCGGATGAAACAAATCGGTTTCATCCGGGGTCCGGACGAACCCACACCGGCACCCTCCCGGGGACGCCCGCAGAGCTCTCGACGGGCTCAGCCGCGGGTGTGCGCGAGGATGCGGCCGATGCGGTCGACGGCGAGCTCGTTCCAGGCGTGGATGCCGGTCAGGAGGTAGTGGCCACGCTCGCCCATGTCGGTGAAGGACGCAGCGGTCGCGACGATGCGGGCGCGCTCGACGTACGCCCGGGTGTCGCGGGCGCGGGTGATCCGGTCGCGGCGCCCGTGCGCCGCGTGGAGCTCCCTGCCGGTCAGGGCGGAGACCGGCTCGCCCGGGGGGAGCCAGGGGGCGAGGGCGACGACGCCGCGGACGAGCGGGTGGTCGGCCGCGCGGCACGCCGTACGACCGCCCATGGAGTGCCCGACCAGCACGACCGGGACCTCACCGACCGCCTCGCGGATCGTGTCGAGCGCCCAGTACGCGTCGGCGATCTTGTCGGCGCCGTCGCCGTTCCAGCCGACCGAGCGGTAGCGGAGCAGCCGGACCCCGACTCCCGCGTCGTGCAGCCGCCGGCCGAGGGTACGGCGCAGGGCGGCCCCGCGCTGCCACGAGAGGCTGCGCCGGGTGACGGGGGCGCGCGACCGGTCCTTGCCTCCGTGCAGGACCAGGACCATGGCCGTGGGCGCGTCGACCGAGTCGTGTCCGGTGAGGGCCTGGTCGGTCACGGTCGTCTCCACGGGCTGTGTTCGGTACGTCGGCGCCTCCGGACGGGCGGTCCGCCTGCGGTTGCCCCGGCGGTTGGCCCAGGGGGTTGGCCGGCGGTTGCCGGGGTCGTCGCGTGTCGGCGGTCGTTGGCAGGATAGGGGGCATGGGCGAACCGCAGTCGGCGACTCCCGAGGCCAAGGACCGACACCGTCAGCTGAGCGAGGAGATCGAGGACGCCCGCTGGCGCTACTTCGTGCTCGACGACCCGACGCTCGACGACGGGGACTACGACCGTCGCCTGCGTGAGCTCCAGGTGCTCGAGGAGGAGTTCCCCGAGCTGCGCACCCCCGACTCGCCGACGCAGCAGGTCGGCGGCGCCGTCTCGACCGACTTCACCGCGGTCGACCACCTGCAGCGGATGGAGAGCCTCGACAACGCGTTCTCCTACGACGAGCTGGCCTCGTGGCACGCGCGGCTGTCGCGCGACGGTGTGGACGACCCCGCCCTGCTCTGCGAGCTCAAGGTCGACGGGCTCGCGATCAACCTGCTCTACGAGAAGGGCCGGCTGACCCGGGCCCTCACCCGCGGTGACGGCCGCACCGGTGAGGACGTCACACCCAACGTCCGCACGATCGACTCCGTGCCTCACCGGCTCACCGGTACGGACGACTTCCCGGTCCCGGCCCTGCTCGAGGTGCGCGGCGAGGTGTTCTTGCCGGCCGAGGCGTTCGAGCGGCTCAACGAGACGATGACCGACGCCGGCAAGCCGGTCTTCGCCAACCCCCGCAACGCCGCCGCGGGATCGCTGCGGCAGAAGGACCCCCGCGTCACGGCGTCCCGTGACCTCGGGATGGTCTGCCACGGCATCGGTGCGCGCGAGGGCTTCGACCCCGTGTCGCAGTCGACCGCGTACGACGCCCTGCAGGCCTGGGGTCTGCCCACGTCCGACAAGGTGGAGGTGCTGCCCTCGCTGGCGAAGGTGCAGGCCTACATCGACAACGTCGGGGAGCACCGGCACACGATCGTCCCCTACGAGATCGACGGCGTCGTGATCAAGGTCGACGAGGTGGCGCTTCAGCGGCGGCTCGGATCCACCTCACGCGCCCCCCGGTGGGCGATCGCGTTCAAGTACCCGCCCGAGGAGGTCAACGCCAAGCTGCTCTCGATCGAGGTCAACACCGGCCGCACCGGCCGGGTGACGCCGTTCGGGGTGATGGAGCCGACCAAGGTCGCCGGCTCGACGGTCGAGCGGGCGACCCTGCACAACGCCCACGAGGTGGCTCGCAAGGACGTCCGTCCGGGCGACACCGTCGTGCTGCGCAAGGCGGGCGACGTCATCCCCGAGATCGTCGGGCCGGTGCTGGCGCTCCGGCCGAAGGGCCTCGAGAAGTGGGCGATGCCGATCGTCTGCCCGTCGTGCGGCACGGCGCTGGTCCAGCAGAAGCAGGGTGACAAGGACCTCCGCTGCCCCAACACCCGGGCCTGCCCGGCCCAGCTGCTCGAGCGGGTCTACCACGTGGCGAGCCGTGGCGCGTTCGACATCGAGGGCCT
>DATAOY010000008.1:0-3613 GCA_036265495.1 Nocardioides sp. | reverse complement strand
CTTCGCGATGTGCCACCGGCTCGAACTGTCCGACCGGCTGCACCTGCACGCGCAGTCCCTCGACGCCGCGGACCTGCTGCTGACCAAGCTCCAGATCCACGAGGTCAACCGCAAGGACCTCGTCGACGCCGTACGTCTCGTGCTGACCCACGACGTCGTCGATATCGGCGCGCCCGCCGGCGAGCTCGGCGACGCGTTGGCGCTCGACCGACTGCGTGCGGTCACGTCCGGCGACTGGGGCTGGTACACCACCGTCACGGACAACTTGGTCCGGGTGCGGACCGCTGCCTCTGAGCTGCTCGACCCGGCCGACGCCGATCTCGTCGAGCGCCGCATCGACGAGATCGACGCCTCGCTGCGGACGTCGCCGAAATCGATGAGATGGAAGGCCCGGAGCGTGGTCGGCCGCAAGGCACCGTGGTACGAGCTGCCCGAGGAAGTAGGAGGAGCGCAAGGATGAAGGACGTCAAGGTCTTCTTCGCCACTGACATCCACGGGTCGGACGTGTGCCTGCGGAAGTTCCTGAACGCCGGCAAGTTCTACGGCGTCGACGCCGTGGTCATGGGCGGTGACATCACCGGCAAGATGATCGTGCCCGTCGTACGCGAAGGACCGGACGAGTTCGCCGCGTACCTGTTCGGCCGCCGCCGGACCGTGGACTCCACCGGACTGCACGGGCTGAACAAGTTCATCGCGGATGCCGGCTTCTACCCGCACCCGATGACACCCGACGAGGTCGCCGCCCTGCGCGAGGACCCGACCGCCGTCGACGAGCTGTTCCGCAAGCTGATCTCGGAGACGATGAGTCGCTGGGTCGACATGGCGGAGGACCGCCTCGGGGGCAGCGGGATCGAGGTGATCTTCGCGCCCGGGAACGACGATCCGCTGTTCGTCGACGACCTGCTCTCGGGCAGCGAGACGGTGGTCAACCCGGACGGCACAGTGGTCGAGCTCCCCGGCGGCTTCTCGATGATCTCGGTCGGCTACTCCAACCGCACGCCGTGGGACTCGCCCCGCGAGCTCGACGAGGACGACCTGCGCAAGGTCATCGACGACGAGGTCTCGAAGCTGGCCGACCCCCACCGGGCGATCTTCAACCTCCACGTCCCGCCGAAGGACACCCCGATCGACCAGGCGATGGAGCTCGATGCCGAGTTCCGGCCCGTGGTCAGGGGGGGTGCACCCGTGATCACCGGTGTCGGCAGCTCGGCGGTGCGTGACGCGATCGCGACGTACCAGCCCATGCTGAGCCTGCACGGGCACATCCACGAGTCGCGGGGCGAAGCCAAGATCGGCCGCACCGTGGCGCTCAACCCGGGCAGCGAGTACAGCGAGGGCGTCCTGCGCGGTGTCATCATCACCCTCAACGAGAAGAAGGGGCTCCGTGGCTACCAGCTCGTCTCCGGTTGAGACACGTTCCGACCGCACGGTGGAGGTCGGGGTCATCGGCTCGGCCCGGATCGGCGCCGACGACCCGCGGTACGCCGACGCCGAACGTCTCGGGCGAGCCCTCGCGGCCGAGGGCTGGACCGTCGTGACCGGCGGCTACGGCGGCCTGATGGGCGCCACCTCGGGCGGCGCGGCCGCCGCCGGTGGACACACGGTCGGGCTGCCGATGTCGGACTGGAAGCACCTGACCCCGCACGCGAGCAACGCCGAGCTCCGGTGGTCGGTGGACTACGCCGAGCGGCTTCGGCACCTGTTGGCCGCCGACGTCGTCGTCGCCCTGCCAGGGGGCATCGGAACCCTCAGTGAGGCCGCCATGGTGTGGGCCGCTGCCCAGACCGAGCCGGACGCCACCCAGCTCGTCCTGGTCGGCGAGGCGTGGCGCGGCGTCCGCGATGCCATCGTGGCAGGCCTCGTCGTCGACGTGCACGACGTGGCCCTCGCGCGGTGCGTGGCGGGCGTCGACGACGTGGTGGCCGCCGTCCACGAGTCGCTCCACCGTCCCCGCGCCGAGGTCCGGGCGCGCGGCTGAGCCCCGAGCCCCGGCCTTCACCACCCTGCCCCGAGGGAGGACACGTGACACCTGATTGTGAGTCGACCGGCCTCCGGCCCTCCGCGCCCGAGGTCCCGGGCCGCCCGCTGGGGGTCCGCTGGATCCACGGCTCGGTGTCGGCGAAGCACAACACCGACCCCGACATCCAGATCCACTGGTATGACGAGCACAGCGTGATCCTGCGACAGAACAAGGCGATCGACTACGAGGCGCCCTTCATGTTCCTGCTGTTCGGTGACGCCCGCGGCGTCCTCATCGACACCGGGGCCACCGAGTCCGCCGAGTTCTTCCCGCTGCGCGACGTGGTCGACGACCTGGTGGCCGAGTGGCTGGAGAAGCATCCCCGAGACCGCTACGAGCTCGTGGTGCTGCACACCCACTCCCACCACGACCACGTCGCTGCTGACGGGCAGTTCGTCGACCGTCCGGACACCACGGTCGTGCCCGCGAGCCGCCTCGACGTCTACGACTACCTGGGGCTCACCGACGACCTGGACCTGCCGGCCACCCTCGACCTGGGGGTCCGGGTGCTCGACTGCATCGCGAGCCCCGGTCACGACTCGGCCGCCGTCACGTTCTACGACCGCTTCACGGGACTGCTGCTGACCGGCGACACCGTCTACCCGGGCCGCCTGTACGTCAGGGACCGGCCCGCCTTCGTCGCGACCATCGACCGGCTGGTCGCCTTCGCCGAGACACACACAGTCGGCCACGTGTTGGGCTGCCACATCGAGATGACCACCACCCCGGGCGTGGACTACCCGATCCGCACCATCTACCAACCGGATGAGCCTCCACTCGAGATGTCCGTCGACCAGCTGCGAGACCTGCAACGCGCGGCTCACGAGATCAGCGACAGCCCGGGCCGGTACGTCTACCCGGACTTCGTGATCCACCACGTGGGCGCCTGAGCCGCTTGATGAGGGCCTCGGCAACGCCCACCCTGCCTCCTTCGAGTGTCCGGTCGGGTGCGGCGCCGAGCCCTGTCTCGCGACGGTGACCCGGAGAGCGATGATGCCGGGCCGCCGAGCTCGTCACCTCGGTGCGGTAGCCGAACGCGCGCGTACCATCACCGGGTGCCTGAGACCGACCGCGTGGGGGACGCGCACCGGATCCTGGTGTACGGCGCCACCGGCTCCGGCAAGTCGACCATGGCGCGGCAGTTGTCGAAGCTGACCGGCATTCCCTGGACCAGCGTCGACGACATCTGCTGGGGGCCGGGCTGGGTGCCGATGCCCCAGGACGAGCAGCTCGCCCACTTCGACGCCCTGACCGGGACAGACTCCTGGATCCTGGACTCCGGGTACGGGGGGTGGCGTCACCTCACCCACGAGCGAGCGGACCTGGTGGTAGCCCTGGACTTCGCGCGGCTGATCAGCCTGACGCGTCTGCTTCGACGTACGGCGACCCGGATCATCGGTCAGCAGGAGATCTGCAACGGCAACCACGAGTCGTGGCGCACCGTGTTCGCCCGGGACTCGCTGGTCGTCTGGCACTTCACGTCGTTCCGGAGGAAGCGCGCAGAGATGCGGGCGTGGGAGGCCGCCACGTCCGGGCCAGCGGTGATCCGGCTGCGCAGTCCCGCCCACGCCCGCTTCTTCGTCGAAGCCGAGA
>DATAOY010000007.1:0-4671 GCA_036265495.1 Nocardioides sp. | reverse complement strand
GGTCCAGTTCGACGGCTCGGTGTCGACGAAGATGATCCGCGCCTCCTCGTACATCTCGTCCGTGTCGGACCAGACGTAGAAGTCGCCGTACGGCCCCTCGGGGTCGCTGCGGGAGGCCTGGAACCACGGGTGAGCGTCGCTCGTGTGGTTCATGACGAAGTCGATGATCACGCGCATGCCGCGCTCGTGCGCGGCGGCGACGAAGTCGCGGAAGTCGTCGACGGTGCCGCACTCGGGGAGGATCGAGGTGTAGTCGGCCACGTCGTACCCGCCGTCGCGCAGCGGCGAGGTGAAGAACGGTGGCACCCACAGGCAGTCGACGCCCAGCCACTTGAGGTAGTCGAGCTTCTCGATCAGGCCGCGGAAGTCGCCGGTGCCGTCGGCGTTGGCGTCGCGGAACGACCGCACCAGGACCTCGTAGAAGACCGCGGTCCGGTACCAGTCGGGCTGCTCCTGCTCCGTTGTCGACCCGACGATGGTGCTCTGGTTGCCGCCGAACGTCGTGCCGGTCGAGGACGCCTGGCTCATGCCGTCCTCCGCACCGTCAGCAGGTGGGCGGGCTCGACGCCCGGGTCGAGGCGGACGTAGTTGTGCTGGCCCCAGTGCCAGTCCTGCCCGGTGATCTCGTCGTGCACGGCCAGGCTGTCGTGCCAGTCGAGCCCGAGCGCCGGGAGGTCGAGGTGGACCATGGTCTCGCGCGCGGCGTGCGGATCGAGGTTGATCACCACGAGGACCAGGTCGTCCTCTTCGGTGGTCGAGGAGGTCGCCCTGGCGGCCGTCGCGAAACCACCCTTGCTGAACACCAGCACGTTCTCGTCGTCGCTGGAGTGGATGACGATGTTGCGGAGCCGCTGCAGGGCCGGGTGCGCCCGGCGTACGGCGTTCAGCGTGGTGAGGTACGGCGCGAGGGTGCGGCCGTCCTGGTCCGCGGCGTCCCAGTCGCGGATCCGGATCTGGTACTTCTCCGAGTCGAGGTACTCCTCGCTGCCCGGGCGCACCGCGACATGCTCGAACAGCTCGTAGCCGGCGTACACGCCCCAGCTCGGGGAGCCGGTGGCCGCCAGCACCGCCCGCACCTTGAACGCGGCCGGCCCGCCGTACTGCAGATATGCGTGCAGGATGTCAGGGGTGTTCACGAAGAAGTTCGGCCGCATCAGGTGGCTGGTCTCGTGGGAGACCTCGCGGAGGTAGTCCTCGATCTCCCACTTCGCCGTGCGCCAGGTGAAGTACGTGTAGCTCTGATGGAAGCCGATCGCGCCCAGCCCCGACATCATCGCCGGACGGGTGAACGCCTCGGCCAGGAACAGCACGTCGGGATCGGTGCGCCGGATCTCGCGCAGCAGCCACTCCCAGAACGCCACCGGCTTGGTGTGCGGGTTGTCGACGCGGAAGATCCGGACGCCGTGCTTCATCCAGTGCCGGACGACGCGGAGGACCTCGCGGCAGATCCCGGTCGGGTCGTTGTCGAAGTTCAGGGGGTAGATGTCCTGGTACTTCTTCGGCGGGTTCTCGGCGTACGCGATCGTGCCGTCGGCCTGCGTGGTGAACCACTCGGGATGGGACGTCACCCAGGGGTGGTCGGGAGCGCACTGGAGCGCGAGGTCGAGCGCGACCCCGAGGCCCAGGCTGTTGGCCCGGGTCACGAACGCGTCGAAGTCCTCGAGCGTCCCGAGGTCGGGGTGCACGGCGTCGTGGCCGCCGTCCGGGTTGCCGATCGCCCACGGGGAGCCCGGGTCGTCGGGGCCCGGGTCGAGGGTGTTGTTGGGGCCCTTGCGGTTCACCCTGCCGATCGGGTGGATCGGCGGCAGGTAGATCACGTCGAAGCCCATCTCGGCCACGGCGTCGAGGCGCTTGGCGGCTGTCGTGAACGTGCCGCTGACCACCTTCCCGGTCTTGTCGTGCGTCGCGCCCTCCGACCGCGGGAAGAACTCGTACCAGCTGCCGAACAACGCGCGTGGCCGGTCGGCGTACAGCGGATAGGGACCCTCCACGGTGAGCAGCCGCCGGATCGGGTGCGCCTCGAGGACGGCGACGAGGTCGGGGGACTGCAGCGCCGCGAGTCGCGCCTCGACCGGGCGCGAGGCGTCGCGGGCCGCGGACGCCGCGCCGGCCACGATCTCCTTCTCCCGAGCGTCGAGCCCGGGGTCGGCCGCGACCTCGTCGAGGAGCAGCCCGCCCTCGGTGAACATCAGCTCCACGTCGACGCCGGCCGGGATCTTCAGCCCGGCCGCGTGCTCCCAGGTGGCGAGCGGGTCGGACCACGCGTCGATCTCGAAGGTCCAGGCGCCCTCGGCGTCGGGGGTGACCCAGGCGACGTACCGATCGGGGATCTCGCCGTCCGGCCGCATCCGCACCGGTGGCCGCCGCGAGCCGTCCGGGGCGACGAGCACGACCTCCGCCCCGAGCTTGTCGTGTCCCTCGCGGAACACCGTCGCCGAGACCGGCTGAGGCTCACCCGCGGTCGCCTTCGCGGGCAGCCGACCGAGATCGACCAGAGGCATCACGCCCATGATGGGGATACGTCCGACCATGCTCGTCACCCTTCCGAATCGGCATCCAGCACGCAAGGCGAGCGTCACCTGCCCCGGAACGGCCGTGACGAGCATCGCAACGCCGGGTGCCGGAGGAATTGGAACGATCAAGTCGTTCTCGGCTACCGTCCTCGGGTGCGTGCGATCCGTCGATTCACCGTCCGTCCGGTGCTGCCCCCGCCACTGTCCGCGCTCGGCGATCTCGCCGGGAACCTGCGGTGGTCGTGGCACCCACCCACCCAGGACGTCTTCGCCGAGGTCGACCCGGGCATCTGGGAGTCGACCAAGCACGATCCGGTGCGCCTGCTCGGTGCGGTGACGCCGGAGCGGCTCGAGGACCTGGCCTCCGACCAGGGCTTCCTGGACCGGCTGGGCTCGGCCAAGGCCGACCTCGACGCCTACCTCGGGGGTGAGCGGTGGTACGGCCGCAGGGCCGGCGACCAGGCGCCCACGCGGATCGCCTACTTCTCCCCGGAGTTCGGCATCACCGCGGTGCTGCCGCAGTACTCCGGCGGCCTCGGCATCCTGGCCGGCGACCACCTCACGGCCGCCAGCGACCTCGGCGTACCGCTGGTCGGGGTCGGCCTGCTCTACCACGCGGGCTACTTCAAGCAGTCGCTGTCGCGCGAGGGCTGGCAGCTCGAGCAGTACCCCGTGCTCGACCCCGACGAGCTGCCGATCTCGCTGCTCCGCGAGGAGAACGGCGCGCGCGCCACGATCTCCATCGCGATGCCGGGCGGTCCCGAGCTGCTGGCCAAGATCTGGGTCGCCCAGGTCGGACGCGTGCCGCTGCTGCTGCTCGACTCCGACGTCGAGGGCAACCCCGACCACTATCGCGACGTGACCGACCGGCTGTACGGCGGCACCTCGGAGCACCGTCTCCGCCAGGAGATCCTGCTCGGCATCGGCGGCGTCCGGGCGCTGCGTGTGCACGCCCGCATCACCGGTGCCTCGGAGCCCGAGGTCTTCCACACCAACGAGGGTCACGCCGGGTTCCTCGGCCTGGAGCGCATCCGCGAGCTGACCGTCGAGGAGGGCGGCCCGAAGCTCGACTTCCCGACCGCGCTCGAGGTCTCCCGGGCGTCCACCGTCTTCACCACCCATACGCCGGTGCCGGCCGGGATCGACCGCTTCTCCCGGGAGCTGATCGAGCAGTACTTCGGCACCGCCGGGCCGGTCTCCGGGGTCCCGCTGGAGCGGATCCTCGCGCTCGGCGCCGAGGACTACGTCGGTGGCGACCCGACGGTCTTCAACATGGCGGTGATGGGATTCCGCCTGGCGCAGCGCGCGAACGGCGTCTCGCAGCTGCACGGACACGTCAGCCGCGAGATGTTCCACGGGCTGTGGCCGGCCTTCGACGAGGCGGAGGTGCCGATCAGCTCGATCACGAACGGCGTGCACGCACCGACGTGGGTGGGGCGCGAGGTGTTCGACCTGGCGGAGCGGCACGGAGCGAACGGCGACGCCGACGCGGTCGACTCGTTCTGGGAGGCCGTCGACCACACCCCGTCCGCCGACATCTGGTCGGTCAAGCGTCAGCTGCGCGAGCGGCTCGTGCTCGACGCCCGCCAGCGGCTGCTGAAGTCCAACCTCAGGCGGGGCATCCCGGCCGCCGAGCTGACCTGGGTCGACGACGTGCTCGATCCCGATGTGCTGACGATCGGCTTCGCGCGGCGCGTCCCGTCGTACAAGCGGCTGACGCTGATGCTGCGCGACCCCGACCGGCTCAAGAGGCTGCTGCTCCATCCCGAGCGGCCCGTGCAGCTGATCATCGCGGGCAAGGCCCACCCCGCCGACGACGGCGGCAAGAAGCTGATCCAGGAGATCGTCCGCTTCGCCGACGACCCCGAGGTCCGGCACCGCATCGTGTTCCTGCCCAACTACGACATCGCGATGGCGCAGCCGCTCTACCCCGGCTGCGACGTCTGGCTGAACAACCCCCTGCGGCCCTACGAGGCCTGTGGCACGTCCGGCATGAAGGCGGCGCTCAACGGCGGCCTCAACCTGTCGATCCTCGACGGCTGGTGGAACGAGTACTACGACGGCGAGGACGGCTGGGCCATCCCGTCCGCCGACTCCGCCGGCGACGCCCGCGAGCGGGACGAGCTCGAGGCGGAGAGCCTCTACGACCTCATCGAGA
>DATAOY010000006.1:0-28728 GCA_036265495.1 Nocardioides sp. | reverse complement strand
CGAGTGGTACGGGTACCTCATGAGACGTCTCGCGGAGCGACCGCAGAACCTGACATTCTTCGTCCGGTCCCTGATCTCCAAGAAGTAGAGGCGAACCATGACCACGCCCCACGTCACCGCCATCCTCGGCGCCGGGGTCATGGGAGAGACGCGCCTGTCGGGCCTGATCCGCGCCGGCCGTCCAGCATCGGACCTCCTGGTCGGCGAGAAGCGTCCCGAACGCGCACGCGAGCTGGAGGAGAGGTATGCCGTGGCCGTGGTCTCCAACCTCGACGCCACCAAGCGCGCCGACACGATCGCCCTGGTGGTGAAGCCGCAGGACATGGCTGCCCTGCTCGACGAGATCGGGTCAGCGGTCAGGCCGGGCCAGCTCGTCGTCTCGCTCGCGGCCGGCATCACCACGGCGTTCCTCGAGTCGCGGCTGCCCCAGGGTGTCCCGGTCGTCCGGGTCATGCCGAACACTCCCGCCCTGGTCGACGAGGGGATGGCCGCGATCGCGCCCGGCTCGCACTGCGACGACGAGCACCTCGCCATCGCCGAGGAGCTGCTCGGCTCCACCGGCCGGGTGCTGCGGGTGCCCGAGAAGCAGATGGACGCGGTCACCGCGATCTCCGGGACCGGCCCGGCGTACGTGTTCTTCGTCGTCGAGTCGATGATCGAGGCGGGCGTCCACCTGGGGCTGCCACGCGCCACCGCCACCGAGCTCGTCGTCCAGACCCTCGTCGGCTCCGCCAAGATGCTGCGTGAGACCGGCACCCATCCGACGGTGCTCCGCGAGCAGGTCACCTCGCCCGGTGGTACGACGGCGGCCGCACTCCGCGAGCTCGAGGTGCACAAGGTCCGCGCCGCGTTCCTGGCGGCCATGGAGGCTGCCCGCAATCGCTCGGCCGAGCTCGCCGAGGGCTCCTGACGGGGGCGCGCGGCGCGGTGCCGCCGGTCTAGGCTCCGGTCGAGGAGGCCGCGATGTTCCGTCCGAGGTTGAGCCGGGCCCTTCCCCGGGTCCTTGCGATTCTCCTCGGCGCGGCGGTCGGCGCGGTCCTGCTGTCCGGCAGCGACCAACCGGTGACAGCGCACCCGTTCGCACGCTGGCAGCAGCTCGCGACGCCACCCCTGTCGCCGCGAACCGACGCGCTGGGCGTCCGCGTCGGCCACCGGGTGCTGGTGCTGGGCGGACGACAAGGGTCCGCGCTGCGCGACGGTGCGACGTACGACCTCCGCAGCGGGATGTGGCGCCATCTCCGGATGCCCCTCGCGGTCACGGACCGGGACCACGTCGTGGCCGCCGCGGGCGTCGCCGTGCTGCGGCACACCCGGGAGGGGCGACCCGCGGCCTGGTGGCGCTACGACCCGAGGGTCGACGCGTGGTCCCGGCTGCGACACCTGCCTCCACACCCGTCGGTGCCGTCCGCGCTGGGCTCCGAGGTGTACGCCGTCTCCGGGCGACACGTGGTCGTCTACAGCGTGCAGCTCGACCGGTGGACGCCTCTTCCTGCCGATCCGCTCGAGCCCGCGCTCCGCGGACGGAGAGTCCTCGCGAGCTCGGCCGGCACCGTGGTCACGGGGTACGCCGCGGCGCACCCGCACCGGCTCCTCGCCGACCGGTGGGACGGCATCCGCTGGCGCCGGCTGGCGCACGTGCGGAGCACGCCGCTGGCCCGGACACCCGCCCTCCCCATTCCCGCGGCGCGGCACGGGAGCACGCAGGTCTGGGCCGGGGGCCGGCTCGTGGTGTTCGGGGGCGCGACGTACGACGGGCTGCGGCGGGTGCTGACCAACCGGGCCTGGATCCACTCGCCGTGAGCGGGGAACCGAACCGATCGCGGGCCCGTCGACGTTCCTGAGGTGCGAACGAGACGGGGAGGTGCGATGTCGGTCCCGGAGTACGACGCCGTGTACGCCGCGCTGTGGCCGCGCCTGGTGCGCACGGCGTACGCCGTCTCCGGTGACCTCGGTGTCGCGGAGGACGCCGTGCAGACCGCGTTCGCGAAGGCGTACCGCAGCTGGCGCCGCATCTCGCGGATGGAGGCGCCGGTGGCCTACCTCCGCAAGATGGCCGTCAACGAGGTGCTCAACGACCGGCGGCTGGCGCGGCGCAGGCACGAGATCACCAGCGCCGAGCCACCGGAGCGCGCGGCTGCCGGGACCGCGGACGACGCGCTCACCCACGACGAGATGTGGCGCGCGATCTCGTCGCTGCCTCCGCGCCAGCGGGCGGTGCTGGTGCTCCGCTACTACGAGGACCTGAGCGAGCAGCAGATCGCCGATGTCCTGGGCTGCCGCCCAGGCACCGTGAAGTCGCAGGCGTCGGCCGCCCTGGCCGGACTGCGCACCCGGCTCGACCACCCGAGCCCGGCAGGAGAGGGGATGTGATGGACGTCGAGCAGCAGGTGCGGGAGGCGTACGTCGAGCGCCTCGGCGCGCTCGAGCTGTCGGGAGGCGACGTCGGTGCGGCGCGTCGTACCGGAGCACGACTGCGGACGCGGCGCCGGCTCGCGGTCGGAGCTGCCGCCGTGGCTGTCGGCGCCGTGGCTGTCGGCGGCACCCTGCTGGGAACGGGGCGGGTCTCCGTCGGTCCCTCCCACAGCGTCGGTCACTGGCGCGAGCTGCCGACCCCGCCGCTCTCGCCGCGGGCCGATGCGCTGAGCGTGTGGACGGGCCGTGAGGTCGTCGTGGTCGGCGGGGACCCTGACCCGTGCCCCCCGAACGCCGACTGCGCCACCGCTCCACGCGAGCTCCGCGACGGCGCGGCGTACGACCCGGCCACCGACGCCTGGCATCGCATCGCACCGGCACCCGTCACGGTGGGGCCGGGCGACCGACTGCTGAGCGCGGCCGGTCGCGTCGTGCTCCGGCACTGGCAGGAGCACGGCTCCCGGTTGTTCGTGTACGACCCGGCCGGGGACGAGTGGTCCGAGATCCCCACGCTGCTCGCCGACCTGCCGTCGGCGGTCGGCCAGCGCGTCTACGGGTTCCGAGACGGCCGCGTCACGATGTACGACGCCGAACGCGGCGTGTGGGACGAGCGGATCCCGCGCGACCGGATTCAGCCGCGGCTGACCCAGCGCCGGATCACCGCGACGTCCTCCGGTCCGGTCGTGACCGGCGTCCCCGCGAACGTGCCGCGTGACGGGTCGGTGCCGCCCGTCGTGGCCGCGGATCTGTACGACGGCACCACGTGGCACCGTCTGCCCACCACCGGCCAGGTCGGCAACAACGCCTGGTTCTGGACCGGCACGCGGCTGGTGGACCCCGAGCCGGGCACTCTGGACGGCGGCGAGACCGACAGCTGGGGCCGGTCCTACCCGCAGGGCGGCATCCTCGACCCGGCGACAGGCAGTTGGAGCCCCCTGCCGTCCGGGCTGACCGACCACGGCGACGGTTGGACCGTCAACGCGTCCGGCGGCCGCTGGGTCGCGACGTACGGCCAGGTCTACGACACCGGGTCCGGCCGGGTCTGGGAGCTCCCCCGCCCCGACGACACCCCCGACCTGGCCACGACCGCGGTGTGGACCGACCGCGCGCTGCTGGTGTTCGGTGGCGTCGACTCCGCGCAGGGCTACTCCGGTGACGCCCTCACCAACCACGCCTGGCTCTACACCCCGTGACCGGTCCCTCCCGGACCGACCTTCTTGGCCGTTCCCGATGCTTCCGGGGGGTTGCATCGGCCAATAAGCACCGGATTCACCGCTTGAGCGGTGAATCCGGCACGGAGCCAACCCCTCACAACCCCATCGCGGCCGTCGCGTCGGCGAGCACCGAGGCGGTCACCTCCCGGCAGCGCGCGGCGCCGTCGGCGAAGACCGAGTCGACGTACGCCGGGTCATCGGCCAGCTCGGCGTACCTCTTCTGCAGCGGCTCCAACGTGGCCACCACCGCCTCGGTGACGGCCGACTTCAGGGCGCCGTACGTCGTGATGCGGTCGGCCGACCCGCCACAGGCCTCCAGGATGTCCAGCAGGTTGGTCACACCGGGCTTGTCCGCGGCGGAACGCACCGCGTCCGGCCCGGTGTCGGAGTCGGTCACGGCGCGGGCGACCTTGCGTCGTACGACATCGGGCCGGTCGGTCAGCCGGATCACGCCCGCGTCGTTCTGGATCGACTTCGACATCTTCCGGGCCGGGTCCTGCAGGTCCATCACCCGCGCGCCCGCGGCCGGCGTCCGCACCTCCGGGACGACGAACACCGGCCCGTAGCTGTGGTTGAACCGGATCGCCAGGTCGCGGGTGAGCTCGACGTGCTGGCGCTGGTCGTCGCCGACGGGCACCACCGACGGCCGGTAGAGCAGGATGTCGGCGGCCATCAGCGCCGGATACGTGTACAGCGACACTCGCGTCGACGGGACCCCGCGGCCCTTCTCCTTGAACTGGATCATCCGGTTCAGCTCGCCGGTGTACGCCGTGCACTCCAGCAGGTACGCCAGCTCCCGGTGCGCCGGCACCTGGCTCTGGCGGAACAGGGTCGCCCGGGACGGGTCGAGTCCCGCGGCGAGGAACAGGGTCGCCATCTCGGCGACGGTCGCCCGCAGCTCGGCCGGATCCTGCGGGGTGGTCAGCGCGTGCAGGTCGGACAGGCCGAAGAAGCAGTCATCGGGAGACGACTCGTCCTGGGCGGCGACGAAGCGTCGCAGGGCGCCGAGGTGGTTGCCGAGCGTCAGCCGACCGGTGGGCGTGATCAGGGAGAGGGTGCGGTCCATGGTGGGCTCCTGGGTGATGGGTGTCGATGCCCACGAGCCGACGTGCCGGAATGCGAGACGGCCGCCCGTGGGCGGCCGTGGAAGGAGGGTGTGCTCGATCGGGGTCCGCCGTCAGGCGGGCCACCAGCAGAGGTTCGAGGTCCGAAGCACGTGCCCATCATAGAGGCAGGTCTGAACAGAGGCAGGTCTGAGGCAGGAAGCCGGTGGACCTCCGCCGGCGGGAGGCACGGCGGCCCGGAGGCTCGGCGGCGCGCGGCGTCTCCAGGGGTCGTCGCTCGGGGTCACTGGGGGGAGGACGAGTAGCCTCCGCCTCATGCCAGCGTGCCGGGGTCCCGCGACGGTGGTGTTCGACCCGACGCTGACCGAGTACGACTTCGGCCCGAGCCATCCGATGTCCCCGATCCGGGTCGACCTCACCATGCGCCTGGCCGCCGACCTCGGCGTGCTCGACGCGCTGCCCACGGTCGCGGCACCGGTGGCCGACGACGAGCTGATCGGCACCGTGCACGAGGCGGGGCTGATCGACGCCGTGAGGCGCGCGGGAGCCGACCCTGCCGGCTTCGAGCCGACCCACGGTCTCGGCAGCGACGACAACCCGGTGTTCCGCGACATGCACCGCGCGGCCGCGCACGTGGTCGGCGCCACGGTCGAGGCGGTCCGTCAGGTGTCGAGCGGCGACAGCCTGCACAGCGTGAGCATCTGCGGGGGGCTCCACCACGCGATGCCCGACCGCGCGAGTGGCTTCTGCATCTACAACGACGTCGCCGTCGGCATCCGCTGGTTGCTCGCCCAGGGCGTGCCGAAGGTGGCCTACGTCGACGTCGACGTCCACCACGGCGACGGCGTCGAGCAGATCTTCTACGACGACCCCCGCGTGCTGACGATCTCGCTGCACGAGACCGGCCAGGCGCTGTTCCCGGGCACCGGGTTCCCGCAGGACTGCGGCGGACCGGACGCCGCGGGGACGGCGGTCAACGTCGCCCTCCCGCCCGGGACGTCGGACGCCGGCTGGCTGCGGGCCTTCCACGCGGTCGTGCCACCGCTGGTCCGCGAGTTCGCGCCCGACGTGCTGGTGAGCCAGCACGGCTGCGACAGCCACCGGGACGACCCGCTCGCCGACCTGATGCTGAGCGTCGACGGGCAGCGCGCGTCGTACCTCGCTCTGCACGACCTCGCCCACGAGGTCGCCGGGGGTCGCTGGGTGGCGACCGGCGGGGGCGGCTATGCCCTGGTGGACGTGGTCCCGCGTGCGTGGACCCACCTGTTGGCCGTGGTCGCCGGGCAGCCGATCGAGCCCGACACGGCGGTCCCCGAGTCGTGGCGCGCTCACATCCGGGAGACCCTCGGCCGGACGGCGCCGTCCAGGATGACCGACGGCCGCGACCCGGCGTACCGGGACTGGTCGGAGGGCTACGATCCGGCGACCTGGCTCGACCGGTCGATCCTGGCCACGCGTGAGGAGATCTTCCCGCGCCACGGCCTGGACCCGTTGCCGTGACGCTTCCGGACGGTTCGACACAGTAAATACGCGTCCGTTTCAACCCGACACGCGTAGGTACCGTGAGTTTCTGTAGGGATTTCCTTCCCCACGAGTCACAAAAGGCCCTATTCTCACCAACGAAAGCGCGGGACGTAGGTCACCGGAGGGGAAGCCGGTGCGTGCCTGCCAAGAGAGACGGTGCCTGCGATGCCTGCCCACGAGCCCGGAGACATCTCCGACGTGAAGTTCCTGACCGTGGCTGAAGTGGCCGCGATGATGCGCGTGTCCAAGATGACGGTGTACCGCCTGGTCCACGGCGGTGACCTGCCCGCGGTGCGGGTCGGCCGCTCGTTCCGGGTGACCGAGGAGGACGTCAACGAGTACCTCCGCAAGAGCTTCTACAGCGCCGGCTGACGCCCGCCGTTCCGTCACCGACGCTCGATTCTGCGCCTCACCCGCTGGCCGTTAGGCTGTCGGGGTCGTCCCGGCGTCGGTCGGGACCCCCAGACATGTCTGCACTGCCGGCACGGAAGAGGTATTCGTGGGTTCGGTCATCAAGAAGCGTCGCAAGCGGATGGCGAAGAAGAAGCACCGCAAGCTGCTGAAGAAGACGCGCGTCCAGCGACGCAAGCTCGGGAAGTAGACCCCACCTCCGGGGGAACGCCGTGGACGCCGACACCAAGGTCGTGCTCGTCACCGGGGTCTCCCGAGACCTCGGCCGCAGGTTCGCGCGTCGGCTGGCCGACGAGCCCGGTGTCGCCCGCGTGGTCGGTGTCGATGCGGTGCCGCCACGGGGCGACATCGGCGACGTCTCGTTCGTCCGCGCCGACATCCGCAACCCCGTGATCGCCAAGGTGATCGCGAAGGAGGACGTCGACACCGTCGTCCACATGAGCGTCATCGCCACGCCCGGCAGCGCCGGCGGCCGCGGCACGATGAAGGAGCTCAACGTCATCGGGACGATGCAGCTCCTCGCGGCCTGCCAGAAGTCCAGGAGCATCCGCCACCTGGTCGTGAAGTCCACCTCGACCGTGTACGGCGCGAGCAGCCGCGACCCGGCGATGTTCACCGAGGACATGCAGCCGCGCCGCCAGCCCAGCTCCGGCTATGCCAAGGACGTCGCGGAGATCGAGGGCTACGTCCGCGGCTTCGCCCGCCGCCGCCCCGACGTCAGGGTGACCACCCTCAGGCTGGCCAACGTCCTGGGCCCCCACGTGACCAGCCCGATCACGTCGTATTTCCGGCTGCCGGTGATCCCGACCGTCCTCGGCTTCGACCCCCGGCTGCAGTTCGTGCACGAGACCGACCTGATGCGCGTGCTCACCCACTGCGTCCATACCGATGTGCCGGGCACGTTCAACGTCGCCGGCGACGGGGTGATGTTGCTGTCCCAGGCCGTGCGTCGCCTGCGCAAGCCCACGGTGCCGCTGGTGCGGCCGGCCGTCGGCGGCGTCGCGGCGGTGCTGAAGTCAGCCCGGATGGCCGACTTCTCACCGGAGCAGCTCGGCTTCCTCACCTTCGGTCGGGGCATCGACACCTCCCGGATGCGCGCGGAGCTCGGGTTCGAGCCCGTGCTCACGACCGAGCAGGCGTTCGCCGACTTCGCCTCGTCGACGGGCCGCTCGGCCAGCCCGGTCGAGCGCGTGCTCGACGGGCTCTCGTCGACCCTGCCCGGTCGGGCGACGTCGGGAGCGGGCCGTGGGTGACGCCGAGATCATCCCGATCGGAACCGGCGGCCGGCCCGGCCGCGGCACCGGCAGCGCCCGCCCGTCGAAGGCGTCCCGCACCCTGGCGGGAGGCGCACGGCCGGCGGCGCGCCGTACGCCGGCGCCTGCGGCGGAGCCCGAGGCCCGGACCGGGCGCCCGGCCGCGACCACGCACGATCGTGCGCCGATGGCGGGCATCACGCCGGGCGAGTGGCTGGCGGCGTTCCAGACCGGAGCGGTCCAGGTGTTCGGCGACGACTGGGAGCGGCAGCTGGCACGGCTCCTGGCGTTCCTGCGCCGGCGGCTGACCGGCGAGTACGACGTCGACGAGTACGGGTTCGACCAGGAGGTCGCCGAGAAGCTCCTGCTGGCCAGCCTGCGGCCGATCGCCGAGCGGTGGTTCCGGATCGAGGCGCGGGGCGTCGAGAACCTGCCGACCGACGGAGGAGCCCTGGTGGTCTCGAACCACTCGGGCACGCTGCCGGTCGACGGCCTGATGACGATGTTCACCATCCACGAGCACACCGGCCGGTTCCTGCGTCCCCTCGGTGCCGACCTGGTGTTCCGGATGCCGCTGGTGAGCAGCCTCGCCCGCAAGGGCGGCGCGACACTGGCCTGCAACGAGGACGCGGAGCGGATGCTGGCCAGCGGTGAGCTGGTCGGGGTCTGGCCCGAGGGCTTCAAGGGCATCGGCAAGCCGTTCACCGAGCGGTACAAGCTGCAGCGGTTCGGTCGGGGCGGGTTCGTCGCCGCGGCCCTGCGCACGGGGGTGCCGATCGTGCCGCTGTCCGTGGTCGGTGCGGAGGAGATCTACCCCCTGGTCGGCAACGTGCCGTCGCTGGCCCGGCTGCTCGGGATCCCGTACGTCCCGATCACACCGTTGTTCCCGTGGCTCGGTCCGCTCGGGCTGGTGCCGCTGCCGTCGAAGTGGCTGATGGAGTTCGGCGAGCCGATCCGCACCGACGAGTACGACGCGGGGTCGGCCGACGACCCGATGCTGGTGTTCAACGTCACCGACCAGGTGCGGGAGACCATCCAGCAGTCGCTGTACTCGCTGTTGATGCAGCGGACCTCGGTCTGGCACTGACGCGCCGTACGCCGAGCATCAGGGGAGCGACGGCAGCAGGCTTCCCACCCCGTCGACGGTGTCGCCGAGGAGGCCGGTCACCTGGTCGCCGGCCTCACCCACCGCGTCGAGGAGGTTGTTCGCCGTGTCGGAGACGGTCGAGGCGACGTCGTTCTGCTGACCGTGGGTGAGCCCGTCGGTGAGGTGTTGGACGGTGTGCTGGACGTCGTCGGCGGTCGGTGCCCCGGGGTCGATCGGTGCCCCGGGGTTGCCGGGGTCGGCGCTCGAGGTACCCGGGTCGGTGACGCTCGCCGGTGGCAGCTGACCGTGCAGGTGCGGCAGCAGCGGCCCGCCGTCGGAGCCCTGCCGCAGCGGACCGTGGTGACGCGGCTGTGGGGCCGCCACCAGCCAGGAGTCGACCGTCGCCTGGGTCGCCTGCAGGAGCACGCTCGGCACCGAGCTGATCATCGGACCCTGGCACGACGGGCAGGTGTGCACCGAGGTCTGCTGGACCTGGTCGAGCACCTGGGCGGCCTGCAGCAGGGGAGCGAGGGACTGCGGCGGGACCTCGGACTGCATCACCTTCAGCCGATCCATGCTGGTGGCGGTGAACGTCCGCAGCGCGGTCATCGACGAGCGGTCACCGGTCGCCTCGTAGTCCGAGACCAGGAGGTCGGAGCCGTCGATCGCCTGCTGGGTGAACGCGTCGAGGGCCTGGTTGACCAGGGCCGGGTCGGCGTGCTCCCGGCTGAGCTCCTGTGCCTCGTCGAGACGGGTGCCGGCGTTGCCGAGCAGGACCTGGGCGCGGTCGCCACGGTCGAAGGTGAGCTCGGCGTGCGCGCTCTCCAGGCCGCGCTTGACCGGGTAGAGCCCGTCGCCGGGCAGCGCGGTCTGCGCCGCGACGGCCACGGTCGCGGAGGCACCCACGAGCGCGACCCCGCTGACCACGGCGGCCAGCCGACGGTGACGGCGCCGGAGCTGGGGGGTGGTCGGGCGCAGCCGGAGGCGGGCGTCGGTGTCGGCGCGCTCGGCGGCCGCCGCGGCCAGTACCGACTCGGCCTCGGCCACGAGCTGGTCGCGGAGGGTGGCCACGAACACCGGGTCGGCGACCGGTGCGGGTACGGCGCGGAGTGCACCCGCGACCGTGAGGAGATCGGCGTACTCGGGCAGGCGTGCGCCGCCCGTCGAGCTGCCCTCGACGAGCTCGTGGAACTGCTGAGCGCGTCGCCCCCTGGTCACGATGAACCTCGATGCTGGTCGCGAATGTCGCGGCGAGTGCCCGACACGCCGCTCAACGAGCAGCCTCGGCAGCGGGTTACGGGACCAAAGTCCCTCGTGGCTGTCGCCCGGGCGTTGGACCGCCTAGTCATCGCGCCACCCGGCCGGAAGGAGCTTGGCGAGGTTGCGCACGCCGCGGAGCTGGAGCTGCTTGACCGCCCCCTCGCTCCGGCCCAGCACCTCGGCGGTCTCGGCAATGCTGAGGCCCTGGAGGAAGCGCATGATCAGGCAGTCGCGCTGCTCGTCGGAGAGCTGCCGGAGGCCGTCGAGCAGCAGCTCGTTGGTGAGCCCGGCCATGACCGCGTTCTCGGGGCCCTCGGTGGCGTCGTCGTGGACGCCCATGTCCTCGGTGGTCTGCTCGAGGCGGGTACGCCCCGCCTTGAAGTGATCGGTGCACAGGTTGCGGGCGATGGTCATCAGCCACGCGCCGAAGTCCTTGCCCTGCCACCGGAAACCGCTCATGTTGCGCAGGGCCCGGAGGAAGGTCTCCGACGTGAGGTCCTCGGCGAGCGTCTGCGACCGGGTGCGGTAGTAGACGAACCGGTAGACCGACCCCTGGTAGTGGTCGTACAGCTGCCCGAACGCCTCGCTGTCGCCGCCCCGTGCCAGCTCGACGAGAGCGATCAGCCTGGTGCGCTCGGCCTCGGAGTCCTCCGAGGAGGCGGCCCGGTCGGAGTCGTCGAAGTCGCCACCCGACGGCGGACCGCCGCTGACCTGTGCCTCGCTGAGCAGCATCCAGGACGGGACCCCGGCCGGCTGTGGTCGCAGGCCGAGGACACCGAGCACGGCGGCGCGCAGGTCGTCGAGTCCGCGTGCCGTGTCGTGGGGTGCCCACGTCATGGCTGTGTTCCTCCCGAGCACCAGGGGGTTGGCGCCGTTTCATGGTAGGTGCGACACGCCGTAGGTGTAACCCGCTGTGACAAAAACTGCCGGCCGTCTCGAAGCCCGAGCCGTACCGCAGCCTCGCTACCGGCGTCGCCGTACGGCGGCACCTGCGGCGACCGCTCCGGTCGCGGCTCCCGCGACCGCGGCCGCGACGAGCCCGGCCCGGGCGGCCTTGCGCCCGGTCCGGTAGTCGCGGATCCGCCAGCCCTGACGCTTGGCGTAGGCCCGAAGCCGGGGGTCGGGGTTGACCGCGCAGGGGTCGCCGACCAGCGAGAGCATGGTCAGGTCGTTGTACGAGTCGGAGTACGCCGAGCAGGCGGCGAGGTCGAGCCCCTCCCGCTCCGCCAGGGCCCGCACCGCTTCGCCCTTGGCCGGACCGTGCAACATGTCGCCGACCAGCCGGCCGGTGTACACGCCGTCGACGTGCTCGGCGACGGTGCCCAGCGCCCCGGTCAGGCCGAGCCTGCGGGCGATGATCTGGGCGATCTCGATGGGCGCGGCCGTGACCAGCCAGACGCGCTGACCCTCGTCGAGATGCATCTGCGCGAGCGCCCGGGTGCCCGGCCAGATCCGATGGGCCATGGCCTCGTCGAAGATCTCCTCGCCGAGGTTCTCCAGCTCCCGCACGGTGTGGCCGGAGATGAACGACAGGGCGCTCACCCGGGTCTGTGCGACGTGCTCGGGATCCTCGACGCCGACGACCCGGAAGTAGGCCTGCTTCCAGGCGGCCGAGACGATCTCGCGGGTCGTGAAGAACTTGCGCCTGTGGAGCCCGCGGGCGAGGTGGAAGATGCTCGCGCCCTGCATCAGCGTGTTGTCGACGTCGAAGAACGCGGCTGCCGTCGGGTCGGCCGGGGTGGCCAGTGCGGTCTCCACCTCGGCGGCCGCGGCGGCGGCCTCCCCGGCGAGAGTCGAGCGCTGTTGGAGGTTCAGCGGCTTGCGGCTCTTCTCGGGAGTCACGGGTCGAACACTAGGGGCTGGTCGGGGTGGCTCGCGAGCACGCTCGCTCACGCCCGTCGCTGCGGCTGTCCGGCCGACTCCGCCGGGTCGAATCGTCGTCACCGGGCTGTGCGATCCTTGCCCG
The DNA here is from genome assembly GCA_036265495.1 of Nocardioides sp. GTDB lineage: Bacteria > Actinomycetota > Actinomycetes > Propionibacteriales > Nocardioidaceae > Nocardioides. The sequence continues at coordinate 16,537 of DATAOY010000006.1, read as the reverse complement.
CATGTCCACCCACGACGTGTCCTCGCTCGTGGCCGAGGCGGCGCTCGACCGCCCGGAGATGCTGGCCGTGGTGGAGTCGGGTGGGCGCAGCGTCACCTGGGGCGGGCTCGAGGACGAGGTGGCGCGCGTGGCGACCGGTCTCGGCGCCGCCGGGGTGGTGGCCGGCCAACGAGCGATGGTCGCGATCGGCAACCGGATCGAGTTCGTGACGGCGTACCTCGGGGTTCTGCGCGCGCAGGTCGTCGCCGTACCCGTGAACCCGCGAGCCACGTCCGGTGAGCTCGCGCGGATGATCGCCGACTCGGGGTCGCGGCTGGTGCTCGCGGACGCGGAGACGATCGCGACCGTGCGGGACGCCGTCCGTCTGGTGCGGGCCGCGCGCGCCGGCGACACCGACGAGCTGGACCCCGATCTCGTCGACCGGTCGCACGACCCGCGGGTGTACGTCGTGGGTGCCGAGCCCGAGGACGGCGAGCAGACGTACGACGCGCTCCGCGCCGCCGCCCCCCGGCCCGTCCCTCCGCTGCCCGATCCCGAGAAGCTCGCCTGCCTCCTGTACACGAGCGGGACGTCGGGCCGGCCGCGAGCGGCGATGCTCACCCACCGCGCGTTGCTCGCCAACATCGAGCAGGCGGCCGAGGTCGAGCCGCCGATGATCCACGGCGACGACGTGGTGCTCGGCGTGTTGCCGTTGTTCCACGTCTACGGCCTCAACGCCGTGCTCGGCAGCGTGCTGCGCCACCGGGCCAAGCTCGTACTGGTCGAGCGCTTCGATCCCCAGGCGACCCTCGACCTGATCGACGACGAGGCGGTCAGCGTCGTTCCGGTGGCGCCACCGGTGTTCGCGTACTGGATGCCCCAGGAGCACCTGCGCGAGCGCCTCGGCCCGGTCCGGCTGATGCTGTCCGGCTCGGCTCCGCTCTCGCCGGAGCTGAAGGACCGGTTCACCGAGGCGACCGGCATCCCGATCCACCAGGGATACGGCCTCACGGAGGCGGCGCCGATCGTGACCAGCACGCTGTGCAGCGCCGAGCCCCAGAACGGCTCGGTCGGTGCGGCCCTGCCGGGCATCGAGATCAAGCTCCTCGACGAGGTCGGCCAGTCCCCGGAGGGTGACGACTCGGGAGAGATCTGGATCCGCGGCGCCAACATGTTCAGCGGTTACTGGCCCGATGGTGACGACGGCCCGGCCGCGGACGGCTGGTGGCCGACCGGCGACGTCGGCTTCCTCGACGCCTCGGGCGATCTGTTCCTCGTCGACCGGCTCAAGGAGCTGGTCATCGTCTCCGGCTTCAACGTCTACCCGGTCGAGGTCGAGGACGTCATCCGGGAGGTTCCCGGGGTCGCCGAGGCCGCGGTGATCGGCGTCGACGACCCGGCGACCGGAGAGGCCGTCGTCGCGTACGTCGTACCCGCGGGCGAGGCCGGCGGCGTCGCCGACGCGGTCCGCGACCACTGCGCCGTACGTCTGGCGCGGTTCAAGCAGCCCTCGCGGATCGAGGTCGTCGACGAGCTGCCGCTGACGGTCACCGGCAAGGTGCAGAAGGGTCGGCTGCGCGGCATCGAGCGCCGCCGACGGCTGGGGCTGCTCGAATGACGGCTCGCGTCACCCTCTACACCCGCCCCGGCTGCCACCTCTGCGATGACGCGCGGGTGCTGATCGAGCGGGTCTGCGCCGAGCTGGGGGAGCACTACGACGAGATCTCCATCGCCGGCGACCCCGAGCTCGAGCGTCGTTTCGGCCACGAGGTGCCGGTCACCCTGGTCGACGGTCAGCAGCACGACTACTGGCGCGTCGACCCCGCCCGACTCCGCGCTGCCCTGTCCTGACGCGCTCGGTCGTGCCTCGGCTCGACCCCTCCGCGCCATCGCCGCCGCTCGTTCGTCGCGGCGACCGCCCTGCGGGATTTTGTTCTCGCGTTCACAAACTCCTACAGTGAACGTCGCCGCTCGGGCCGGGCCTGTCCCACCTCAGGGCTCGACCCTGTGTCCGGCGGCTGGAAAGACGACAGTTGTGAGTGCACGGACGTCCCACGACACCGCCCGGGAGATTCCCGAGGCGACCGTGGCCCGACTCCCCGTCTACCTGCGGGCGCTGACCACGCTGTCCGAGGCGGGCACGACCGTCTGCTCGAGCGAGGACCTCGCGGCGGCCGCCGGTGTGAACAGCGCCAAGCTGCGCAAGGACCTCTCCTACCTCGGCAGCTACGGGACCCGAGGTGTGGGGTACGACGTCGACTACCTGCGCTACCAGATCGCGCGCGAGATGGGCGCGACCCGCGACTGGCCCGTGGTGATCGTCGGGATCGGCAACCTCGGCCACGCGCTCGCCAACTACTCCGGGTTCCGCAGCCGCGGCTTTCGCGTCGTCGCCCTGCTCGACGCCGACGGCCAGCGGCACGGTGAGGTCGTCGCGGGGGTCGTCGTACGTCCGTTCCGCGACCTGCGCGCGATCGTGCGCGAGCACGGCGTCGCCATCGGTGTCATCGCGACCCCGGCCGCGTCGGCGCAGGACGTCGCCGACCAGATGGTCGATGCCGGGATCACCAGCATCCTGAACTTCGCCCCGACCGTGCTCAACGTCGGCGACCACGTCGCGGTCAGCAAGGTGGACCTCTCCAAGGAGCTCCAGGTGCTCGCCTACCACGAGCAGCGCAAGGCGACCCAGGAGACGGCATGACGGCCCTGGTCGTGGGCATCTCCCACCGTTCCGCTCCCATCGCTCTCCTCGAGCGCCTCGCGGTCGACCCCGGTGGCGCCGCCAAGCTCGTCGAGGACGTCCTGGCGTACCCGCACGTCTCCGAGGCGACGGTCGTCGCGACCTGCAACCGGCTCGAGATCTACGCCGCGGTCGACCGCTTCCACGGCAGCGTGGAGGACATCTCCCAGCGTCTGCTCGAGCCCGCCGGCGAGAGCGTCGAGACGCTGATCCCGAACCTCTACGTCCACTACGACGACGGCGCGGTCTCGCACCTGTTCCGGGTCGCCGCCGGCCTCGACTCGATGGCGGTCGGCGAGGCACAGATCCTCGGCCAGACACGCGACGCGCTGCGCCTCGGCCAGGAGCAGGGATCGGTCGGCCCGGTTCTGAACACGCTCTTCCAGCAGGCCCTTCGGGTCGGCAAGCGCGCCCACGCCGAGACCGGCATCGACCGGGCCGCCCCGACCCTGGTGTCCGCCGCCCTCGACCGGGCCGCGGGCGACCTCACCGGCCGGCGCGTGGCCGTCGTCGGGGCCGGCGCCATGGCCGCCCTCAGCGTCGCCACCGTCGTTCGTCGCGGTGCCACCGAGGTGGTCGTCGTCAACCGCACGCCCGAGCGCGCGGAGCGTCTCGCCGCCGAGTACGGCGCGCGCTGGGCGCCGCTGTCGGCCGTCGGCGCCGAGGTCGCCGGGGCCGACGTCGTGGTCGCCTGCGCCGGTGCATCCGGGTTGCTGGTCACCCGCGAGGCGGTCGCCGCCGCGCCCGGCCCCGTCGCGCTGGTCGACCTCGCCCTGCCCCATGACATCGACTCGTCCGTCACGGAGCTGCCCGGCGTCACCCTGGTCACCCTCGCCGACCTCGCGGACGAGCTCCGCGCATCGGAGGCCGGCGCCGAGGTCGAGGCGGTCCGCACGATCGTCGCGGGCGAGGTCGAGGCGTTCCTGTCTGCCCGCCGGCACGCCAGCATGACCCCCACCGTGGTGGCCCTGCGCTCGATGGCCACCAGCGTCGTCGAGTCCGAGATGGAGCGGATCGAGCGGCGGCTGCCCGGTCTCGACGGGGCGACCCGTGCCGAGCTCCGCCAGACCCTGCGCCGCGTCGCCGACAAGCTGGTCCACCAGCCGACGATCCGCGCCAAGGAGCTCGGCGACGGCGGTGCCGTCTCCTACGCCGCCGCCCTGGCCGAGCTGTTCGCGCTCGACCCGGAGGCGGTCGACGCGATGACCCGGCCGGTCGAGCCGAGTCACCCGGGAGACGAGACGTGAGCGAGCCGATCCGCCTGGGCACCCGCGCCTCGGTCCTCGCCACCACCCAGTCCCGCTGGGTGGGTGACCGGCTGAGCGCGGCTCTTGACCGCGAGGTCGTGCTGGTCGAGATCACCACCCAGGGAGACCGCGACGCCCAGCCGCTGGCCCAGCTCGGCGGCACGGGCGTGTTCGTCAGCGCGCTGCGCGAGGCGCTGCTCGACCACCGCATCGACGTCGCCGTGCACTCGCTGAAGGACCTGCCGACCCGGGCCGCCGCGGGCATCACCCTCGCCGCCGTACCGCTGCGCGAGGACCCGCGCGACGTCGTCGTCGCCCGCGACGGGCTGACCCTGGGCGAGCTCCCTGCCGGCAGCCGGATCGGCACGGGCGCGCCACGTCGTGCCGCCCAGCTGCACGCCCTCGGCCTCGGTTTGGAGATCGCGGACATCCGCGGCAATGTGGACACGCGGATCCGCAAGGTCCGTGAGGGTGCGTACGACGCGGTCGTCCTCGCCCGCGCCGGGCTGGCCCGCATCGGTCGTCTCGACGAGGCCACCGAGGTCCTCGATCCGCTCCAGATGCTGCCGGCGCCGGGGCAGGGCGCGCTGGCCGTCGAGACGCGGGAGGGAGACGACCTGACGCACGACGTGGCCGTTCTCGACGACGCCCGATCCCGGGCCGCCGTCACCGCCGAGCGTGCCGTGCTGGCCGCGCTCGAGGGCGGGTGCGCGGCGCCGATCGGGGTCCTCGCGGAGGTCGTGGAGGGCGACGAAGGAGAAGAGCTCTGGGTGCGAGCGGCCGCGCTCTCACCCGACGGGACGCTGGCGGTGCGGATGTCCGCCACCGGCGACCCGGCCGACGCCAGCGGCGTCGGGAACCGCCTCGCCGGGCAGATGCTCGACGAGGGGGCAGGACAGCTGACGGAGACACCGCTCGAGCAGCCGGTGACCGACTGCGAAAGGCAAGAAGCATGACGCGAGCCCAGAGGGCCCAGTCCCAGACCGCCGTGACCCAGTCGCGGGTAGCGCGGGCCACCTCCACCAGGCCCGGATCGGTGGCGTTCGTCGGGAGCGGTCCGGGTGACCCCGGTCTGCTGACCGTGCGGGCCGCCGACCTCATCCGCGAGGCCGAGATCGTGATCACCGAGGGTCCCGAGCATCCGGCGCTCGTCCGCGCGCTGCTCGGTCTGCCCGAGGGCTCCGAGGGCGGGCCCGAGCTCGTCGACGGCGGCTTCGGCGAGGACGGCCAGCCGCTCACCCACGCGGCCCGCGCCAAGGTCGTGGTCCGGGAGGTCAAGCGTGGCGCCCGCGTCGTCCGGATGCTGACCGGCGACCCCTTCGTCTACGCCTCCGGTCCCGAGGAGGCCGCGGCCTGCGCCCGGGCCGGGCTCGACTTCGAGATCGTCCCCGGCGTCTCGTCGGCGGCCGCGGTCCCGGCGTACGCCGGCATCCCGCTGACCACCAAGGACCATCGCGAGGTCACCGTCGTCACCGCCGGGGACAAGGTCGACTGGAGCCGGTACGCCGAGACCAGGACCCTGGTCCTGCTGTCGGCCGTGAACTCGATCTCCGACATCGCCAAGGCGCTCGTCGCCGCCGGTCGTGACCCGGAGACCCCGGTCGCGATGACGCGGACCGGCACCACCACCGACCAGCAGACCGTCATCTCGACCCTCGAGCACATCGCTGCCGACGCGCGAGCGGCGCGGATGGCCCCGCCGGCCGTCACGGTGATCGGCGACGTCGTCGCGATGCGCGAGGCGCTGTCGTGGTTCGAGACCAAGCCCCTGTTCGGCTGGCGGATCCTGGTGCCTCGCACGAAGGAGCAGGCCGGCTCGCTGTCGGCCCGGCTGCGTGGCTTCGGAGGTGTTCCCGAGGAGGTGCCGACGATCTCCGTCGAGCCGCCCCGAAACCCGCTCCAGATGGACAAGGCCGTCCGTGGCCTGGTCGAGGGCCGCTACGAGTGGATCGCCTTCACCAGCGTCAACGCCGTCAGGGCCGTGCGCGAGAAGTTCGAGGAGTACGGCCTCGACGCCCGCGCCTTCTCCGGTCTGAAGATCGCCGCCGTCGGCGACAAGACCGCCGCGGCGATCGCCGACTGGGGTCTGCGCGCCGACCTGGTCCCGAGCGGCGAGCAGTCAGCCGCGGGCCTTCTCGGGGACTGGCCCGAGTACGACGAGCTCCTCGACCCGATCAACCGGGTCTTCCTGCCCCGGGCCGACATCGCCACCGAGAACCTCGTGGCCGGCCTGGTCGACCTCGGCTGGGAGTGCGACGACGTCACGGCGTACCGCACCGTCCGCGCGGCCCCGCCTCCGGCGCCGGTGCGCGACGCGATCAAGAGCGGCAAGTTCGATGCGGTTGTCTTCACGTCGTCCTCGACGGTGCGCAACCTGGTCGGCATCGCCGGCAAGCCGCACCCGTCGACGGTGATCGCCGTGATCGGTCCGGCCACGGCGAAGACCGCGGAGGAGCACGGCCTCCGGGTCGACGTCCTGTCGCCGAAGCCGGACGTCGACGCGCTGGTCGACGCGCTCGCCGACTTCGGCGCCGCCCGGCGCGCGGAGCTGCTCGAGGCCGGCCTGCCGGTCACGAAGCCCTCCGAGCGCAAGCCGTCCAGCCGCAAGAGCAAGGTCACGTCGTCGAGGTGACCGCATCGTGAGCACACCATGAGCCCTTCATGAGCGCAGAGTCCGGCAGCCGGGTCCCCCGGCCGGTCACCCGGCCACGTCGCCTCCGCACGACCGAGGGTCTGCGGAGCCTGGTGGCCGAGACGCGGCTCGCGCCCAGGCAGCTGGTGCTGCCGATGTTCGTCCGCGAGGGCGCCACCGAGCAGCGACCGATCGCCTCCATGCCCGGCGTCGTCCAGCACACCCGCGACTCGCTGCTGAAGGCCGCCCACGAGGCGGCCGACCTCGGGCTGGGCGGGGTGATGCTGTTCGGCATCCCGCAGCAGAAGGACGCGCTCGGGTCCGGCGCGACGGACCCCTCGGGGGTCCTCAACCTCGCGATCACCGACGTGGTCGCCGAGGTGGGCGACGCGCTGACCGTGATGAGCGACCTCTGCCTCGACGAGTTCACAGACCACGGACACTGCGGCGTCCTCACCCCCGACGGCCGGGTCGACAACGACCGGACCCTCGAGGTGTACGCCGAGATGGCGCTGGCCCAGGCCGACGCGGGCGTCGACATGGTCGGCCCGAGCGGGATGATGGACGGTCAGGTCGCCGCGATCCGTGATGCCCTCGACCACGCGGGCCACACCGACGTCGCGATCCTGGCCTACTCGGCGAAGTACGCCTCGTCCTTCTACGGTCCGTTCCGGGAGGCCATCGACTCGTCGCTCGAGGGCGACCGGCGTACCTACCAGCAGGACCCCGCCAACGCGCGCGAGGGCGTCCGCGAGGCGCTGCTCGACGTCGCCGAGGGCGCCGACATCGTGATGGTGAAGCCCGCACTGGGCTATCTCGACGTCGTACGCCGCGTGCGCGACGCCGTAGACGTACCCGTGGCGGCGTACAACGTCTCCGGCGAGTACGCCATGGTCGAGGCCGCCGCCGGGAACGGCTGGATCGACCGCGAGCGCGCGATCCTCGAGGTGCTCACGTCGATCCGACGCGCCGGTGCGGACGTGGTGCTGACCTACTGGGCCCTGGAGGCGGCGCGTCTGCTCAGTGCGTGAGGTCGTAGACGCACTGGTCGAACGCGCCCGTGCCCTGCAGCAGACCCTCGGCCAGGCACTGCACGATCGCCTGGGCGGTGGTCAGGAGCGTCGGTGTCGGCAACGGCGGCACGGTGACGGTGGGACCGCCACCGGGGACCGTGATCGGAGGAACGGGAGGGCTGCCCGGCGAGGTCGGGTTGCCGGTCGGGTTGCCGCCGGGCCCGGAGGTCGGCCCGGCCGTCGGCCCGGCGGTCGGACCTGATGACGGCTGGGTCGTCGTGCCCGGTGGCTGCTGCCCGTGCTGGTGCCCGTGCTGGTGCCCGTGCCGGTGGCCGTGCTGGTGCCGCCCGTGGTGGCCGTGGTGCACCGCGTTGCTCACCAGCGGTGGGTTGCTCAGGGAGAATCCGGTGCTCGTCGTGCCGTTCGGCACCGAGCTGTAGTCGCCGGCCAGATAGGCCCGCTCGATCGCCAGCACCAGGTCGACGTATCTCTGGTTGTGGTTGTAGCGATAGACCGCGGGGCGCTGGCCGGCCGTCGTCGCGAGGTCGTCGGGTCCCGAGCAGAGGTAGACGGCCGAGGCGAGCGCGGCGTCGTAGATGTCCTGCGGGTTGCGCTGGCCGTCGTCGTCGGCGTCGACACCGACGATCGCCCAGGTCGAGGGGATGAACTGCATGGGTCCGACCGCCCGGTCGAACCTGGTGTCGCGGTCGTACTGCCCGGCGTCGGTGTCGGCGATCCTGGTGGTGCCGTGCTTGCCGTTCAGCGGCGGGCCGAAGATGCCGGGCTCGTCGACGCCCTGGTCGGTCAGCACGTTCCCGTCGGCGCGGCCGTGGTCGGACTCCACCCGGCCGATGGCCGCCACCAGCTGCCAGGGCAGGTGGCAGGTGCGGTCGGCGGCGTCGATGATCGTGGCCGCGCGCTGGTACGCCGTGAGGGCCACCGCGGGGATGCCGGTGGCCGAGCCGGTCGAGACGACCTCTTGGGCGTGGGCGCGGGTCAGGCTGTGCGACGGGATGAGGCTCGCGGGGGCCCTCACGGCCTGCGCGGGCACGCGGGTGCCGTCGGGCAGGGTCTGCGAGTCGGCGGCGGCCGAGGCGTTGGATCCGCTGGTGGCCAGACCTGCCGTCCACGCCGCCGAGAGCACGGCCAGCGGCAGCAAAGCCGACGCCCGCTGTGCGCGTCCGAACCTGGCCATCGACCCTTCCTCCTCGTGGAGCCGGCCCGGAGGGGGTCCTGTGGAACGACCGACCCACGGAGCGGCGGCTCCGTGGTGCAGGTTTCCCTCCCTGACACCGGTCTAAACGAGCCAGCCCGGCCGATGTTACGCATCGGTACACGTGGGATGGGCCACTTCGGGGAAGCAGGCGGGACCCTCGATTGCCGCCCGGTTTGGCGCCTCGGCCACAATGGCCCGGTGACTCACGACCGGTCGGAGGCTCTGTTCGCGCGCGCGAGCGCGGTCACGCCCGGAGGGGTCAACAGCCCGGTGCGCGCCTTCCGGGCGGTGGGTGGGACGCCGCGCTTCATCCGCTCGGCGTCGGGCGCCCGGCTGACCGACGTCGACGGCCACGAGTACGTCGACCTGGTGGGCTCCTGGGGTCCGATGCTGCTCGGGCACGCCCACCCCGAGGTGATGGCGGCCGTGCAGGACGCGCTCGCCCGCGGCACGTCGTACGGCGCGCCGACGGAGGCCGAGGTCGACCTCGCCGAGGAGATCGTCGCGCGCACGCCGGTCGAGCAGGTCCGCCTCGTCTCCTCCGGCACCGAGGCCACGATGTCGGCGATCCGGCTGGCGCGAGGCTGCACCGGTCGCGATCTCGTCGTGAAGTTCGCCGGCTGCTACCACGGCCACGCCGACGCCCTCCTCGCCGCGGCCGGCTCGGGGCTGACCACGCTCGCCGTGCCCGGCACGCCGGGCGTCCCCGAGACCGCCACGGCGCTGACCCGCGTGCTGCCCTACAACGACCGCGACGCCGTCGCCGCGCTCTTCGCCGAGGAGGGCGACCGCATCGCGTGCCTGATCACCGAGGCGGCGCCCGGCAACATGGGCGTGATCGCGCCCGACCCGGGCTTCAACCAGTTCCTCGCCGACACCTGCGCACGGCACGGCGCGTTGTTCATCAGCGACGAGGTGATGACCGGGTTCCGCGCCGCCCGCCAGGGACAGTGGGGGCTCGACGGCGCACTCGAGGGCTGGAGCCCCGACCTGATGACGTTCGGCAAGGTGATGGGTGGCGGCTTCCCCGCCGCGGCGTTCGGCGGCCGCGCCGACCTGATGGCCGAGCTGTCGCCGCTCGGACCCGTGTACCAGGCCGGCACCCTCTCGGGGAACCCGGTCGCGGCGACGGCCGGACTGACCACGCTGCGCCTCGCGACCGACGACGTCTACGCACATCTCAACGCCACGGCCGACGCGATCAAGGACGCCGCCGACAAGGCGCTGTCCGACGCCGGGGTGCCGCACGCCGTCTCGTCCGCCGGCACGATGTTCTCGGTCTTCTTCGCCGACGGCCCGGTGCGTGACTACGACGACGCGCAGCGCCAGGACACCGCGGCGTACGCCGCGTTCTTCCACGCCATGCTCGACCGCGGGGTGTACCTGCCGCCGTCGGCGTACGAGGGCTGGTTCCTCTCGTCCGCGCACGACGCCGCCGCGCTCGCGACGATCCTGGACGCGCTGCCCCACGCAGCCGCGGCCGCCCGGGAGGCCGCGCGTGTCTGACCCGACCCAGGACCAGACCACCGTGCACCTGATCCGTCACGGCGAGGTCCACAACCCCGAGGGCGTGCTGTACGGCCGCCGCGACGGGTACCACCTGTCCGACCTCGGCCGTGAGATGGCGCAGCGCATCGCCGGCGCGCTCGGCGACCGCGACATCGTGGAGCTGCGTACGTCGCCCCTCGAGCGCGCGCAGGAGACGGCGGCACCGCTGGCCGCGGCCCTGGCCCTCACACCCGTGATCGATCCGCGGGTGATCGAGTCGGGAAACGTCTTCGAGGGCAAGCGCTTCGGCCACGGCGACAACGCCCTGCGCAAGCCGAGCACGTGGATCCACCTGCGGAACCCGTTCCGCCCGTCGTGGGGTGAGCCGTACAAGGAGGTCGTGGCGCGCATGGTCGCGGCGATCCACGACGCCCGTGACGCGGCGCGCGGCCACGAGGCCGCGATCGTGTCCCACCAGCTGCCGATCTGGATCACCCGGCTCTCGCTGGAGCGGCGCTCCTTCCTGCATGACCCGCGCAAGCGGCAGTGCACCCTGTGCTCGGTGACCTCCTTGCAGTTCACCGGCGACGAGCTGGCCACGATCAGCTACTCGGAGCCGGCCGGCGACCTGATCCCGGTCCGCGACAAGAAGGCGCCGTTCTCGGCCGGCAACGCGCCGGAGGCGAGAAAGCCCTAGATGGTGTCCAGGCGCGTGCTCTCGACGGTCGCGGCGGCCGTGTTGCTGCTGATCGCGAGCGGCTGCTCCTCCCTCCACGGTCTCAACGGCACCGACGGCAAGGACTACGTCCAGGGGGACGGCGGCGTGCACGAGGTCGCGCCGGCCGACCGCGGCCGGCCCATCGACTTCAGCGGCAAGGACCTCGAGGGCAAGCCGCTGTCGCTGGCGGCGATGCGTGGCAGGCCGACCGTGATCTCGGTCTGGTGGGCCGGCTGCCCGCCGTGCCGCAAGGAGGCGCCGCTGCTGGTCGGTGCGCACGAGCAGCTCGGCGACCGGGCCCACTTCGTCGGAGTCGACGTCCGCGACGGTGGCACCGCTGCCCCGACGACCTTCGAGTCGCAGTTCGGCATCACCTGGCCCTCCTTCTACTCCCCAGGTGGCGAGGCGCTCCTGGCGTTCCCGGGCACGCTGACGCCCAACTCCATCCCGGCCACGGTCGTCCTCGATGCGCAGGGCCGCGTCGCGGCCAGCATCATCGGCTCGGTGCCGTCGCAGCTCACGCTGGTCGAGACGGTGGAGGACGTGATGGCGCATGGGTGACTGGTTCCAGCACCAGGCGCTCTCCGGCTCGCTGGTGCTCGCGATCCCGGTGGCCCTGGTCGCCGGGCTGGTCTCGTTCTTCTCGCCGTGCGTGATCCCGCTGCTGCCGGGCTACCTCTCCTACGCGACCGGCCTGTCCGGTGCCGATCTCGAGCACGCCCGCCGTGGCCGGATGCTGGCCGGTGCCGTCCTGTTCGTGCTCGGCTTCTCGGTGGTGTACGTCGTGATCGGCTTCACCGCGGGCTCCGTCGGCACCTGGCTGGTGCGTTCGCGCACCCAGCTCGAGATGGTCCTCGGCGTCGTCCTGATCCTCCTCGGACTGGCGTTCGCCGGCCTGGTGCCGTTCCTGCAGCGCGACGTGCGCGTCCATTCGGTCCCCGCCGTTGGTCTCGGTGCGGCGCCGCTGCTCGGCTTCCTCTTCGGCCTGGGGTGGACGCCCTGCGTCGGGCCGACCCTGAGCGCGATCATCACCCTCGGGCTCAACGAGGGCACCGCCGACCGCGGTGCCCTGCTGGCGGGTGTCTACTGCCTGGGGCTGGGAGTGCCGTTCATCGTCGCGGCCCTGGCCTACCGCCGCGCCCTGGGCGCCTTCTCGTTCGTCCGCCGCCACCAGCAGTGGGTGACCCGGGTCGGCGGCCTGATGCTGGTCGTGGTCGGGCTCGCGCTGATCACCGGGTACTGGGACCAGGCCGTCAGCTGGCTGCAGATCCACCTCGTGAACGACTCCACGGTGGCCGTGTGAAGCACCCATGAGCGACCTCCGCACCGACCAACCCGAGGAGACGGGGCGCTGGCAGCCCAGCGGCGACCGTGACCACCACCGGCGCGCTGGTGAGCTGACCGCGTGGGAGCTCCTGCGCTGGACGTGGCGTCAGCTGACCTCGATGCGGACCGCGCTGATCCTGCTGCTCCTGCTCGCCCTCGGCGCGATCCCCGGCTCGGTCATCCCGCAGAGCGGTGTCGACGCTCTGAAGACGCAGAACTGGCAGGCGGCGCACCCGCACCTGACGCCGATCTACGAGAGGCTGAGCCTGTTCAGCGTCTACCACTCGCCGTGGTTCGCCGCGATCTACCTGCTGCTGATGGTCTCGCTGGTGGGCTGCATCGTGCCGCGACTGTTCGTCTACTGGCGCGGCTACCGCACGCAGCCGCCCGTCGCGCCGCGCAACCTGACCCGCCTGCCCGACCACGCGTCGTACACCACCACCGACCAGCCGGCGGTCGTCCTGCAGCGCGCCGCACACCACCTGTCACGCCGCAACCGGGTCGCGACGAGCTCGAGCGACGACGGCTGGGGCTCGCCCGAGGAGGGCGGGTGGGTCTCCGCCGAGCGCGGGCAGCTGCGAGAGGCCGGCAACCTGCTCTTCCACCTGTCGGTGCTCGTCGTGCTGGTGGGATTCGGGATCGGCAGCCTGTTCGGCTACAAGGGCGGCGTGATCCTCGTCGTCGGCAACGGCTTCTCCAACACCCTCACCCAGTACGACGACTTCGACCCCGGCTCGCTGTTCGACGCCGACAAGATGGAGCCGTTCTGCTTCACGGTGCACGACTTCAAGGTCCAGTGGATCGACAGCGGCCCGCGTCAGGGCCTGGCGCGCGGCTTCCAGGCGCCGTTGACCTACCGCAGGTCCTGCCAGGGTGACCCGTCCTCGTGGTCGGCCGAGCAGAGCTACGACCTGCGGGTCAACCACCCGCTCTCCATCGGCGGCACCCAGATCTTCCTGATCGGCCACGGCTACGCGCCGGTGATCACGGTCCGTGACGGCCAGGGCCACAAGCTCTACGACGGCCCGACGGTCTTCCTCCCCGAGAGCTCCGACTTCGAGTCCTTCGGCGTGGTGAAGGCGGCCGGGCTGAAGGCGGGCCAGGACATCGGGCTCGAAGGGCTGTTCTACCCGACCTTCGCGCTGGTGCACGGCCAGCCCATCAACGTGATGGGCGACGACAAGAATCCCACCCTGTCGATGCTGGCCTACGTCGGCGACCTGGGCCTCAACACCGGCGTGCCGCAGTCGGTGTACGCGATGGACAAGGCGAACATGCGCGAGCTGAAGAGGCCGGACGGGAAGATGTTCCGCGTCGACCTCCAGCCGCACGAGACCGTGCAGCTGCCCGACGGAGCCGGATCGGTGACCTTCCACGGGGTCAAGCACTGGACGCGGCTCCAGATCAGCCGCACCCCCGACGTGTGGATCACGTTGCTCGGCGTGGTGCTGGCCCTCGTCGGCCTGCTGGCCTCCCTGTTCATCCGGCCGCGGCGCGTCTGGGTGCGGGCGCGCCGACGCGACGGGTCGACGCTGGTCGAGGTGGCCGCGCTGGACCGGTCGGGCGGCGGTGACCTGGCCCCCGTACTCTCGTCGGTGGTGGACTCGTTGCAGGGCGAGGAGGGAACACGCGCATGAGCACCGACCTGGGCATCGGCACGGGTACGTGGGAGCACCTCAGCAACCAGGCGATCGCGGCCGCGGGTGTCGTGTACTTCCTGGCTCTGGTGGCGCACCTGGTGGAGTGGAGCGCCCTGCGCACCGTGCCGATCCGGACGACGGCGCGCGCCGCCGTACCCGCTCCGGCCACGGCGGGTGCCCCGCCGGCCGGGGGGGTCGCGCACGGTGCCCCCGCCGGGCCGGACGAGTCGACCCGGTTCCGGATCGAGATGTTCGCCAACCTGGCGCTGATGCTCACGATCATCGCCGCCGCGGCACACCTCGTCGCACTCGTCAGCCGCGCGGAGGCCGCCCAGCGGGTGCCTTGGGGCAACATGTACGAGTTCACGATCTCCGGGTCCTTCGTCGTGGTCGCCGGCTACCTGGTGCTGCGCAAGCGCTTCGGCCTGGCCTGGATGGGCCCGATCGTCACCGGTCTGGTCCTGGTGCTGGTGATGGTCGCGGTGCTGTGGCTCTATGCCCCGGTCGAGCCGCTGACCGAGGCCCTCCGGTCGCCGTGGCTGGTCATCCACGTGATGTCGGCGATGATCGCCACCGGCGCGTTCACCCTCGGGGGCATCACCTCGGCGCTGTACCTGGTCCGGGCGCGGGCGGAGAAGCGCGGCCGCGTCGCGGAGAGAGGGTACGTCGCCCGCCTCCCCGCCCTGTCCACCCTCGATCGCGTCTCCTACCGGATCCACGCGTTCGCGTTCCCGGTCTGGACCTTCGCGGTGCTGATCACCGGGCCGATCTGGGCGCACCAGGCCTGGTCGTCGTACTGGAACTGGGATCCCAAGGAGGTGTGCGCCTTCATCACCTGGGTGGTGTACGCCGCCTACCTGCACGCTCGCGCGACCGCGGGCTGGCGCGGGCGGAACGCCGCCATCCTGGCCCTGGTCGGCGTGGCCACCTTGTGGTTCAACTTCATCGGGATCAACTACTTCTCGACGACCAGCCAGCACTCCTACGCCAACGGTGCCCCGGCCAGCAGCCTCGTCGCCCGCTGACGGCCGGGAACGGCCTCAGCTCGGGTCGTCGGGACCCTTGTCGGGCCGAGAGATCTGGGCGAGGAACTCGTCGTCGTCGTCGGGCCCCATCGGCCGGACGTACTCGTCGTCGTCCCGACGCGGTCGCCGCGGGAAGCCCTCGAGCAGGAACCGCGCGGCGTAGTAGGAACCCACCGCGACGACGACCAGCAGCAGCACGAACCTCCACACGGCACCAGAGTAGGTCGACCGTGGTAGCCGCGGGCGCGACTTGCGGATTCTGGTCAACGTCGTGGCGCTGACTAATCTGTGGGCGTGAAGGAGTTCTGGATCTACACCGGTCTGCGGCTGTTGTTCTTCGCCGCGTCGGTGACCGTGATCGGCGGCATCTGGCTGGCCGTCTCGGACTCCGCCAATGTGATGTGGATCCTGATCCTCTCGCTGGCCGTCAGCGGGCTGGCGTCGTACTTCCTGCTCGGCAACCAGCGCACCGCCCTGGCCCGGCACGTCGACGAACGCGCCCGCAGGGCGACCGAGAAGCTCGAGGAGATGAAGGCCAAGGAGGACGTCGACTGACGGTCCCCGGACCCGGTCGGCTGCGTCCTTACTTGCGACGGTTGATCTGGCGGTTGATGCGCGACTCGGACTGACCGAGGATCTTGGCCAGCAGCGGCACCCGCATCCTCCAGGCCACGAACCCGACCACCACGATCACGAGCAGGATCAACCAGAACATGTGACCAGCGTAGTCGGCACCTGGGCAGGCGCCGCAGAGGTGCGCCCGCCCAGGTGCACCAGGGACGGGTCGTGACCCTGGCAGGATGGCCGCATGGAGCGGGTCCTGGGAGTGGGCGGTTACTTCATCCGGGCGGCCGACCCCACGGTTCTGGGTGCGTGGTACCGCGACTGCCTGGGTCTGGACGCCGACGAGAACGGAGTGTGGCGTCCGGAAGCAGGAGCGACCGTGTTCGCGACGTTCGAGTCCGAGACCGACTACTTCGGGTCCCGCGCCCAGCAGACCATGCTCAACTTCCGGGTCCGCGACCTGGACGCGATGCTTGCTCAGCTGCGCGCGAGGGGAGCGGACGTGGCCGATGAGGTGCAGGAGATGGAGGGTGTCGGTCGATTCGGCTGGGTGAGCGACCCTGCGGGCAACCGGGTGGAGCTCTGGCAGCCCGCCTGAGCTCACACCGGCCGGAAGGCCGGCTCCGGGTTCATCGACCCGAGCAACCGCTCCAGGGCGACCTCCATGTCCTCGCGCCAGGACAGGGCGCTGCGCAGGTCGAGCCGCAGTCGCGGGAACACGTGGTGCGGCCGAACCGTCTTGAAGCCCACGGCCAGCAGGAAGTCGGCCGGCACCACGCAGCCGCCGGGCGGCAGGTTCTCACCGACCCGGCCGAACGCCTCGAGCGCGCGCACGCCCCGGCGGGTGAGGTCCTTGGCCGCCGCCTGGACCAGCATCCGGCCGAGGCCGCCGCCGGCGTACTCCGGCAGCAGCCGCGCGGTCATCAGCAGCACCGCGTCACCGGACACC
>DATAOY010000005.1:0-4879 GCA_036265495.1 Nocardioides sp. | reverse complement strand
GTCGCCGAGCACCGGGACCGGGACGTCGTGCTCGAGGGCTACAGCGCCCTGCGCGGCGGGACGTTGACTCACCCGGTGATCGTAGGCATCGCCGACCGGCTCGGCCGGACCGCCGCGCAGGTGATCATCCGGTGGCACCTCCAGCACCGGTTCGTGGTGATCCCGAAGTCGGTCCACCCCGACCGCATCCGGTCCAACGCGGACGTCGCGAGGTTCGAGCTGACCGCTGACGACATGTCCGCCCTCGACGCCCTCGGCTCCGCGGCTGGTTGAGGGGGCACCGCGTGGGCGGTCACGAAACCGGCGGGCAGCCGATCGCGCCGAACGGCTCGACGCGGATGACGTCCGTGCCGACACCGACGTCAGCCAGCAGCCGGGTGACGTACGCCGCGCGCTCCCACGCCGCCCGTCGTCAGGACGCCTGGCTCGCGCCGCCGGAGTGGGCGGACGCGTCGTACCAGCGCAGCACCCGCAACGCCCTCAAGGTGTTCCATCGGCTAGGGGTGCCGTCGGGTTCCTCGAACCGGAAGTGGACCGCGCCGGGGTGGGTGTTCTCGAGCAGCCAACGCCCGTCGGGTCGGCGCTTGGCGCGGACGTGTTCGATCGCTTCGGCCAACCGGGGATCGGGAGTGCCCCCACGCTGAGCGAAGTACTCCGTGGCCTTGAGGAGGTCGTAGTGCCAGCGTGGTGGGTGGGAGAACAACGCCCACTGCGGGTTGACGACCTCGCCCGTGCGCAACGAGCGGAAGAGGTGGCGCCGGAGCAGGTACTCCTCTCCGCCCCGGCGAGCACGGCGCACTTCCTCGGATCCGCCGGTACGGCGCTCCCACCGCAGCAGGGCGTCGATCACGTCCAGGGTGCTGGCGAAGGATCCCGGCGTCGGGCGCGTCTCGGCCCAGCAGTTCCAGCCACCGTCCGGCATCTGGTCGGCCAGGAGCCGCTGCACCACCGGGTCGACGTCGACGCCCAGGTAGGTACCGATCAGGATCGTGCCGGCGTTGATGCAGCAGTCCTCCTCGCCGGCGAAGAACGGCAGCCCGTCGCACTCCCAGCGGCAGTTGCGGGCGACCAGGCGTGCGGTCTCCTGCATCACCGGACTGTCCGGGGGTGTGCCCAGGTGGCACAGGTCGAGCAGGACCCGGTACGTCGCGGTCCACGGCTGGCCCGGCTCGGCACCCGAGCCGTCGGTCGGTTCCTCGGCCGGCTCCGCGTCCGGCGACGGCCACGGCGGCGGTGGCTCACCGGCTGCCAGGGCCCGGGCAGTGTCTGCTGCGAACGCGGCGGTGTCCGGGAAGCAGGCTCCGTTCGCCCACAGGCCGTCGGGAGCCCGCAGCGCCAGCAGCCGGGCGCCCCAGCCCTCGTGCTCCACCCGTGCCCGCTCCGTCGCCACCGCGGTCTCCGGGGCGTCGAGGAGATCTCGGAGCACCTGCCACCGGATCGCCGGATCTCCCTGCAGCAGCCACCGCACTGCGGGATCGTCCTCGGCCATCGGCGCCGTTCGTGGCCGGTACGGGCCTTGACCCTCCATCGGCTCCATCCCGGAACCCTCACTCGCACCGACGTCCACCTTCCGCACGGTAGTTGACCGTCAGGATGAGAGGTATCGAGCGAGCGGACGAGTGGGCCACCGGCCCAGGGCGCTGATGACTTCGCATGAAGCACTCACCTGCCGAAACCGTGCGCGGCACCTGTCTGCGCCTTCGCTCTCCGCCTCGCCTTTCAGGGCTCGTCCCTGGTGGTGGCCGACCGCAAGGCTGCCACCGGGATGAAGGTGACCCGGGAGTCCTGGCTGTCGATGGTCGAGTCGGCGAGGATGTTGAAGTTCTCGCCCGAGGTCATCCGGAAGGTGAACGGTGTGCGGCCGTCGACATACGCGGATCCGGCGATCACCATCCGCGGCTCCATCTGGTTGCCCGAGTCCTGGCCAGCTTTGGGCTGGGTGGCTGTCGTGAACCAGCAGCCCAGCAGGTGCGGCGGTGGTCCGTCGAAGGTCGCGACCACCCGGTAGGTGGCGAGGTAGTAGCCGGCGGGCAAGCCCGGGAACGACGCGATCACCCAAGGACCCGCATCGCCGTCACCGCCGATGCGGTAGATGTAGCCCCGCGTCCGCAGCTGCTGAGCATGCATGCCGTCGACGCGGTCGGCGTTGAGCCGCGCCACCCGCTGACGGGACGTGACTCCCATCGGTGGCGAGCCCGGCCGCGTCTCGAGCTCGAGCGCAGGCCCCCGCCCATGCCTGTCCAACGTGGTCGTCTTGGAGGAATCGTTGTGGCCGCCGAGCTGGATCCAGCTTCCTCCAGAGGCGTTGGCGGAGAGGGCGAGGCCGGTGGCCAGGGCCGCGGCGGCGGTCACGACCAAAGCGTGGGAGGCAGTCATGTCGGTTCACCTCGAGGAGTGGATCAACCTCAAGGATCGTCCCGTCTAGACCTCTGCGGCATGGCCGAACGTCGGGGGTCCGGAGCACAAAGTCACCCGTTTTCGCCTTCCCCCGACGCAGAAGCGCTCTCAAGATCGTCGACGATGCCAAGGCCGCCCAGCGCGACCTGAACGACGAGCAGCGACAGCTCGACGCCGACGTCGCACGTTGCGGGAGACGTGGGTCCATGGAGAGAGACGCTCACCAGCCACGCTCGCGCCACTCGTCGAGGTGCGGGCGCTCGACGCCGAGCGTCGAGTCGTTGCCGTGGCCGGGGTAGAACCAGGTCTGGTCGGGCAGGACGTCGAAGATGCGGCTCGACACGTCGCCGATCAGCTGGTGGAAGCGGTCGGAGTCGCCCTGGGTGTTGCCGACGCCGCCGGGGAAGAGCGAGTCGCCGGTGAACAGGTGGGGGCGATCGGCGCCGTCGTACACCAGGCAGATCGAGCCGGGTGTGTGGCCGGCGACCGGGATGACGGCGAGGGAACAGGTGCCGACCTGGACGCGGTCGCCCTCGCCCACGCGCTGGTCGACGGTGACACCGGTCTGCTCGGTGATCGCGTCGGCGTCGGGCTCGCCGGCGATCACGGTGGCTCCGGTGGCCTGCACGACCTCGGCGAGGGCCCGGTGGTGGTCCCAGTGCTGGTGGGTGGTGACCACCGCGGTCAGGCCGCCGTCCCCGATCAGCTCGAGCAGCCGCGCCGCGTCGTCGGCGGCATCGATGAGCACCTGGTCGCCGGTGTCGGCGCAGCGCAACAGATAGCAGTTGTTGGACATCTGGGGGTCCACGGCGACCTTGGTGATCTCCAGGGCGCCCGCCGTACGCCGCTGCGGATCGCCACCGGGGGAGGCCTCGCCGGTGTAGTCGTTCTGGTCCGGTCGATCGTTCACGGGTCACCAACCTTCGATGGAGGGGAGCTCGCCGCGCGAGCAGGACAGTGTCTCGGGCGCCGGACGCCCGGTCAGCCACCACCCGAGGTCGGCGGCCGGGCCGGTCACGATCGCGACGCCGTCGCCGTCCGGGCCGAAGCGCCACACGCGGTCCACGTCGAGCGGGCGCACCTCGAACGGCTGCGGTGGGTCGAGCCGCTTGACCATGGCGTTCAGGAGGTGGATCGCGAACGCCCCGCTCCAGTCGGACGTGGTGTACCCGGCCCCGAGGTCGACGTGGTGGATCTCGAGCTCGCGGAGCCGCATCCCGGGAAAGGCTCCGGCCCGGATCTCGCGGCCGCCCGGTGTGCGTTCGACCCGGGTCTCCCACCGGCCGTCGGGGATCGCCGCGATCGCCTGGTTCAGCGACGTCGTGCCGGCCAGCAGCCGATCCCGGAGCTGTGCCGGGTCGGCGGTCGCGAGATCGGTGATGTCGCGGTCCCGCATCTCGTCGGAGTCGTACATCGGCCTCGGCCCGGTGGCGTCGTCGGCCACGACGCCGTGCAGGCCCCGGGCCATCCCCTCCGCGTTCAGTGCGAGGTGCGCCACCACGTGCGCGCGCGTCCAGTGGGGCAGGAGGGACGGCTCGTTCCAGTCGTCCCCGTGGAGACCGTCGACGGTGCGGACGACGCGGGACGACGCGTCGGCGAGCAGGCGCGAGGCGAGCTCACGTTCGGTGCTCATGCGCTCCATCCAACACCACCCTCCACCACTCGGACGCCCGCAGGACGGCCGCCGGACGGTCGGCACCGGCGATGCGGTCGGCACTGGCCCGACTGCTTAGGATCGGGAGTGTCGGTGGGCCGTGTCAGGCTTGCGCCGGGGCCGGGTGGCAGACGAACATGTGTTCGATCAACCGCCCGTTTCCGCCGTACCGACTGCGTGACCAGCCGATCCAGCCTGAGGACAGTAGTGGCCGACCAGCTCATCATCCGGGGTGCCCGCGAGCACAATCTCAAGGACATCTCGCTCGACCTGCCACGCGACTCCCTGATCGTGTTCACCGGCCTGTCGGGGTCGGGCAAGTCGAGCCTGGCGTTCGACACGATCTTCGCCGAGGGCCAGCGACGCTACGTCGAGTCGCTGTCGGCCTACGCCCGGCAGTTCCTCGGCCAGATGGACAAGCCCGATGTCGACTTCATCGAGGGCCTCTCGCCGGCGGTCTCGATCGACCAGAAGTCGACGTCGAAGAACCCTCGGTCCACGGTCGGCACGATCACCGAGGTCTACGACTACCTCCGCCTCCTCTACGCGCGCGCCGGCCGACCCCACTGCCCGGTCTGCGGGTCCCCGATCGAGCGCCAGACGCCGCAGCAGATCGTCGACCGCGTGCTGGGTCTCGAGGAGGGCCGCCGGTTCCAGGTGCTGGCGCCGGTCATCCGCGGCCGCAAGGGGGAGTACGTCGAGCTCTTCCGGCAGCTGCAGACCGACGGCTTCTCGCGGGTCCGGGTCGACGGCGAGACCCATCCCCTCGACGACCCGCCGAAGCTCGACAAGCAGAAGAAGCACACCATCGAGGTCGTCGTCGACCGC
>DATAOY010000004.1:0-27454 GCA_036265495.1 Nocardioides sp. | reverse complement strand
CGGTCGGGCCGATTCCAGCGGGCCGGGAGCGCTGCGGTAGCCTTCACTCCGCTCCGCGGCCGTGCTGCTGGGCGTCGGGCTGTGGCGCAGTTTGGTAGCGCACTTGACTGGGGGTCAAGGGGTCGCAGGTTCAAATCCTGTCAGCCCGACTCTGTGATCTCTCAAGAGATACGCGACAGCCGGACCTGCGGAACGCAGGTTCGGCTGTTGTCATTTGGGTCTGTGGGGTTGGTAGTCACGGGCTGGGTCGATGGTGAGCTCGCGCAGGAGTTCGCCGGTGATCGCGTTGACGATGCGGACCTCGAGGTCCTGGACGAGCATCAGGACGTGGGTTCCCTTGTGGGTTCGCCCGGCGCCGGTTCATAGACTCTTGGCATCCGTGCTCAGGGTGACGTTTCCGGTCTTGCGGACCCGGTCGACGCGGACGCGGTCGTGGGTGTCGGCGTCCCGGCTTTCGGTGGGTAGGGCTTTGGGCAGCGACTCGTAAAGTGCTGCTGGGTGGCCCGGTGCGGCAGTGAGCGGTGCGGGCGGCGCCGGTTGTAGGCCTCGACGAAGTCGTCGATGAGGATCTTGAGTTCGGCGATCGTGGTCGGCTGGCTGGTCTGCTGGGTACAACTAGATCCTCAGAAGGCGAACCGTCGCCTAGATCTCAGCAACGTCCACTAGAAGATTTCCCGTTGCCTCACTTGAATGGAGGCGCGCTGCAGTGTGGAGAAGAATTGACCGACGAGGGCACCCAGCCCTGGGGATAGATCGGGTCGATGCGGCTCAGAACCCGAGGAGCTTCATAATGGCCTCGATGTTGGGAACCGGCGCGCCCATGGCGCGAGCGGCCTGCGCCTCACGCTGGAGCCACGCCCGGACCTGGGCGGGGGTGTACTCGACGACTTGGCCGGTCCAGCCGTTGGGCTTCGGGAACTCCCGCTGCAAGGCCTCCAGCCGGCCCGGAAGTTGAGCCCGTCCGATCTCGGCCGACCGGCCCGCGGGCTTGATCTCGAAGAGCTCACCCCGGTCAGCGTGGCTGACGATTCGGTCGGTTCGGATAATGTCGCCGGTGCCGTCCTGAAGTTCAATGACCACCTCGGCCCGGTTCGGACGAGGTAGCCGGATCGCGTCGAGGATGTGCTCGGCGAAGCGGTGGGCGAAGTTCCCGCGCCGGAATGGTCGTGGTTCCGGGCCTGGGGAGGGGTTCTTGGTGGTCGAGGTCCGGGCGTGGGGGTCCTGCTCGGCGCTTAGGCTGTCCTCCCGGGCACCCTCGACCGGGGGCAGGCGCGTCGACTCGCCGTGCGCCCGAGCGACCTCCAACTGCTTCACCCATTCGCCCACCCTTCCGGGCGCCAGTTCCTTGACCAGGCCGTCCACGGCGGCGCGGTCTAGGGAGAGCTTGCGGTCGGCAAGCAGCTGGCCCAGCGCTTTCATGTCCTCTGGCGTGAAATGGCTGAGGAGTCGCTCGATCAGGGCAGCGCGGGCGTCGCTGAACTGACCGCGTCGCTGGCCGCCAGCCAGTCCGCGTATCTGATCGGAGCTGAGGCCCAGTTGTTCGAGGTGTCGCTCCAGTTGGGCGGGGGTGCGCATTGCCGGTTTGGGGCTGGCGGGAGCGTTTTCCGTGGTGGGCGGCTTGGGTTGCGCCGTTTCGTGCTTGGGGGCCGCTTGTTCCTGCTTGGGGGCCGCCGGTGCCTGCCGAGGGGGAACCGTCTCTCGAGGGGGAACTGTCTCTCGAGGGGGAACCGTCTCTCGAGGGGGAACTGTCTCTCGAGGGGGAGTACGTTGGGGCGTTTCGCCGTGCGGGACCGAGCCAGCACGGCTGGAGTGAATGGCGTACCCGTGCAGAGCGATCGGTAAGGCGCAGTTGCTGAAGTTGATTGCCCACCGCAGTTCGCCGTTGTCGTCGACATGCGTACAGGGGATCGGGTTGATGGAGTTGGCGATCTGGCCCCATCCCCGGGCGTACTCCGCGGCCTGCTGTGCCCTGTCCTCCTTCAGCTTCGGCCAGAGCGCATGGAAGAGAGGGGCGGAACGCAGCGAGAATGTGGTCGGCATGATGACGCCGTCCCTGCCGCGATAGAACGAGTAGAAGGCGAATCCGGGCGTCGACTTGCGCCATGACTCGACAGTCTTTAGCGCTTCCTCCTTGGTTGCATGAATCTTGAAGAGAGCTACACGGTTCCGCTTGTCGTCTTGGTCGAGATCGATCAGCGGGATCGAGATGTTCTTCTCCACTCCCCCTTCGGTCCAGAAGAACGTCGTGACGCCGAACATCAGGGTGGGGCCGGAGACGCTCTCGAAGAGAGTGTCGATGTAGCGCGGGGAATCCTGCGGGTTTGCCTCCGAGAGCTCTCCTGGGTCGGGCGCCTTGTGGTCGGCCGGGGAGCGCTGCACGGCTGCACCGCCGTGGATCGCGTCCACGTGAGCGGACTGCTGAATCGTGTGGGCCAGTTCGTGAGCCAGCAGCTTTCGGTTCGCCTGCACCTCCGGCCGGTAGGAGCCCGCCCCGAAGACGATGTGCTGGCCGGCGGTGAAGGCGCGGGCGCTGATCGCGTCCGCCGCCTGCGCCGCCTGCGCGTCGGCGTGGATTCGCACCTGGCTGAAGTCGTGGCCGAAGCGTGGCTCGAAATAGTCCCGGGCGGCGGGGTCGAGAGGCCGGCCGGCGGAGCTCAGGACCTGGTACACGGCGCCCGGCGCCAGGCCGGCGGGAGAACGGGTCGCGGAGGGCCAGGCCTTCCGCCCGCCCGCGCCGGAGCCAGAGGCGCCGATGCGGCTCAAGATGGGGCCGGCGCCGACCCCCGGGGGAAAGGCGCTAGCGACCTGCTCGGCTGCGCGATCGGCCTCGCACTCCAGCGGGTGGTCAATCGGGCCGACGTCGATACCCTCCGGACCGGGCGACTCGCTCTCGCGAAGGCCTTGCACCCGCATATGGGCGAAGTTGTGCCCGGATGCACGGACGGCTTCAGGGTCGACCGGGCCGCCCCCGTTCGCCCTGGAGTCCTTGGCGCCGCGGCGCGGGAGAACGGGCGCAGGTCGGCGGCGTGTAGGTCCGGGCTCGGTCCGCGCCGCGAGAAAGGCGTTCATGCGGCTCCTCACGTCGTCCCCGCGCATGCTCTCCTACCGCCGTCACCGGCGAGTCAAGAGACCGGAAGCCTGAGCAAGGCATCGAGCCGCGGCTCGGGCCCGGTCCGGATCACGACGGACCGCGTTTGGGTGCTGCGGGGTTTAACGGACTCATCACGCTGCTTCCCGCGGACCGCCGGCGGGATGAGACATCGTTTCATTATTTCGGCTGAGGGGGACCTCGGCGCCTACAGTCGGGACTGGGCTACAGCCAGCCGTTCGTATGGCCGATGAAAGACCTCTTCAGGGAGTTCGGCGGCGAGACTGGGGGTCAGGATGGGCAACACACGTGGAAGGCTGGGAAGCTGAACGCCTCTCCTGCTCGGGGTCGAACCCACTTGTTAGACCCCATGACTGCGCGCGCAGGGTACCGACCGAGTTTCCGCAGGTCAGAGCGGCTTTCGGGCATCGTCACCTGGGTAACGATGCACCTGGAGGGGCCCACCAGCTCCCGCCACACGGGCGCCAGCTCTCATGCGGAGCCGGGCCAACACACGCGTGAACGAACCGACTGGCTCACCCGGCGACGACCAGCGCAGTAGCGCCTCCGAAGGACGGGCGCGTCACAGAGGCTGTCCTGATCGGCCTTGCCACATCCGTCGGAAGCAGTCGATATCAAGTTGCTCCACTTGGGGTGAGCCTTCGCGCGGTGACGAGTCGTCGTGCGTCCGTCAGGTGGCTATGTCCACTTCGTCGGGGATGAGGACCGCTCGGTGCTCCGAGGCGAACGGATGGGCCGCGACGTTCGGCAGCAGAGGGCGACCGGGAGCCGTGGCCGTCGTTGCCCGGTCGTTCGACCGGGACGCGTTTCACACAGCCTTTGTCGAGCTTCGTCTCAGGGTCCGGCAAGTCTGTCGACGCACCATGGAGGCAGCGAAGCTCGCCGGGGACCCGATCCCGGTGGGCTTCGTTCTCGTTGTCAACGCCCGCTCTGGACCCCCCGCCAGGCGGGCGTTGTCATGTCGCCGACCCGGCCCCAAGGGGGACCTCCACGCCGTTCCGGCCCCTGCCTCCGACACGCCGGCTGCCGTCAGGGCCGTGCCGAGTGGCCGGGCTCGCCGTGGGTGCGCTGCTCCTCCTTCATCCCGGCCTCGCGCAGGTGCCGGCGGCCGTCCACGAGATCGTGGCGCACGGCGGACTCGAGCTCTCGGAACGTCGTCCAGTAGCCGTCGTCGTACTCCTCGACCATCTGGAAGGTCCACCGCCCGTCGAGCACGTTGCGACCCCACAGCTCACGCTCGAGCCGGGTCGCCCACTCGGCGTGACCGGCCGCGCGCAGCATGTGGGCGGCCTTCTCCACGCGTCGGTCGCTCTCACCGATGAGCTGGTGGAAGGCGTAGAGGTGGCCGCGGGCTCGTTCGGTGGTCTCGAGCGCTTTGGTCAGCTTGGCGACGGCGTCGACCGTGTCGGGAGTGACGTCGCCGGGTACCTGGTGGTCGGGTGCGGGGCTCTCGCTCATGCGGGAGCCGTACCCCATGTCGCCCGCCTCAGGCGCGTCCCGACCTCGCGGTCGGACCGGGGTCGGGACGGTCGGCGGGGGCGTCATCAGACACGGGAGCCACGCCGTCGACCGACGCGGCGCCAGCGGCGAACCCGGTCATGGGCGAGAGCGGCTCGAGCAGCGTTCATGCCCGGCGCGCCGTGCACGCCTCCTCCCGGATGGGCCGAGGCCGAGCCGAGGAACAAGCCGGACACCGGCGTCTCGGCCCGCCCCAGTCCCGGGCCGGGGCGGAAGACGACCTCTTGGTGCAGTTGTGCGGTCCCGCCGTTGATGGCGCCGCCGATGAGGTTGGCGTCGCGCGACTCGAGCTGTCGCGGGCCCAGCACGCGCCGAGCCGCGATCCGAGAGGTGAAGCCCGGCGCCAGCCGCTCGATCCGGGCCTGCATGCGGTCGGCGTATCGCTCGCAGTCGTCGCGGTCCCAGACTCCTCTGACACCCTCGTGGCCGGCGTCCGCGAGAGCGTGTTGCGGTACGTGGGAATAGGCCCAGCACGACTCCGTACCGGCCGGCGAGCGCGTGGGGTCGGCCGTGGTCATCTGGCCCGCCAGCAAGAACGGTTTCGCGGGGATGACTCCCGAAGCCACCTGACCCAGCGCCTCGGTCAACTCCAGGACCGAGTCGGCCACATGGAAGGTGCCAGGTGCGTACGGCGGAGCCGACGCCCAAGGAATCGGGCCGTCGAGGGCCCAGTCGACCTTGACCGTCGAGGGATCCAGTTGGAAGTCCCGCATCGCACGGCGGGTCCGAGCCGGAAGGTGCGCGTCGTCCACCAGACCGCCGTACAGGTGAGGGGCGACCACGGACGCGATCACGGCACGGTCCGCGCGGAAGGTCTCGCCACTGCCGATGCGGACGCTGCTCGCGCGGCCGCTCGTCACCACGATCTCGACCACCTCTGCCGAGCACCGGACCTGCCCTCCGCGTGCCTGGAACCGACGGGTCAGCGCCCCGGTCAGCTCACCCGCGCCGCCCCGCGGCACCGGAAACCCCACGGTCTGTCCGAGCATCGACAACAGCAGCCCCATGAAGCCCGATCCCGGCGCGTCCAGCGGGATATCGGAGTGCCCGGCATTCCCGGCGAGCAGCAGGCGCCCGCTCTCGCCGCGGAACCGTGAACGGCCGAGGTCGAGCACCGGCATCAGCAAGGTCCTCACGAACTGCATCCCCCCGACTCGACGCAGCCTCCGAAGGACTCCGCCGGCGGCCCGGATGGGTGGGAACGGCGACAACAGAGCGTCGATCACGTGGGAGCCGATCTCGTCCCACTCACCGCACAGGGACAGCCACGACTCACCGTCGCCGGGATGCTGCCGTTCCAACAGCTCGGCGGTCACCCGCCGGTCACGATGGAGGATCGCCCACTCTCCTCCCGGCAGGGGGTGACCGAGGACCGCGGGGGAGTGGGACCAGGCCAACCCGTACTCCTCGAGACCGAAGGACGCGATGGAGCGGGACGCGCTGGCCAGCGGGTAGAAGGCACTGAACGTGTCGTGCACATAGTCGGGATGGACGTCGCGGGCGTGACGCACCGCACCCCCGACGTCCGGTTGTTCCTCGAGAACCAGCACCGACCACCCGGCGTCGACCAGTCGGTTGGCCGCGACCAGGCCGTTGGGACCGGCACCCACGACCACTGCGTCGTAGGCGACGGCGCCCGAGGAGGTCAAGCCGACCCGGCTCGTGTCGGTTGGCGCCGTCCCTCGGCGACGTAGGCGAGGCGTCTGAGGGTCTCGACGTTGCGCACCCTGAACATCAGCCGGCGGACCGGTCCCGGAAGCAACCTCACGGGTCCAGCGACCGCATCCTCCTCGAGCTCGACGTCCGTGCCGGTACCCGAGGCGGTCATGCGGATCGTGACGGAGGCCTCGCCGACCGGCCAGAGCCGAGCGCGCAACTTCAACATGACCCCCGGAGTGGCCTCGAGGACCTCCGTGTCGTCGTCCAGTGCCAGTGGCCAGACTCCCACGGAGTGGTGGATGCGTGATCCTCGGGTCGGCCAGGCGTCCTCGACGTCTCGCAACCGGGTCGCGCCCACGACCCAGACCGGATAGAGCCATCCGTCCGCGAGGACCTCCCACACGGTCTCCGGCGGGGCGTCTACGAAGCGACGGTTGACTGCCATCAGGCGAGTCCTCTCGGGTCGGTGGGGCGCGGTGGCGTGAGGGCAGACGGACCGGTGCGCAGATGGGCTCTGGCCTCGCCCGACACGCTAGTCCGAAGCACATCTCGGCCCACCACCCACAGGGGTGCCGTCCGCGACGGCCGCTGCGGGCAAGCACGCGGCGGCGTCCTCATCGCCTGCGCACCGCGGACTACTGCCTCGTCGGATGGCCCAGCAACCGGTCACAGAGCGGGCATCGGATCCGCTGCTCCTGGGCCGCGAAGTCGATCGGATACTCGTGCAGGGTTCCTGCATCCGTCCCGCACAGGGTGGAGTCCCCTCCGTCGACCGCGACATGGAGGGGGCGCTCGGCCTCGAGTGCGGCGTCGCTCAGATGCTCGCGACCCCCGCCGCGGCGCATCCCTTCCGCCCACAGCTCGGTGGCTCCGGAGGCCAGCACGCGAGCGGCGTCGGTCAACTCAGACATGACAGAAGGCTAGGAGCGCCCCGGATGGCCTCCCACCCCCTTCGGGGTGCGATTTCCGTCCGGCACCGCCCAGCAGGCGTCACGGGTGGAGCCCGCTGTGGAACGTGGAGAGGGTGCAGCCCAGGCGAAGCAGGTGGGCGTGGTCGACACACAGCGGCAGGCCCACCGTGAGCGTCTCGAAGTCGGGCGGAGCGCCCACACCGGGGTTGACGCGAACGGTGGCTGATCCCATCAGCTGGGCCGTCTCGAGGCATTCAGCGACACTGCACGGGCTGTCGGCCAGCTCGACGCTCGTCGGGACGGTCAGGGTCATCCGATCCTCCTTCACACTGCGCAGCTCACGCTCCGTCGCCCCGGTGCATGCGCGATGCCCGTGGGCGACGGAGCGTGAGCGTCGGAGGTTCAGGCCTCGATCGCGGTTCGTTCGGTCGAACCGGATCCGACCTGGATCTTGCGTGGCTTCGCACGCTCGGCGACCGGGATGCTAAGGCTGAGGACGCCGGCGTCGTAGTGGGCCTCGATCTGGTCCAGGTCGAGGTTGTCGCCGAGAACCAGCTGGCGACTGAACACGCCGCGGGGCCGCTCGGAGGCGAGCATCTCCCAGTCACCGTTGCGGCCGACCCGCTCGGCCCGCACGGTGAGCACGTTGCGCTCGACGTCGAGGTCGATCGACTCGGGGGAGACCCCGGGGAGATCGAACTCGATCTGGAACACGTCGCCTTGACGCCAGGCGTCCATGGGCATCACGGCCGGGCGGTTCGTGGTGCCCAGCACCTGGGTGGCGAGCCGCTCGAAGTCGCGGAACGGGTCCGTGGTGCGCAGCAACATGGCGCGTCTCTCCTCTCGGGTATGTGTAGCAACAGGTATAGGTTTTATATAGCGCGGGATGCATGGATGGTCAACCCGGCAGATGCGTTCCCGCCGCCGTGGCAGCTGAGAGCGTCGACATGCTCGCGATCCGGTGGCCGCCGGCCGAGCCGACCCGGCGTACGTCGCCAAGGCCACGGGGAAGGTCGGCAGCGACGCTAGGCCGGTCGACCGAACCGCGCTTCGTGGACGGCGACGTCTAGTTCTCGGTGCGGATGAGGGCCAGCCGCTGAAGAAGGTTCTCCAACGAGTCCTCGAACTCGGTCGCGGAGTGGTCCTCGCTCAGCTGGTCGGTCAGCCGACGCACACTCGGGTACGGCGCGAGCGACCTGTCGACGTCCTCATCGACGACGTCGAGGGGCCCGAGGTCGGCGCCGAGCGCGGCGACCTCGAGGAGAAGATGCCCGAGAAGGAAGCTGGTGAACGCACGGTAGGCCTCGACAGCCGCCTGGTCGCTGAACCCCTCGCGCGCGAGTCCCTGGAGGAAGGCCTCCACCCACCGCAGGCTCCGCAGCGGCGGTCTCAGCCACGGCGCCTCGGCGGGCCGAGACGCCACGAGCGGAAACGCCTTGGGATGGGCGAGCGCGACGCGACGGATGCCATGGGCGAGGCGTTGCAGGTAGTCCTGCCACCCATGTTCGGGACCCTCGAGGACGTCGGGGTCGGCTTCCATCTGGTCGATGATGCGTTCCACGACTGCATCGAGCAGCTGCTCGCGGCCCGGCACGTAGCGGTAGAGCGACATCGCTTCGACACCCAGGCGGGTCCCGAGGCGGCGCATCGACAGGCCCGGAAGACCGAAGTCGTCGATGAACTCGACGGCGGCGTCGACGATGCGTTCCTGCGTCAGGGGGGTGCGGATCGAGGACGGCTCCTGGCCACGCACCACCGCGGCGTCCGCATCGTGGGGAGCTGTGCCGGCGGGGTCGGCCGCCCGGTCGTCTCCCTCGTGGGAACTGGCCACCCGGTCCTCCTGCTCATCGCCGCCGAGTACGGCCGGTCAGCGTGTCTCCTCCTTCTGGCACGGTCCCCGCAAACGCGTGTGCATGCGCCGGGTGGCGACCGGGTACTCCACCCGAAACCTTACGCCGTAAGCCGGATCGCGGAGGAGCGGTCCTGACCGGCGTGGCTCGAGGCAGAGGGAGGGCTCATGGCTGGAAAGTTGTCGCTGCTCGTGGGGTTCGGAGTCGGCTACGTACTGGGTGCGCGGTCGGGTCGTCAGCGGTACGACCAGATCGCAGGCAAGGCGCAGCAGGTGTGGCGGGACCCCCGGGTGCAGGAGAAGGCCGGCCAGGCACAGCAGGTCGTGCAGCAGAAGGCGGGCCAGGCGGGTCAGGTGGTCAAGGAGAAGGTGGCCTCGGCGTCCTCGTCGAGTGAGTACCAGGCAGCTGGTGCTTCGGCGGGCCGCGCGGCTGGGCCCGGCAGGCGCGCGGCCAGCACCGGCAGCGGCAATCGGCCATGAGCCACAGCCGCGGCACCGCTCCCGGGTCCGAGACACGGCACGGCGACGACGAGTCGACCGGTCAGCTCGTGTCCCGGTTCTCGCAAGACGTGTCCGAGCTGGTGCGCAACGAGCTGCGCCTGGCGCAGGTCGAGGTCACCGGGAAGGCCAAGAGCGCCGGCAAGGGGATCGGCATGTTCGGTGGCGCCGGGCTGCTCGCCCTGTACGGCGGGGGCGCGCTCATCGCCACCGCGATCGTGGCGCTCGCCATGGCCATGCCCGCCTGGCTGGCATGCCTCCTCGTCGCGGTCGTACTCCTGGCCGCCGGAGGTGTGGTGGCGCTGTTGGGCAGGAACCGCATCGAAACAGCAACCCCACCGGTTCCCGAGCGTGCCATGGACAACCTCAAGCGCGACGTCGAGGCGGTGCGACCCCGTCGTGATCGCCACGAAGCATGACAACCGTCTGGACCACGAAGGAGATCATGGCGTGACCGACAAGGCCGAGATCGAACGCACCCATCCTGCCGACACGACCGCCCGCACCGGCGGGCACGCCGATGTCCCCACCGACCACGACCAGCTCCAGGCCGACATCGAGCGCACGCGCGCCGACCTTGCTCAGACCGTCGACAAGATCAGCGCGAGGCTCGACGTCAGGGCCCGGCTTCGCCATCGCGTGCTCGATGCCAGGGATGTCGCGGCGCAGCGGCTGCGCGTCGTGCGTCGTAGGACCGGCGACGTCCGGACGAAGGCGAGCCCAAGGATCGGCATCGGCAGCGGAATCCTCGCCGCTGCTCTGGCGGTTGTCGTCGTCACCTGGTGGCGCAGCAACCACGAGAGCCGCCGGCGATGGGGAAGGCGTCACTGATGGCCGGCAAGCGAGCGCGCACCGCGACCGGCATCGAGCCCGACAGCGGCGACGAGAACCGGACCCGGCGCTCGGTGGCGGTGGAGGCGGACAGCCCCATGAAGCCTGAGTCGCCGACGGACCTGAAGAAGCCGTCCTGGCTCTACGTCGCCCGGAGGACCGCACACGAGTTCTCCGACGACCAGTGCACCGACCTCGCCGCAGCGCTGACCTACTACTCGGTGCTCTCGCTGTTCCCGGCCGCCATCGCCATGCTGTCCCTCGTCAGTCTCGTCGGACAGGGACCCAAGACGGTCGACACGATGCTGCAGATCCTGCGAGACGTGGGCGCTTCTGGTGCCGCGGACACCCTGGAACCGACCTTGACCCAGTTGAGTCGGGCGCCGAACTCCGGCGTCGCGCTCATCGTCGGCCTGGCGCTCGCCCTGTGGTCCGCATCCGGGTACGTCGGCGCCTTCGGCCGCGGCATGAACCGCATCTACGAGGTCGACGAAGGTCGGCCCATCTGGAAGCTGCGACCGCTGCTGCTGCTGGTCACCCTCGTCACCGTCGTCCTCACCGCGCTCGTCGCCGTCGGGCTCGTGCTCACGGGGCCCGCGGCTGAGGCGGTGGGCAACGCCATCGGACTCGGCTCCACCGTGGTCACGGTGTGGAACATCGCCAAGTGGCCGGTGCTGCTGGTCGTCGTCGTCGTCATCGTGGCACTGCTCTACCACGCGACCCCGAACGTGAAGCAGCCCAGGTTCCGCTGGATCAGCGTCGGTGCCGTCGTCGCCATCCTCACCTGGGTCGTCGCCTCTGCGCTGTTCGGGTTCTATGTCGCGAACTTCTCCCACTACAACAGGACCTACGGGTCGTTGGCGGGCGTCATCGCGTTCCTCCTGTGGCTCTGGATCACCAATGTGGCACTCATGTTCGGCGGCGAGCTCGACGCCGAGCTCGAGCGCGGCCGGGAGCTGCAGGCCGGCCTGCCCGCCGAGCAGACCATCCAGCTACCGGCACGAGACACGCGGAAGAGCGACAGGACCGCCGACAAGGAGCGAAGGGACGTCGAACGCGGTCGCCGGCTCCGCCTCACCCGCGGCGACGACCAGGACCCGGAACCGGAACGCCTCGAGAGGGAGGAGCGCTAGTGGCTTCGCAGAAGAGATCCAGCAAGTCCGCACACATCCTGTACCGCCCCTGGGGACTGGTGGCCAGCCTCCTGGGTGGTCTCCTCGCCGGACAGATCTTCCAGCAGGTGTGGAAACGCCTCGATCCGGACAGCTCCGACGACCCGCCGACGCCGTTGCAGTCGGAGTACCGGCTGCCGAAGATCCTGGTCGCCGCCCTCATCCAGGGGGCGATCTTCTCGGCGGTACGGGCCCTGATCAATCGGGGTGGCGCCCGTGTCTTCGAACGGTGGACCGGCGAATGGCCCGGTGACTGATCGAAGTCGGAGCTGGTGAGGGTCACGGACATGCAGGCACTGGTGTGGCACGGCCCGTGCCGGTGAGCGTCGTGGGTGACCGGACGGAGGGGGTACGTCGACGCTGACCCGCGGTCTTCCGGGAGGAAGGACCGGCGCCCCTGGCTCAGGGACAGCTGCGGATGAAGTCACCGCGATCGGCCTGGCACGTGTCCGTGCCCGCCGAGCCCCGCACGCTGTCGTCACCCACGCCGTCCACGGCGCTGAGCGCGTCGTTGTCCGGGCCACCGGTGAGGTGGTCCGCGCCCACGCCGGCCACCAGGGTGTCGAGTCCCGCACTGCCGAAGAGCCTGTCGTTGCCCTTCTGTCCGGAGAGCCTGTCGCTTCCCACACCGGCAGAGAGGCGATCGCTCCCCTTGCCACCCTTCAGGCGGTCGTTGCCGGGACCGCCCGAGATCCGGTCAGCGCGCCGCCCGCCCTTGAGCAGGTCGTCTGCGTCGCCGCCGCGCAGGATGTCGTGTCCTCGGTTCCCGATCAGCCGGTCGGTGCCCAGACTGCCCGTGATGTGGTCGTTGCCCCGACCGCCGTGGATCGTGTCGTTCCCGTCGTCACCACAGATGATGTCGCCGCCACGCCTGCCGATGATCGTGTCGTTGCCCCCCAGACCGGCGATCACGTCGGGGCCCTTCGTCCCCTTGAGGACGTCGCTTCTCGCGGTGCCGACGATGGTGGCCCGGTGGCCGGAGCAGGTGGCGACGGGAGCGCCCACGCCCTCGCTCTGCACTCCCACCGTGGCCAGCACGACGACCGCGGACGCGGCCAGCGCACACCCAGTACGACGACGCATGATTTCCCCCAGGTCTCACATCTCGAGCTCGTGCCGGGACGGCGACGTCACTGTAGCGCCGCTCGATCCGGCCCCGGCGATCGGGCATGGACGATCCTGCAACTCTTGACTTGCAGGTCAGGAACGGCTTGACTATCTGCAACCTACAGATTGCAGATAGGAGACGATCATGACGCATGACTACCGGACGGAGCTCACCGTCGACCACACCCCCGAGGAGGTGTACGCCGCGGTGATCGACGTACGCGGGTGGTGGGCGGCGAACGTCGTCGGCGACACCGCG
This sequence comes from Nocardioides sp., assembly GCA_036265495.1. Classification (GTDB taxonomy): domain Bacteria; phylum Actinomycetota; class Actinomycetes; order Propionibacteriales; family Nocardioidaceae; genus Nocardioides. Next base: position 14,541 of record DATAOY010000004.1, on the reverse strand, counting down.
ATCGCCGGAAGCGAGTTCGAGTACGCCTACCAGGACGTGCACGACTGCCGCATCCGGGTGACCGACGCCGTGCCGGGGGAGCGCGTCGAGTGGTTGGTGCTGCAGAACCGTTTCTCGTTCACCGAGGACCCCGCCGAGTGGGTGGGCACGCGGATGGTGTTCGACCTCCGCCGGAGCGGCTGCGGCACGACGCTGACCTTCACCCACGTCGGACTGGTCGAGGACCACGAGTGCTTCGGCGTCTGCGTCCGGGGCTGGGACTTCTACATCCGCAAGAGCCTGCGCGAGCTGGTCGAGACGGGAACCGGCCGCCCCAGCACCTTCGACCACCGCACCCGCGACGGCCTGCCGGCGATCGGGGCCGCGTCGTGAGCGGCTACTCGACCACGCTGGTGGTCTGTGCGACGCCCGAGCAGGTGTACGACGCAGTGGTCCACCCGCGGGCCTGGTGGGGTGAGGCGGTCTTCGGGCGGTCGGTCACGCCCGGCGACGAGTTCACGTTCGAGGTGCCTGGAGTGCACTGGTCGCGACTCCGGGTCGTCGAGTCGTCACCCGCGCGCGTCGCATGGGAGGTCGTCGACGCCCGGATCGAGTACGTCGCGGAGCGCGACGAGTGGACCGGGACCCGCATCGAGTTCGAGCTCGAGCCGGTGCCCGAGGGTGCGCGGCTCAGGTTCTCCCACCAGGGGCTGATGCCGGAGCTGGAGTGCTACGACTCCTGCTCCCAGGCCTGGGCCTCGCTGGTCCACGGCAGCCTGAGGAGGCTGGTCACCGAGGGCCGTGGCGAGCCGTACGCCGCAGGGCCGCTGGCCGGTCGAGTCGGCGAGTCCTGGCCTCGGTGAAGAACGACCGGAGGCTGCGGAGGGCACCCCGCGCCGTCCGGTTCTGACGCCGGTGGCAGCATCGAGCCATGCATGCAGCCGTCCTCGGAACCGGGATCATGGGGGCCGCGATGGCCCGTTCGCTCGCTCGCGAGGGACACGAGGTGACCGTGTGGAACCGGACGCCCTCGCGAGCGGAGGCGGTTGCCGGCGAGCACATCACCGCATGCGGCGCCATCGGCGACGCGATGCTGGGCGCCGACGTCGTGTTCACGATGCTGTTCGACGCCGCCAGCGTGCTCGAGGTGACCGGGGAGCTGGCCGGTGCACTCGGGAGCGACGCCGTGTGGGCACAGAGCACGACCGTCGGGCCGGACGGGATGCGCCGGGTCGCCGACGCCGCCGGCGAGGTCCGTGACCGGCTGCTCGACGCGCCCGTGCTCGGCACGAAGCAACCCGCCGAGGACGGCAGGCTCACCGTGCTGGTCTCCGGCGCCGCCGGTGCCACGAAGCGGGCCCGACCGGCGTTCGACGCGATCGGAGCGCGAACCGTCGAGCTCGGCGAACGCCTGGGGGACGCCAGTGCCCTGAAGCTGGTGGCGAACTCCTGGGTGGCCTCGTTGTGCGCCGCGACGGCGCAGGCGATGGGGTTCGCCGAGTCGCTGGGACTCGAGCAGCGGCTGTTCCTGGAGGCGATCAAGGGCGGCGCCGCCGACTCGCCGTACGCCCAGGGCAAGGGTGCGCTGATGGCGGAGCGGGCCTGGGACGACCCGGCGTTCGCCCTGGACAGCGTGGTGAAGGATGTCGGCCTGATGGTCGAGGCCGCACAGGAGAACGGCTTCCCCGACGAGCTCCTGGCGACCCTGCTGGCGCTCTACGACCGGGCCTCCGAGCGGGGGTACGGCGCCTCCGACATGGCCGCGGTGCGAGCGGCCTTCGATCGCTGACGCGGCCGCCAGTACGGCGTAGAATCCGCGTGGCCGGTCGGCCTCGTCGCAGGCCGCCGGCCGGGGAGCATCGATGGACCCGAACGCGCGCCGACTGGTGTGGGACACCCGCCTGCTGCTGCGCCGCGCCGCTCGAGGACGCCGTCGCCGGCTGGTCCGCGAGATCGCCGAGTACCGCACTCCCGCCGAGCGCGACGAGCTCCTCGCCGCGGTGGACCGGTGCCCGTACTCGGGCCGGGAGGAGGTACGGCGGCTGGCGTGGGGGGCCGTGCGCGCCGACATCGACCACACGCCGTTCCATCTGCACGGCTGAGGGCCGGTGCGTGCCTCAGGTGCGCCGGCCGAGGACCCAGTAGGCGAGCGAGTTGCCCGGATTGATCCCGATCAGGATCCGCCAGAGCAGCTTCGGACCGCGCACCTGCTCGTCGGTGCGCCGGGCCAGGTCGCGGAACGCGAAGGCGGCCGACACGGCCTGCACGGCGACCACCACGACGACGACTTCCTTCGGCGGCTTCTGCATGCGGTGAGCGTAGCCACGGGTTCGCCGAGAGGCCGTGCATGCACCCGCGGCGTGGGGGGTACGGGCGGGCGTGGAGTTCGACAGACCGCTACGCGTGTGCCTCGTGAACGAGTGCGAGCTGGTGCACGCGGGGCTGACCCAGATGTTGGCCGAGTACGACGACCGCGTACGGGTCCTGCCGTTCGGGGCCGGACGTGACGAGCCGGCGGACGTCGCGCTGGTGGACCCGTTCAAGCGGCGCATCGACGACGAGCACGGTGCTCCCACGACCGTCACCCGTCCGCCCGGAGCCGCCCGGGTGGTGGTGTTCACCTGGGAGTGCCGCGACGGGTTCGTCGAGCGGGCCATGCTCGGCGGCGCCGACGGCTATCTCGGCAAGGAGCTGCCCGCGGTCGAGCTGGTCGCCGCGCTGGAGAAGGTGCACGCCGGTGAACGGATCGTCTCCGTCGACCTCGGTCACCGCCCCGAGCGCTCGGCGCCCGCGATCGGGCTCACGCCCCGCGAAGCGCATGTCGTTGCCCTGATCGCCGCCGGCGCACCGAACAAGGAGATCGCCAAGCGGCTCGGGCTGTCGATGAACACGGTCAAGTCGCACATCCGTACGGCGTACCGGGCGATGGGCGTCAGCAGCCGCACCCAGGCCGTGCTCTGGGCCGTCGAGCACGGCGTGACCGCGCCGTGGGTGGCCGTGCGCGACGAGGTCGCGTCCTGACCTCCAGGACGGTGCCGGGGCGGGTCCCGTGGAGGGTCGAGTCGTCTCCCTCCGCGTGACCCGCACCAGCCTCGGGAGGGGTCAGGCCCGACCTGCCGCGCGCGCCGCGTCCTGCTCGCCGTGCGCGCCGTCCGTCGACAGCCGTCCACCCTGGTCCTCCAGGTGGGCGCGGATGAACCAGTGGAAGAGCTCGAGCTGCTCGGTCTGCCCGATGAACATGTCCTGGGTCACCAGGTCGAGGTCGTCGAGCTCGGCGATCCCTTCGCGGTAGCTCCCGATCACGCCGCGGTAGACGAGGTCGAGGGCGCCGAGGTGCTCCTGGGTGCCGGCTCGCCCGAGGGAGTAGTCGTCCCAGTCACGCTCCTCGACGATCGACCCGGGCGTGCCCTTCGGGGACCCACCCAGGGTCGCGATCCGCTCGGCCAGGTCGTCGGCGAAGCCGCGTACGGCGTCCACCTGCGGGTCGATCATCTCGTGGACCGCGATGAAGTGCGGGCCCACGACGTTCCAGTGGACGTGCTTGAGCGTCAGGTGCAGGTCGTTCATCGCGTGCAGCCGTGACTGCAGCAGCCCGATGACGCGCTCTGCGTGCTCACGGCTCAACCCGGGAGTCGTGTAGTGGATGTCCTGTTGTGTGGCCATGCCAGGCTCGTACCCACATCCCGTCAGGGAGATCAGCGACGCACACACCCCGATCAGGGACCGGCACGAGGACACTGCACGATGGCGGAGCGGCTGCCGGACCACCCGGACCCCGTGGGTGACCTGACGTACGCAGGTGATGCGCGTCGCCGACCGCGGTGGCTCCGGCTGACCGTGATGGCGGCCCTCACGGTGGCGGCCGTGACCTACGGCGTACTCCCGAGCCTGGTGGCCGCGCGGGCCGACATCGACCTGGTGCACACCGCGTCGATGGTGTTCCTGGGCGCGGCCGTGCTTCTGCAGGTCGCCTCGTGGGTGACCTACACGGCCCTCACCCGGGCAGTGCTGCCGCCGACGGCGAGCGTCGGCTGGCCGACGCAGCTGGCGATCGACGTGACCGGGTTCGGCGCCAGCCACGTGCTGCCGGGAGGCGGGGCCACGGCCATGGGGCTTCGCTACCGGATGATGACCCGGACCGGCGTCCCACCGGCCACGGTGGTGACGACGACGGCGACCCAGACCGTGTTGAGCGACGTCGCGCTCGCGGCGTGCTACCTGCTCGGGGCCGTGGCCTCGGTGCCCTCGGTGATGGAGCACCGCTCGCTGCAGGTCACCGCCGCGATCGGGCTGGCCGTGGTCGCGGGTGTCGTGGGCGGCGGCGCCTTCCTGGTCCGGGGACACTCGAGCCTGACCGACCGGCTGCACGAGGCCGAGAGCCGCTTCGGTGAATGGCTCCGGCCCCGCATCACCCGGGTCGGTCACGAGCTCGTCACGTTCCTGCGAGACGGCCCTCGGACCGGGGCCGCGAGCGGCTTCGCCGTCGCGAACTGGCTGCTCGACGCGGCGTGCCTCTACGTCTGCCTCGCGGCCTACCAGGGTCAGCACGTCGGGCCGGCCCTGGTGCTCACGGCCTACGGCTTCGCGAACCTCCTCGGGCTCCTGCCCCTGACCCCGGGCGGGCTGGGCGTGGTCGAAGGCGCCCTGATCCCGCTCCTGATCGCGCTCGGGACCTCCTCGTCGGTCGCCGTGCTCGGCGTGCTCACCTGGCGCGTCCTCCAGTTCTGGCTCCCCGTACCGGTGGCGGCCGCGTGCTACGTCGGACTGCGGATCTCGGGCCGGCGGCGGGCCGAGCCGGCCCCGGTGTGAGCGATCCGTCGGCCAGACACGACGGCCCGGGCGTGCCCGGCGTACCTCCCCACCGAGACGGGCATGGGCCACCGCTTCCAACCGGACGAGACCGAGGCGTGAGCGCCCCCCGCTCCGGCCAGGGCCGTGCGCCGGTCGGCCGGTCGGGCGGCGGGGTTCCGCGTGGTTCAGGGGGTCCATGAGGCCTGAGGGGTCCGTGGTTCCTTCACGAGGGCTCCGGCCGTGTGCTGGCCGCGTCCGCGACCGAACCGATCGAGGGCGAGGCGCGTCTGACAGGTTCATCAGGCTTGACCAGGTCGTGACCCTGAGCGGGGTGGGCATCCCGCCAGGCAGGGGTTACCGTCGGAGGCACGATGTACGGGGGTGCACTGAGATCTCGCGCTGGGTCGTGGGCGCGTGGCCTACGACGCGCACCCCTGCGCGTGGGGTTGAGCACGACCGCGGCGGCGGTCCTCGCCGCCTCCTTCCTCGTCGGCGGGGGAGAACCGACCCGAGAGGTGCTCGCCACGGCACCCGCGCCGCCGTCCGGGCCGACGGTCACCACACCGACACCCGCCCCCGTCCACCTGCCCGATCCCACGGCCAGGGCCGTGCACGCCCCGGCCTCACCGGCCGAGCCGGGCTCCGACCGCACGTCCACCGAGGCAACCGCCATCCCCGCTGTCGCCCTGACGGCGTACCAGCGATCGGCCGCGGTCATGAACGCCGCAGACCCATCGTGCCGGCTCGACTGGAGCCTGCTCGCCGCAATCGGCCAGGTCGAGTCCGATCACGGCCAGGTCGGTGGCAGCCGCCTGAACGATCACGGTGTCGCCCACCCGGTGATCATCGGACCCCGCCTGGACGGCCGTCACGGCACCTCGCTGGTGCGCGACACCGACGCCGGGCGTCTGGACGACGACCGGCGCTACGACCGAGCCGTCGGACCGATGCAGTTCCTGCCGTCGACCTGGGCGGCCGTCTCGGTCGACGGCGACGGTGACGGTCGGCGAGACGTCCAGGACATCGACGACGCGGCGCTCGGCTCCGCCGTCTACCTGTGTGCGGACCACGACGACCTCTCCACCAAGGCCGGGAAGCGGTCGGCGGTGCTGCGCTACAACCACAGCCACGCCTACGCCACCCGCGTGCTGGCCATCGCGAAGGCCCTGCACACCAGCAACCGGTTCCTTCCCTCGACCGACATCTCCGTGCGCACGATCGCGTTCGAGGGCCCGCTCGAGCTCCACCAGCAGCGCGGCCACCACCGTCACCACCGTCACCTGCAGAGCGGTCACCCGAACCACGAGCCGACCGCCGACCCGGCCCTTGTGCCCTTGCCGCACGGCCCGGTGATCGCCGACCCGATCCCGCCCACCGGCCCGACGACGGGGCCCACGCCCACCCCGACGCCGACTCCTACGCCGACTCCTACGCCGACGGACCCGCCGACCGACCCGCCGACCGATCCACCGACGGACCCGCCGACCGATCCACCGACGGACCCGCCGACGGACCCACCGACGGACCCGCCGACGGACCCGCCGACCGACTCGCCGACCGACTCGCCGACCGACCCGCCGACCGACCCCGCGGAGCCGCCGGTGATCCCCGACCCGCTGCCGCCGGAGCTGGCCGACCTGACACCCGATCAGGTCGACGCCGACAACGCCGCCTGGGCGGTCTGCGACGACGACCTCACGTCCGGCTGGTCGACGCATCACGACGTGCGCGAGGCGCTCACCCAGTGCCTCGCCGACGAGCTCGACGTCCTCCCCGACGATCCCGACCTGGGCGTCTTCGTCGACTGGCTGGCGGTCAACGAGGACGCTCCCACCGACTGGCCGACCGAGCCACCCACGGGTCGGTAGAGTCTCCGGACAGCCAGCCCCCGAGTCCGAAGGACCCCGACCCGCCCATGGACGGCTCTGACAGTCGCCCCTCACCGTCGTTCTCGCACTGCTCGGTGACCCCGTGCTGACCGCCTGGGTCCTGCTGGGGGTGTCCGTCCTGCTCGTCGTGGCGGCCGGCGCGTTCGTCGCCGCGGAGTTCTCCTTCGTCACCGTCGACCGCTCGAAGGTGGCCCAGGTCGCGGACGCAGGGGATGCCCGCGCGGCCGGTGTCCTCAAGGCACTGCGCTCGCTGTCGACCCAGCTGTCGGGCGCCCAGGTCGGCATCACCATCACCAACCTCGCGATCGGCTTCCTGGCCGAGCCCGCCATCGCGCAGCTGATCTCCGACCCGCTCGAGAGCGCCGGTGTCGCGGAGCGCGCCGTCGACCCGATCGCGGTCGCGATCGGCCTCACCATCAGCTCCGTGGTCACGATGGTCTTCGCCGAGCTGGTCCCCAAGAACCTCGCCATCGCCAAGCCGATGGAGACGGCGCGCGCCACCCAGGGCTTCCAGCGCCTCTTCACGGCGGTGATGCGCGGACCCATCCGTGTCCTGAACGGGTCGGCCAACGCGATCGTGCGCCGGCTCGGCATGGAGCCCCAGGAGGAGCTGCGGTCCGCGCGGTCGTCCACCGAGCTCGCCTCGCTGATCTCCCGCTCCGCCGACGAAGGGACCCTGGACGCCGACACCGCGGAGCTGATGGAGCGGTCGGTCGAGTTCGGAACCCGTACCGCCGGCGAGATCATGACCCCGCGCGTGCGCACGATCAGCCTCGAGGCCAACGACCGCGCCTGGGCCGTGATCGAGTTGGCCCGGCAGACCGGGCACTCGCGGTTCCCGGTGCTGGACCACGACGACGCCGTGATCGGCACCGTTCACGTCAAGCATGCGGTGGCACTACCGATCCCGGAGCGTCACACCACCAAGGTCAAGCACCTGATGACCCGGCCGATCGTGGTACCCGACTCGCTCCGACTCGACCCGCTGCTCGCGTTGCTGCGGGAGGAGGGGCAGCTCGCGGTCGTCCTCGACGAGTACGGCGACCAGGCCGGGATCGTGACCATCGAGGACGTGATCGAGGAGATCGTCGGCGACATCGCCGACGAGCACGACCGGGTCGGGGCGCGGGGACGCCGGCGCCCGGACGGGACCTGGAGCCTCTCCGGCCTGCTGCGGCCCGACGAGGTCGAGGACCTGACCGGCATCGAGCTCCCCGACCACGAGGACTACGACACGATCGCGGGGCTGGTGCTCCAGGTCCTCGGGCGCGTCCCGGAGCGCGGCGACGTCGCAGAGGTCCCGGTGCCCGACCGCTCCGACCCCGAGCAGCCCGAGCGCGAGCACCTCGCGGTGCTCACCGTCGAGCACATGGACGGACTCCGCATCGACCGCCTCTCGCTGCGGCTCCTCGACGGAGACGCGGGGGAGCGGGACGGCGGTGGGGCCCGATGAGCACCACGACATCGGTGCTGCTGGCGCTCTTCCTGCTCCTGGGCAACGCGTTCTTCGTGGCCGCGGAGTTCGCGCTCGTCTCCGCGCGCCGTACCCAGATCGAGCCGCGTGCCGAGGATGGCTCGCGGCTCGCGCGCACCACGCTGCGGGCCATGGAGAACATGTCGCTGGTCATCGGCGTGAACCAGCTCGGGATCACGGTCTGCTCGCTGGTGCTCGGTGCGGTCGCGGAGCCCACCGCGGCGCGGCTGCTCGAGCCGATCCTCGAGGCGACCCACGCGCCCGAGTCGCTGCGCCATCCGGTCGCGTTCGCCGTCGGGCTCGCGGTGGTCGTCTACCTGCACGTCGTCCTGGGAGAGATGATCCCGAAGAACATCGCACTGGCCGGCCCGGACCGCGCCGCGCTGGTGCTCGGTACGCCGATCTGGGCGATCGTCTCGGTCACCCGTCCGGTCATCGTCGGCATCAACGCCCTCGCCTCGGGCGTGCTGCGGCTGGTGGGGGTGGGGCTCATGGACGAGGTCAGCTCGACGTACACCCGGGAGGAGGTCGCCGCGCTCGTCGAGGAGTCACGCGGCGAGGGACTGCTCGAGGACGCCGAGTACGACCGCCTCTCGGGGGCGCTCGGCTTCACCGAGAAGACCGTCGAGACCGTGCTGATGCGGCCCGACACGCTCCAGACCGTGCGCCGGGGCTCGACCGGCGCCGACGTCGAGGCACTGTGTGCCGCGACCGGCTTCAGCCGGTTCCCCGTGGTCGGCAACGACGACGAGCTGGTCGGCTACCTCCACATCAAGGACGTGCTCGAGACCGACGAGGCCCGGCGCAACCGCCCCATCGAGGACAAGTGGATCCGGCCCTTCGCACCTGTCCGCACCGACGACCTGCTGCACGACACCCTCGAGAAGCTCCAGCGGCGTGGGGCCCACATGGCGCGCGTCGTCGACGGCGAGGGTACGACGCTCGGCGTCGCGACCCTCGAGGACGTGATCGAGGAGCTGGTCGGCGAGATCCGTGACTCCGCCCATCTCGAGGTGCCCGCGCCCACCGCGGCGGGCGAGCGCGGCATCGACGGGTCCTCAGGAGCCGACGGATAGGGTGTGTCCGGCGGTTTGACGATCCTGGGCGGGGAAGGTGCAGACGGCGGTGGCGGACGAGGCGACACGCGACGACGCGCGCGTGTGGACCGTCCCCAACGCGCTCAGCATCCTGCGACTGCTCGGCGTGCCGCTGTTCCTGTGGCTCGTGCTCGGGCCCGAGGCGGACGGGTGGGCGCTCGCCGTGCTCGCGGCCTCCGGCGTCACGGACTACCTCGACGGCTACCTCGCCCGCCGGCTCGACCAGGCCTCCAAGCTCGGCGAGGTGCTCGACCCGGTGGCCGACCGGCTGTACATCCTGGCGGTCGTGATCGGGCTGGCGATCCGCGACGTGGTGCCGTGGTGGTTCGCGGTCATCCTGCCGTTGCGCGACGTGCTGCTGTGGGGCCTGGTGCCGATCCTGCGCACCCGCGGCTACAGCGCGCTCCCGGTCCACTTCCTCGGCAAGGCCGCGACGTTCAACCTGCTCTACGCCTTCCCGCTGCTGCTGCTCGGTGACGGCACCAGCGCCGCGGCCACGCTGGCCAAGGTCTTCGGCTGGGCGTTCGCCGGGTGGGGGATCGGCCTCTACTGGTGGGCCGGCATCCTCTACGCCTACCAGGTCTACAAGCTGGTCAAGGCCACGGAGCGCCGGGTGGTGGCCCATGGCTGAGGCACCGACCCTTCCCCGGCCGGGGACCCCGGACGGCGAGCGGCCCCTGCCCGAGCACGTCACCGAGCCGCTCCTCGCCCTGATCACGAAGCGGTCCCTCGACGCCGACTACGAGCACGTCGCCGCGCGACGTCGTGCCCTCGGGCGCGACCCCGAGTCCCACCCGGTCCCGCGGCGTACGGCGGGCCTGGTGCTGCTGGTCTTCGGGCTCCTGGTCACCATCGCCGCCGTCCAGACCAGTCGCAACGCATCCGCCAACGACGCCGGCCGCGAGAGCCTGATCGAACAGGTCGACCTCCGTCGTCAGGGCGTCAGCGAGCTCCAGAAGCAGCTCGACCGGCAGCAGTCCCAGGTCTTCGCCCTCCAGTCCGAGCTGAACAGCCTGGCCACCGAGCGGCAGGCCACCCAGGCGCGGCTCGAGCGGCTCGGCATCCGCACCGGCTTCGGCGCCGTCAGCGGTCCGGGCGTGCAGGTGACCGTGAACAGCGCACCGGGCAGTGCCGGGTCCGAGCTGGTGCGCGACTCCGACCTGACCCTGCTGACCGACGCGCTCTGGGCCGCCGGCGCCGAGGCGATCAGCGTCAACGGCCAGCGGCTCACCGTGCTCAGCGCGTTCCGCAACGTGGGGATCGGGATCCTGGTGAACTCCCAGCCGATCAACCCGCCGTACGTCTTCAGCGTGGTCGGCAACCCGGACACCCTGCCCGCCAACCTGCTCGCCAGCTCGATGGGCGAGAAGTGGTACGCACTCAAGGACAGCCTCGGGTTCCGGTTCGACGTCCGCAACGGTGGGACGATGTCGCTGCCGGCTGCCCAGCAGCAGCGGCTACGGTCGGCGCAGATCGCCACACCGGACACCGGTCACACACGTACGCAGGGGGACAGCGCTCCATGATCGCGGCACTCGGACTTCTCGTCGGGGTCGTTCTCGGGCTGATCTTCACGCCGGACGTCCCGTCCGGCCTCGACCCGTACCTCCCGATCGCGGTGGTGGCGGCGCTCGACGCGGTCTTCGGTGCCCTGCGCGCCTACCTGGAGGGGATCTTCGACGACAAGGTCTTCGTCGTCTCCTTCTTCTCCAACGTCGTGATCGCCGCGGCGATCGTCTACCTCGGCGACAAGCTCGGTGTCGGTGGGCAGCTGTCGACCGGTGTCATCGTCGTGCTCGGGATCCGGATCTTCTCCAACGTCGCCCAGATCAGACGGTACGTGTTCCATGCCTGAGGAGCCCGAGCCCCAGCAGCGCCCGGACACCGGCGCCGGGCACCCGCCGTCGGAGGCCAACGGGACCGGCGACGAGGTCGGCCTCGAGCGGCTGCGCGAGGCACTCTTCCGGCCGTCGCGCGCCCAGCTGGTCGTCGGTGTCCTCCTCGCCGTCCTCGGTTTCGCCGCGATCACCCAGGTGCGCACCAACAACACCGGCAACAGCTACACCGGGTACCGCGAGCAGGACCTGGTCAACGTGCTGTCGGCCCTGGCCGGCACCTCGCAGCGCGCGCAGAACCAGATCAACAGCCTCGAGTCGACCCGTCGTCAGCTCGAGCAGAATCGGCAGGCGCAGAGCGCGGCGCTGGCGGCCGCGCAGAAGCAGGCCCAGGAGCTCAGCATCCTCGCCGGCTGGGTGCCGGTGACGGGGCCCGGCATCCGGCTGACCGTCACCGAGGGCCCGCGCCCCGTCGATGTCGACTCCGTGCTGGACACCATCGAGGAGCTGCGCTCGGCCGGGGCCGAGGCGATGCAGGTGAACGGCCAGGTACGGCTGGTGGCCCAGAGCGCGGTCGAGACGGCGCCCGGCGGGCTTCGGATCGACGGGACGCTGGTGACCTCGCCCTACGTCTTCGACGTGATCGGAGACCCGCACACGCTCAGCGGTGCCCTCAACCTGGTCGACGGACCGATCGCCCAGTTCAAGGACGCCGACGCGACGGTCGACCTCGAGGAGCGGGACTCCCTCGACATCACCGCCGTGCGCCAGCCGACGGCGCCTCAGTACGCCCAGTCCCAGTGAGTGGGTAACCTGCCGACCAGCACGCATGCCGGTCCGAGCCCCCGGTCAACCACGAGGAGAGCCGTGTACCCCGACGACTTGAAGTACACCCAGGAGCACGAGTGGGTCCGTTCACCCGGCGAGAGCGAGGGGTCGCTGCGGGTCGGCATCACCCACTACGCCCAGGACCAGCTGGGCGACATCGTCTACGTCTCGCTGCCCGCCGTGGGGGACGCCGTGACGGCCGGTGCGGCCTGCGGTGAGCTGGAGTCGACCAAGTCCGTCAGCGACGTCTACGCGCCCGTCGACGGCGAGGTGGTGGCCGTGAACGAGAGCCTCGACGCGACGCCGGAGCTGGTGAACAGCGACCCCTACGGCGGGGGCTGGCTCTACGAGCTGGTGCCGTCGGACGCGGGCGCCGTCGACGGTCTGCTGGACGCCGCGACGTACCAGGAGCGACTGGGCGAGTGATCGGGTCGAGTGAGCTCGGTGGCGCGGCTGCTCCTGATAAGTTCGCAGCAACCATCAACCTCAGCCCTTCCCTGAGGGTTGGACAGGAGAAGATCACCGATGCCGTACTGCACCAACTGCGGCAGCGCGAACCCGGACGACGCGCGGTTCTGCGCGCAGTGCGGTAGCCGCCTGGTGAACGAGGAGGCTCCGGAGGCGCCGCAGCCCGCCGGTGACTCGACGGCGACGATCAGCATCGCCGGGAACGCTCCCGCGAGCGCCGAGCGCTCCGACGTCTCCTCCGACCGCCAGCTCAACCCGGTGGACGCCGCCGCGGTCGACGCGCTGCCCGTGGGCTCGGCGCTCCTCGTCGTGCAGCGTGGCCCGGGCGCCGGCAGCCGCTTCCTGCTCGACAAGGACGTGACGACGGCCGGCCGCCATGCCGACAGTGAGATCTTCCTGGACGACGTGACCGTGTCGCGGCGCCACGCGACGTTCACCCGCGAGGGGGGCACCTTCACCGTGTCCGACTCCGGGAGCCTCAACGGCACCTACGTCAACCGCGACCGCATCGACTCGGTCGTCCTCAAGGACACCGACGAGGTGCAGATCGGCAAGTACCGGCTGGTCTTCTTCCAGGGTCACGAGAACCCGTGACCGACGCCCTCGGTGCTGCGGCCGCCGGCGGACGGGTGCGGCTGAACATCGGAGAGGTGCTCGATCTCCTGCGGCCCGACTACCCGGGTGTCACCATCCCGAAGATCCGGTTCCTGGAGGACAAGGGGCTGGTCAAGCCCGAACGCACGCCAGCGGGCTACCGGAAGTTCTCCGCCGAGGACGTCGACCGCCTGCGGTACGTGCTCCGGATGCAGCGTGACCACTATCTTCCGCTGCGGGTGATCGGTGAGCACCTCGACGCCATCGACCGCGGGCTCGAGCCACCCCCGATCGAGCCGGTCGTGCCCACCGTGCCGACGGTGGCGCTCGCGGCCGACGGGCTGCCGTCGGCCGAGTCGTTCAGCCGACGCGACAACCTCCGGCTCTCGCGCAAGGAGCTGCTCAAGATCGCCGAGATCTCCGAGGAGCTGCTGGGCCAGCTCGAGCAGTTCGGGCTGGTCGCGGCGCACGCCGGAACCGGGCACTACGACACCGACGCCCTGGTGATCACCACGACCGCGCGTGAGCTCGCGGAGTTCGGTCTCGAGCCGCGCCACCTGCGGGCGTTCAAGACCGCCGCGGACCGCGAGGTGGGCCTGGTCGAGCAGGTGGTCGCCCCGCAGAGACGCGGGAAGGACGCCTCCGCACGCGGTCGCGCCGAGGAGACCGTCAGTGAGCTCGCGGCGCTGTCCGTGCGCCTGCACGCGACCCTCGTGAAGTCCGGGCTGCGCGGCCGCTGACGCCCGTCGTCCGCGCGTCGTTCCCGGGTCGGCCGGAGGAGCAGATCGTCTCGATCGCCCGGAGTAGTGTGGACGGCATGCGCGAGGTCGACGTCCTGGGTGTCCGGGTCGAGATGCCGTCGAACAGCCCGATCGTGCTGTTGCGCGAGGTCGAGGGGCAGCGATACCTGCCGATCTGGATCGGGGCGGTCGAGGCGACCGCGATCGCGTTCGCCCAGCAGGGCGTGGTTCCTCCGCGTCCGCTCACCCACGACCTCCTCAAGGACGTCCTGGAGTCCACCGGGAACGCCCTCGCCGAGGTGCGGATTACCGAGGTCAAGGACGGCATGTTCTTCGCGATCCTCGTGCTCGCCTCCGGCGTCGAGGTCAGCGCGCGGCCGTCCGACTCGATCGCCCTGGCGCTGCGCACCGGGAGCCGGATCCTCTGCGCGGACGAGGTGCTGGCCGAGGCCGGGCTGGACGCGCCGGCCGAGCAGGAGGACGAGGTGGAGCGGTTCCGCGAGTTCCTCGACCAGGTCTCGCCGGAGGACTTCGAGAGCCGCTGAGGCCCGTGGCCCGGCCCGAGCCATCACCCTCAACCTGAGGTTGAGGGTGCCGACACGCCGGGTTCGTCTTTGACGGGGGTGCGGCGCGGGCTTACCTTGAACTGTCCTCGTTGTAACTCCACCGATGTGGCTCGCGCCGTACGGTTTCCCCGGAGTCACGCCACGCGAGGTAGTCGACGGAGGTCGCAGTGAACGACAACGAGCAGCACCGGACTCACGCCCCGGGCGACGAGACCGACGCGGCCCTGGCGGCCGAGGCCGCGGAGCAGCAGGGCCTGCTGTTCACCGACGACGTCTCGCC
>DATAOY010000003.1:0-17759 GCA_036265495.1 Nocardioides sp. | reverse complement strand
CGTCGCGGCCGGCCTCGAGCGCCACCTGCCGGGTCGGCTGGTCGGCGTCTCCGTCGACGCCGAGGGACGCCCGGCGTACCGGCTCGCCCTGCAGACCCGCGAGCAGCACATCCGGCGCGACAAGGCCACCTCCAACATCTGCACCGCCCAGGTGCTGCTCGCGGTCGTCGCCTCGATGTACGCCGTGTACCACGGGCCCGAGGGTCTGCGCGGCATCGCCGAGCGGATCAACGACGACGCCCGCCGGCTCGCAGCGATGCTCCGCAAGGCGGGCGTCGAGGTCGTCCACGACCACTTCTTCGACACCCTGCTCACGCGGGTACCGGCTCGCGCCGCAGACGTCGTCGCAGGGGCGCGTGGCCTCGGCGTCCACCTGCGGCTCGTGGACGACGACCACGTGGGCATCAGTGTGGGGGAGACCTTCGGGCCGGGCGTGTTCGGCTCGGTGCTGCGCGCGTTCGGGGCCTATGAGGGCGGCCACCACTCGGTGTCCGGTGCGGACACCATCCCCGACCAGCTGCGGCGGACCACGCCGTACCTCACCCATGAGGTGTTCAGCAGCCACCGCAGCGAGACTCAGATGCTGCGCTACCTGCGAACCCTCTCGGCCCGCGACTACGCGCTCGACCGCGGCATGATCCCGCTCGGCTCCTGCACGATGAAGCTGAACGCGACCACCGAGATGGAACCCGTCTCGATGCCGGGCTTCGCCGACCTCCACCCCTTCGCCCCCGCGGCCGATGCCGAGGGGTACCGCGAGCTGATCGGCGAGCTGGAGTCGATGCTCGCCGAGGCGACCGGCTACGACCGCGTCTCGATCCAGCCGAACGCCGGGTCGCAGGGCGAGCTGGCCGGCCTGCTGGCGATCCGCGGCTACCACCGGGCGAACGGCGAGGACGAGCGCGACGTCTGCCTGATCCCGTCGTCCGCCCATGGCACGAACGCCGCGTCCGCGGTGATGGCCGGGATGCGCGTGGTCGTCGTGAAGGCGGCGGAGGACGGCTCCGTCGACCTCGACGACCTGCAGCGGGCGTGCGACGAGCACCGCGACCGGCTGGCGGCGCTCATGGTCACCTACCCGTCGACCCATGGCGTGTACGAGGACACCATCACCGACATCTGCGCGACGGTGCACGAGGCCGGTGGCCAGGTGTACGTGGACGGGGCCAACCTGAACGCGCTGCTCGGCTACGCGCGGCCCGGTGAGTTCGGCGGCGACGTCTCCCACCTCAACCTGCACAAGACGTTCTGCATCCCGCACGGCGGTGGCGGCCCCGGTGTCGGCCCGGTCGCGGTGCGGGCCCACCTCGCGCCGTACCTGCCGAGCCACCGGCAGCACCCGGACGTCGAGCAGCGCGAGGGGATCGGCGCGGTCAGTGCCGCGCCGTACGGGTCGGCAGGGATCCTGCCCATCTCCTGGGCCTACATCCGGATGATGGGCGCGGACGGCCTGCGCCGGGCGACCGCCACGGCGGTGCTCTCGGCGAACTACGTCGCCGCCCGTCTCGACGAGGCGTTCCCGGTGCTCTACCAGGGTGTCGGCGGGCTGGTCGCGCACGAGTGCATCCTCGACCTGCGTGGGCTCACCAAGTCCTCCGGCGTGACCGTCGACGACGTCGCCAAGCGACTCATCGACTACGGGTTCCACGCCCCGACCATGTCGTTCCCCGTGGCGGGCACGCTGATGGTGGAGCCGACAGAGTCCGAGGATCTGGCCGAGATCGACCGGTTCTGCGACGCGATGCTGGCGATCCGAGCCGAGATCGAGCAGGTCGAGCGAGGGGAGTGGAGTGTCGACAAGTCGCCCCTCCGCGGAGCCCCGCACACCACGCGGGCGGTCGTCGGCGACTGGGACCGCGCCTACCCGCGCGAGGTCGCGGCCTTCCCGACGGGTCCCGACCCGGACAAGTACTGGCCGCCGGTCGCTCGCATCGACCAGGCCTACGGCGACCGCCACCTGGTCTGCTCGTGCCCGCCGCCGGAGGCGTTCGCCGAGCCCGCCGACGACGCCCGATGACGGCCCGGTGCACGCGGTGCACGCGGTGAACGCCGTCTCCGACACCACCGCACGTCGGCTCCAGGCGCTGGTGGCCGAGCGCCAGGTGGCCGGACGCCTCCCGTCCCTGGTCGCCGGCGTGGTCCGCGACGGCGAGCTCGCCTGGACCGGGGCGTACGGCGACGTCGCCACCGATCCGGCCGACCTGCAGTACCGGATCGGCTCCATCACCAAGACCTTCACCGCGGTCCTGGTGCTCCAGCTGGCCCGCGACGGGCGGCTGGACCTCGACGACCCGGGCTCGCGGTTCCTCGGCGACGTCGGCTACGCCGACCGCTCGCTGCGAGCCCTGCTGTCCCACGCCTCCGGCATGCAGTCAGAGCCGAACGGCTCCTGGTGGGAGCGGACCGCCGGCGTCACCTGGGAGCAGCTGGTCGCGGCCAACGACGGCTCGGGCGCGGTGTTCCCAGGCGGCCAGCAGTTCCACTACTCCAACCTCGGCTACGCCCTGCTCGGCGAGGTCGTCGCGCGCGTCCTGGACCAGCCCTGGATGGACGCGGTGCGCGACCGGATCCTCGAGCCCCTCGGCCTGCGGCGCACGTCGTACCAGCCCGAGGACCGCGCCGCCCAGGGCTGGAGCGTCGACCCGTACGCCGGGACGCTCACCGCCGAGCCCGCCACCGACACCGGCGCCATGGCGCCCGCCGGGCAGCTGTGGTCCACGGTCGAGGACCTCGGGCGGTACGCCGCCTTCCTCGGGACCGGACACCCCGGCGTCCTCGACCTGTCGTGGCTGGAGCTCGCGTCCCATCCGCAGGCGGGCGAGCAGCACGCCGGGCTCGAGTCGGGGCACGGGGCCGGCTTCCAGCTGATGCGTGGTGGGTCGGGCATGCTGGTCGGCCACAGCGGGTCGATGCCCGGGTTCCTCGCGGCCTGCTTCGTGGACCGGGCACGGCGCACCGGGTCTGTCCTCCTCTGCAACGCGACGACGGGTGTCTTCCCCGGACTCCTGGCCCGCGATCTGCTCGAGGAGCTCGAACGGTGCGAGCCGACGCTGCCACCCGCGTGGCGACCGACGGCCGAAGTGCCGACCGCTCTGGCCGACACGCTCGGGGTCTGGCACTGGGGCAACACCCCCTACGTCGTGGCCCTGGACGGCGGCGAGCTGGTGATGTCCCACGGCGCCGTGGTGGCCCACCGCTTCGAGCTCCGCGGAGACCGGCTGGTCGGGACGACCGGATACCACGCCGGCGAGACCCTCCACGTCGTCCGACGGGACGACGGGTCGGTGAGCCACCTGGAGTGCGCGACGTTCGTCTACACGCGCACGCCGTACGACCCGCAGGCCCCCATCCCGGGCGGTGTCCCGGGTTCGCCGGAATGACCCGCTGAGCTGTTCCGCGGTTCAACCGCGGCGGGCATACTCGGGAGGTGCGCGTCCTCCGCCTCGTCGCCCCGGTCCTGACCACGGTCTCGTTGACGGCGGGGGCGCTCGTCGCGGCGCCGGCGTCGGCCGGTCCGGGCGCGGTCACACCGGCGTCGACGCCGACGGTGCGGGTGTCGGTGATGACGCAGAACATCTTCTACGGCGGCGACGACTACCAGCTGTCGACGGGACACTTCTGCCCGGTCGCCGACGGCTGCCCTCGCGCGTTGCACCGCCTCGCCCACATCATCGCCGTGAGCGGCGCGGACGTCGTCGGCGTCCAGGAGGCCGAGCGCAACACCCGCCGACTCGCCCGTCTGCTCGGCTGGCACGCCAGCCCGCGGGCCCATGTGATCTCGCGCTTCCCGATCCTCGACCCGCCCCACAGCCGCGGTGTCTTCACCTACGTCGAGCCGACGCCGGGGCGGGTGATCGCGGTCGCCAACACCCACCTCCCGTCCACGCCGTACGGCCCCTACCGGGTGCGGGCGGGCTGGTCCCGGCACCGCGTCCTGCACCTCGAGCGCACCCTGCGCGTGCGTGCGCTGGCGCCGGTGCTGAAGCGCCTGCCGCGGCTCGCGGCGCGCGGCGCCCCGGTGTTCCTGACCGGCGACTTCAACAGCCCGTCCTACCTCGACTGGACCGCGGCGGTGGCGAAGGCCCGCCAGGCGGTGCCGTACGTCGTCCGGTGGCCGGCCAGCAAGACGCTGGCCGACGTCGGGTTCCGCGACTCCTACCGCGACGTGCACCCGGACCCCGTCGCCGACCCTGGCTTCACCTGGTCGCCCGGCGGCCCGGAGACCCAGAAGCACGACTTCTTCGACCGGATCGACTGGGTGCTCCACGCCGGTCCGTCCACGACGCTCTCCAGCCTGCTGGTGGGCGAGAAGGGCAACCCCCAGGTCGACCTGGCGTTCCACCGGCCGTATCCCACCGACCACCGCGGCGTGGTCTCGACGTTCGAGGTGGCGCCGGCGCGTGCTCCGGTGATGGTGTCGCCGCACCACCGTCGCGTGATCACCGGGCCGACGCTCCACGTCCGTTTCCACGCGCACGGCACGGCCGGCGAGGTGGTGGGCCTGCGGCGCCCCGGCAAGCCGCACCAGCTGATCCGCCAGGCCAACGCAAGGGGTCGTCGGGACGGCGTCGTGGGGATCCGGACCACCCACCTACGGCCGGGGCGGTACCACGTGGTGCTCCGCGACAGCGCGACGGGCCGGACCGAGGCAGCGGCTCCGGTGTGGGTGTACCGCCCGCACAGCCGTGCCCACATCCGCGCAGACCGGCAGGTCTATCGGGTCGGGGAGCCGATCCGGATCAGCTGGACCCGCGCGCCAGGAGAGAACCTGGACTGGGTCGGGCTCTTCCGCTGCCACCGGACCTGTGGCGGCCCGGGGAGCTACCTGGTGTACCGCTACACGCGCACCGCGGTGGAGGGCTCGGTCGCCTTCCGGCGCGGCGCCTACCTCGGGGAGGGCACCGTGCCGTGGCCGCTGCCGCCCGGGCAGTACGTCGCCCGGGTGCTGGTCGACGACAGCTACCACCCGATCGGCACCTCGCGGAGGTTCCGGATCGTCCGGCGGTGAGCTGCCCGCCGAGCCACCGAGCGACGCCATGCGCCTACCTCGCCTGCGAGACGCTCGACATGTTGAAGTCCGGCACCCGCAGGGCCGGCATCGCCGTGCGTGAGAAGTAGTCGTCCCCCCACTCACGGCTGAACGCCGGCACGGTCGCCGAGGCGTGGGTGAAGCGACGGAGCAGGTCGACCGGGCTCTCGTTGAAGCGGAAGTTGTTCACCGCCCCGGTGATCTCGCCGTTCTCGACGAGGTAGACACCGTCGCGGGTGAGGCCGGTCAGCAGCAGGGTCTGCGGGTCGACGGCGCGGATGTACCACAGGCAGGTCAGGAGGAGTCCGCGCTCGGTGCCGGCGACCAGGTCGTCGAGGGGGTCGGTGGCGCCCTCGACGTCGAGGACCAGGTTGTCGATCGACGGCGTCACCGGCAGGCCGGTGAGGGCCGCGGTCTCGCGCGTCTGCCGGAGCGCGGACAGCGTGCCGCCGCTGATCCACTCGGTCCGTGCCAGCGGGAGACCCGTGTCGAAGACGGAGCTGTCGTTGCCGGAGGACTCGTTGACGACGTGCGGAGCGCACTCCAGGCCTGGGTACGCCGGGTCGGAGGAGAGGGTGACCTCGGGCCGGGCCACCTGCTCGCCGACCCGAGTGCCGCCACCGCGCCGGCTGAACACCGACTGCCCGTCGTGGGCGTCGCGTGCGCCGGCGTACCAGTAGGCGTCGATCATGACGTCGGCCATCGCCGTCGGCGGCAGGATCGTGTCGTAGCGGCCGGCCGGCAGGTCGACCCTCCGGGACGCCCAGCCGAGCCGACGCTCGAGCTCCGACTCGAGGGCGAGGGCGTCGACGCCGGCGAAGTCGCGGGTGGCTCCGCCGACCCAGGCGCTGTCGGTCAGGTCGGCGGACTTGCCGGTGCATCCGTAGTGACCGGTGGGCTGGACGTGCCGCAGCCGCAGGCCCGTCGACGACGCGACGTACGTCGTGGTCAGGCGGTGGTCGACGAAGCCGTACAGGACACGGCCGCCCGAGCGGGCGCGTCGGAAGGCCTCGCCGAGCGCCGGGGCGAACGCGTCGAAGACGTGGATGTCGTTCTCGGACGGTGCAGCGTCCCAGTCGGTCGCGACCGTGCCGCCGACGAGCTCCTGGGCGTCGGTCGCGGGGTCGGCGGCCCGGGCCTCGGCGTCCGCCGCGGCGACCAGGGCCGCGACCTGATCCGGGGTGGTGGCGCTGCCCGACCTGGTGCCGGCGGCCGGACCACCGGCCTGCCGCACGAAGGAGACGACCGCGAGCTCGAGCCCGCGCATGGCGCCGTTCGTGGTCAGGGTGTTGTTGGCCCAGCGCAGGTTGGCGCTGGTGGTGTGATGGGCGATCACGATGCAGTCGTCGGCGGTGGAGACCGCGAGCGCGTGCTCGACCAGCTCCTGGACCGTGGCGGTCGTCGTCGCAGCCATCAGTGGGCCCCCTCGTCGTCGGTGTTGAGGATCCGGACCCCTCGGAACAGGGCGGTCGGGCAGCCGTGGCTGACGGAGGCCACCTGGCCGGGCTGGGCCTTGCCGCAGTTGAAGGCGCCACCGAGCACCCAGGTGTCGCGGCCACCCACCGCCTCCATCGAGCCCCAGAAGTCCGTGGTGGTCGCCTGGTACGCCGCGTCGCGCACCTGGCCCGCGAGCCGTCCGTCGCGGATCGCGTAGAAGCGCTGTCCGGTGAACTGGAAGTTGAATCGCTGCATGTCGATCGACCACGACTTGTCGCCGACGACGTACAGCCCGCGCTCCACCCGCCCGATCAGGTCGTCGGTGGACGTGTCGTCGGTCCCCGGCTGCAGCGAGACGTTCGCCATCCGCTGGATCGGGATGTGGCCGGGGGAGTCGGCGTACGCGCAGCCGTTGGAGCGGCCGTCGTTCAGCTCGGGATGTAGCCGGGCCATCGGGCGGTCGAGCTGGTACCCGACGAGCACGCCGTTCTCGACGATGTCCCAGCTCTGGGTCGCGACACCCTCGTCGTCGTAGCCGATCGTGGCGAGGCCGTGCTCGACGGTGCGGTCGCCGGTGACGTGCATGACCGGGGAGCCGTAGCGGAGGGTCCCCAGCTGGTCGATGGTGGCGAACGACGTGCCCGCGTAGTTGGCCTCGTACCCCAACGCCCGGTCGAGCTCGGTGGCGTGCCCGATCGACTCGTGGATGGTCAGCCAGAGGTTGGAGGGGTGGACGACCAGGTCGTAGGTGCCGGCCTCGACGGTCGGCGCGGCCAGCTTCTCGGCGAGCAGCTCCGGCACCTCGGCGAGCTCGGCGTCCCAGTCCCACCCGCCGTCGGCCGGTGAGCCCACGACGTACTCCCAGCCGCGGCCCGCGGGCGGCGCGATCGAGCGCATGTCGTCGAAGACACCGCGCTCGTCGTCGGAGCCCATGGCGGTGAACGTCGGGAGCAGCCGGATGCGCTGCTGCGTGGTACGGGTGCCGGCCAGGTCGGCGTAGTACTTGTTCTCGTGGACCTGCAGGACCTCGGCCGTCGCGTGCTGCACCGCGGGGTGGCCACGCAGGCGATCGGTCCAGTCGAGCAGCACCGCGGTCTTGTCGTGCAACGGGACCTGGAACGGGTCCTGCGCGTATGACGAGACCCAGGTGACGTCGTCGTACACCGGCTCGGGCGCGATCTCGACCGGGGCCGCGGTCAGCGCCGCCGAGACCTTGGCGACCTCGATCGCCGCCTCGGCCACCCGCACCGCCTCGCCGGGCGTGAGGTGGACGCCCGAGGCGAAGCCCCAGGCACCGCCGTGGATCACTCGGACGGCGAAGCCGAGGTCCTCGTCGTCCGAGGTGCCCTGCAGCGCGCCGTCCCGGACCCGGACGTCCTGCCAACGCACCCGCTCGAAGCGGAAGTCGGCATGGCTCGCTCCCAGGTCGCGAGCTCGCTCCAGCGCGGCATCGCCGAGGGCGCGGTAGGGGAGCGTGACGAAACCAGGGTCGAGACCGGGCATGGCCAGAACCTAGCCTGCGGACCCGACCACCTGCAGGGTGGACCCCGAGCGTGCCTTGGACACGACGAGCTGGGTCGGGATGCGGTCGCGCATCTCCGCGACGTGGCTGACGACGCCGACCGCGCGACCGTTCTCGCGGAGGCTGTCCAGGATGTCGAGCACGTCGTCGAGGGTCTCGGCGTCGAGCGAGCCGAACCCCTCGTCGACGAACAGCGTCTGCAGGTCGGTGCCGCCGGCCTCGTGCGCGACGACGTCCGCGAGTCCGAGCGCGAGCGCCAGGGAGACGACGAAGGTCTCGCCACCGCTGAGGGTCGCCGGATCGCGGGACTCGCCCGACCAGTCGTCACGGACCACGAGGCTGAGCCCTCCGCGGCTCTCGCCCGCTCCCCGCCGTCCGACGTGCTCGAGGGAGTAACGCTGGTCGCTCATCCCCGCGAGCCGGGCGTTCGCGGCGGCGACGACCTGGGACAGGCGGTAGGCGAGGACGTACGCCGAGAGCCTCATCTGGAGGCGGTTGTCGGGGGCCTTGCCCTCGGCGAAGGCGGCCACGGTGGTCGCCAGCCTCAGCTGGTCACGGACCGGAGCCCACTCGGACACGGCGGCCTCGAGCTCGTCGGCGAGACCTCCGACCCGGCGGCAGGCGCGGGTCGCGCCCTCCGCGGCCGCACGGGTGCGCTCGAGGGTCTCGACAGCGGCGCCGTGCCGCCGTTCGCACGCCGGCAGGTCGGGGTCGGGCGCGGTGAGCAGCGTCCACGCATCCGGCTCGTCGAGCACCGATCGGGCCGCGGCGAGGGCCGACTCGTGCTCGCGGACGTGCTGCTCGAGCTCCGCGAGCTCGGACGAGGGCACCTCGGCCGCCCGCGCCGCGTGCGGGTCGTCGAACCCGGCCTCCATCGCGGCGCGGGCCAGGGCCGTCTCGGCCTCTGCCAGGGCATCCGAGGCCGAGTCACGTCGGATGGCGTCCGCGTGGGCACGACGGACCAGCTCCCGCCGGCGCTCCAGGTGCGCGACCGCATCGTCCAGGCCCGGGTGGCCGCCTCGGGCCGCGACCACGGTGGCCGTCAGTGCCTCGGCGTGCCCGCGGACGTGCTCGAGGGCCGTCTCCAACTCGGCGCGTCGCACCCGGTGCTCGGCCATGGCCGCGTCGAGCTCGGCCGCACGCTGACCCGTCTCGGAGAGCCGCTCCTGCAGCCGGGTGTGGCGTGCGGACCGGTCACGCAGCTCGGTCAGGGCGCCACGAGCCTCGGTCAGGCGGGCCGTCGCGCCGGCGCGGTCGGTGCTGCCGGCCGCCTCCCGGGCGACCTGCAGTGCGACGTCGAGCTCTCGGACCCGGAGGGCCAGGGCGTGCTCGGCGATCTGGGCGTCGTCGACGGCGTGTTGGGCACGGCGCTCCGACTCGGCATCGGGGTGTCCCGAGGCCCACGATGCCGGTCGCGGATGGTCGGCCGAGCCACACACCGGACACTCGTCGCCGACCACCAACGCACCGGCGAGCTCGGCGGCCATGCCTGCGATCCGGCGCTCCCGGAGATCCAGGAGCTCCTCGCGCGCGTCGAGGAGGCGACGTACGGCTGCCTCGTGCTCTGCCGCCACCGCGGAGCGCTCCTGGACCAGGAGCCCGATCTGCTCGTGGGCATCGACCACCAGCTCGTCAGCAGCCACCGCGCGCTCGGCCTCGGCCACCACGTCACCGGACACCCGGGTCGCGTCGAGGTGGGCGGTCAGCTCCGCCAAGCAGGCGGCGGTGGTCTCGGCCTCGGCCGCGACCAGGCCCTCGGTGTCGGTCAGCCGGGACAGCGACGCCAGGCCCGTCTGCTCCTCGGCGCGGAGCTCGGAGAGCCGATGCTCGGCCGGCAGCAGCGCTGACATCCCGGCGAGGGACCGCGTGAGGCGCTCGAGCTCGGCCGGAAGGTCGTCGGGGTCGAGCCCGTCGAGCTCGATCGCCGCGCGGGACGTCTGTGCCGTCGCGAGCACGTCGGCGAGAGCTCGTCGGCGCTCGTCGGTCAGCCGCACCAGCGGGCGCAGCCCGTCGGCACGGCGCGCGTCGTCGAGGCGTGCCCGCTCCATGGCGTGGGCCTCGGCGCCCTCCTCGAGCCGCTCGACCGTCTCGGCCGCCTCCACGACGCGGGCACGAGCCGTGGCCAGCACGCGGGCGGCGTCGAGCGCCTCGCGCGCGGACCGCTCCGCCTCGACCGCCTCCGCACACCCCGCCTCCGCGGAGGTACGGCGTGCCTCGGCCGCCTCGCGGGTCGCGCCCGCCCAGCCCGCCAACGCGCCGGTCGTCGCCGCCGCCGGATCTGCCAGTGCCTCCGGCACGGGTGCGCCAGCGGCCTCGGACAGCCGGCTGACGAGGTTGCTCACCACCTGGGCGTGCTGGTCGGAGCGTCGGCGCAGGGTGAGCCGGTGGTCGCGCAGCCACCCCTCGACGCGTTCGAACCGCCCGGTGCGGAACAGCCGCGCGAGCAGCTGGTGGCGTTGACCGGAGTCTGCGCGCAGGAACGCCTGGAAGTGGCCCTGCGGCAGCAGCGCGACCTGGCAGAACTGGTCGAGGTTCATGCCGAGCAGGCCGGAGACCAGGTCGCCGGCCTCGTCGAGACGGCTGGTCAGCGGCACCCACTCGCCGCCGACAAACTCGGTCACGGCCACCCGAGCCTGCTCGCGGGTGGTCCCGGTGCCGCGCTTCTTCGGTCGCTCCCAGGCGGGGGAGCGGACGATGCGGAAGCGGCGCCCGGAGAGGTCGACGTCGAGCGTGACCGAGGGCGCCCACGTGGGTGGTGCCTGGTCGGAGCGCAGCCGCCCGGCATGCTGCCGGTCGCCCGGGACCGCGCCGTACAGGGCGAAGCAGACGGCGTCCAGGACGCTGGACTTCCCGGCACCGGTCGCACCGGAGAGCAGGAACAGGCCGGCGTCGGAGAGCGCGTCGAAGTCGACGTCGGCGGTCTCGACGAACGGCCCGAACGCGGTCACGGAGAGGTGGTGGAGCCGCATCAGCCGCTCCCGTTCGCCGCCGTCACCAGCATGTCGGCGTCGGGATCCTCCGCGCAGGCGTCGCACGCCTCGAGCAGCAGCGCCGACTCGTCGTCGGAGGCGGGGGCACCGCGCAGCTCCTCGACGAAGTCCAGCGAGATCTGGTGGTCGCT
The DNA here is from genome assembly GCA_036265495.1 of Nocardioides sp. Classification (GTDB taxonomy): domain Bacteria; phylum Actinomycetota; class Actinomycetes; order Propionibacteriales; family Nocardioidaceae; genus Nocardioides. The sequence continues at coordinate 6,650 of DATAOY010000003.1, read as the reverse complement.
GCGGCCGCGGGGCGCGGCCACGACCGACGGCGACGGCGTACCGACCGGGGCGAAGGACAGCACCAGGGCATGGGGGAAGCGGGCTCGCAGCCGCTCCATCGGCCGGTCGGGTCGGACCGCGTCGGTGAGGGTCGCCTGCACCCAGTGGGACTCGGCCGGGGCGAGTCGCTGGTCGGTCAGCAGCGACTCGAGGTCACCGCTCAGGACCGACAGCCGTCGCGGGACCGGCGCCTCGACGAACGACGTGGCGCTCACGCCGTCGGGTCCGAGGTCGACCAGCCAGCTGCCCTTGGTGTGGCCGGCCTCGGAGAAGGAGTAGGCCAGTGGGGAGCCGCTGTAGCGCAGGGTCTCGCCCAGGGTCGCGCGTCCGTGCAGATGACCGAGGGCGGTGTACGAGACGTCGTCGAACAGCGTGCTCGGCACCACGGACACGCCGCCGACGCTGATGTCGCGCTCGGAGTCGCTCGGCAGGCCGCCCGCCACGAACGCGTGCGCGACCACCACCGACCGGGTCGGGCGCGCGGCCAGATCGGCCCGGACACGTCTCATCGCCTCGGCCAGAGCCGCCTCGTGGGTGCGCGCCGGCAGCCGCCACGGCTCGAGGAGCGCCTGCGGGTCGAGGTAGGGGATGCCGTGCACCGCGACCGGGCCGTGCTCGTCATCGAGCAGGATCGGGACGCCGACCGACGATGCGTCGGTGCGCAGGTGGACGCCTGCGGCGTCGATCAGTCGCGACCCGAAGCCGAGGCGCTGTGCGGAGTCGTGGTTGCCCGACGTGAGCACCACCCGCGCCCGCGACGCGGCCAGCCGGGCCAGGGTCTCGTCGGCCAGGCGTACGGCGTCCACGTGGGGGAGCGCGCGGTCGTAGATGTCGCCCGCGACGACCACGAGATCGACCCGCTCCGACGCCACCACCCCGAGCAGGTGGTCGACGTACGCCGCCTGGTGCTCGAGCATGCCGACCCGGTGGAACGAGCGTCCCAGGTGCCAGTCGGAGGTGTGGAGGATCCGCACACGACGAACCTAGGTTCGGACGCCGACACCCCGGCGACCCCACGCCGACGGCCCGGGACTCGAGCCTGCGAGGTCCGAACGCGACCTCGGCCGGCTCTCTCGGCGGGATCAGGCGTACCGGACGGTGCGCTCGCTGCGGGTGAACCCGAACAGGCCGAGACCCGCCTCCCGCGCCAGGTGCACGGCGAGCGACGAGGGTGCGCCGACGGCGACCAGCGACCCGACCCCCGCGGCCACGGCCTTCTGCACCAGCTCGAACCCGGCCCGTCCGCTCACCACCAGGTAGGCATCGGCGACCGGTTCGCCGGCGAGCAGCCTGGCCCCGGTCACCTTGTCGACGGCGTTGTGCCGCCCGACGTCCTCGCGTACGACGTGCCGCTCGCCGTCGGCCGTGAAGAGGCCGGCGGCGTGCACCCCACCGGTGCGCGCGAACACCGACTGCTCCTCGCGCAGCTGGCCCGGCAGCCGGCGTACGACGTCGGAGCGCGGCTGCGGGCCGCCCCAGCGGACGCCGCGCACCGTGGAGAGCGCCGCCTCGATGCTGTCCTTCCCGCATACCCCGCAGGCCGACGACCCGGCCGACATCGCGTCGTGCCGGTGGCCCAGGTCGACCGGCGCCAGCGAGCGCAGGGTCACGACGTTGAACTCCTGCTCCGGGGTGAGGTCCTCGTCGGTGCAGTAGGCGACCTCGGCCAGGGAGTCGACCCCGACCAGTCCCTCGTGGAAGGCCCAGCCGGCGGCGAGCTCGAAGTCGTTCCCCGGCGTCCGCATGGTGACCCAGGCGCGCTGCGGCTCCGCCTCCGGCCAGGCGAGCCGGATCTCGAGGGGCTCCTCGGCGACGACCTGGTCCTCGCGCTCGACGTCGTCGGGCGAGGACTCCACCACTCGCACCCGCGAGGTGGGTCCGATCCGGCGGACCAGGTCTGTCACGCCCCCAGCCTAGGTCCACCTGGAGGAGGACATTTCGACCCGCACGCAACCAACCGCGAGATGGGCGCGTCCATTCGGGCAACACGCCGACCACGGGGGTAGGCGTGCCCAGGAGAGGGAAACAGATGAACACACGCACGAGGGCCCGGATGGCCGTCTCGGCCGCCGTCACGGCGGGCCTGTGCCTCGCGGGAACGGCGGCACTGTCGACGCCGTCCCGAGCCGCCACGGACACCTGCGACACGGCGTACCCGGTCGCGAACCTCACCCAGGGCCAGCCGGTCACCGGGCTCACCGTCAGCAACGGCACCACGCCCTCGGCGTTCACCGGCTCGGTCCTCGGGGTCATCACGGACGGCGTCGAGCCGGGCGTCGACCTGGTGATGGCCAAGCTGTCCTCGCCCGACATCGACGACGCCGGCATCTGGGAGGGCATGTCCGGCTCCCCGGTGTACGCCGCGGACGGCAGCCTGATCGGTGCCGTCTCCTACACGCTGGCCTGGGGTCAGACCCCGATCGCGGGCATCACCCCGTGGGAGGACATGGCGCAGTACGCCGGGAGCGTGACGCCGCCCAGCCTGCGCATCCCGACCTCTGCGGCGAAGGACATCGCGGGCCACTCGGCGGTCACCCTGGCCCAGGCCGCGCAGGGTTTCCACGAGCTGAAGGCGCCGGTCGTCGTCGCCGGGCTCTCGGACCGCGCGTTGGACGAGGCGCGCCACCGCCCCTACCTGAGCAGGAGCGCGAGCGCCGCCGGCCACGCGTCCGCGCCCTCGTCGCTGGCCGACATGGTGGCGGGTGGCAACCTGGTCGCGACGCTCGCGACCGGCGACATCACGATCGGCGGGCTCGGCACGATCACCTCGGTGTGCAGCGACCGCCTCGTCGGCTTCGGCCACCCGCTGAGCTTCACCGGCAGGACGACCTACGGCCTGGCCGGCGCCTCGGCCCTCTACATCCAGAAGGACCCGACCGGTCCGTCGTTCAAGGTCGCCAACGTCGGCAGCCTGCTCGGCACGATCGACCAGGACCGGATGACCGGCATCTCGGGCACGCTCGGCCCCACGCCTCCGGACCTGCCGATCACGTCCCAGGTGACCTACACCGACGGCTCGACCACGCGGTCGCGCACCGGTGAGTCCCATGTGCAGCTGCCCGACGCGACGGCGGAGACGGCGTACTACGAGCTGGTGGCCAACACCCAGACCGTCGTCGACGCGTTCCAGGGGGGTGGCGAGGAGCAGTCGTGGACCATCAAGGGTCACGCGTCCGGCCGCCCGTTCACGTTCACCGGCAGCAACGTCTACGCCGACAGGTACGACATCGCGGACGCCTCGTCGTACGACGTCCCCGACCTGCTGTACGTTCTCACCCGCCTCAGGAGCGTCACGATCGACTCCGTCCACGTGCACGCGTCCGTCAACGACGACTCCTCGCACCTGAGGATCACCGGGGTGCAGCAGCGTCGCGGCGGCACCTGGGTCGACGTCAACCGTCACCACAGGGCGATCGTCGCGGCCGGCTCGACGGCCACGCTGCGCCTGGTGCTCAAGGGCGGGACCACCCGGAAGTTCCAGATCGCCGTGCCGGCGAAGGCGCAGGGCATGAACGGCGAGATCGACGTCTCGGCCGGCAACGACTATCCGTTCGAGCGTGGCGGGCTGGGCTCGTTCGCGGCGATCAAGGCCGCGGTCGCCGGCCTGACCCGCACCGACCAGGCCCGGGTCCAGTTCCTGGCCTTCGGCAAACGCCATGTCGTCAAGGTGAGGACGGCCACCGCGCCGGCCGGCCAGGTGCTGAGCGGTCGCGCGTTCATCCCGGTGAGGATCTCGTAGTCCTCACCGAGCGGTCCCGACGGCCGCGTCCCTCGCCGAGCGCGAAGGGCGCGGCCGTCGCACGCCGTGGTCGCCGCACGCGGAGCCCGGTGGTCGCGCGGCGTACCCGGTCACACCGGGTGGCGACACCAGCCGGTGGTGTCCGACATCACGCGGGGCCGAGTCGTGGTCGCTCTTTCGACAGACGTAGAATGTAAGGGTCATGGCAGCCACATTGGTCATGACGCTTCAAGGACCGGACGAGGGCCCGGAACGGGGCCGAGAGGGTGATCGACCATGAGCACGCAGATGTACCTGATGGGTGGACTCGTGGAGGGACGGGTTCTGTCCGATCGGGACCGGACCCATCTGCGCGCCGTACGGAGCGCCCGACGAGCCGCGCGGGCCGAGCGCCGTACCCGGCGGTCGCGTCGCGGCTGAGCCCGCCGAGACCAGGGGAGTGGCTCCGGCCCGCCGAGAGGTGGGGCCGGGGCCACTACCGTGTCCGGCATGAGCGACGAGACCCTGCGCCAGCTGGACCTGACGCAGATCGGTGCGGGTCGGTACAAGGCGGTCAACGCCCGTGGGGGAGTGCTTCCGGTCGGCTCGGGCGACGACCCCGACTTCACGCCGGTCGAGCTGCTGCTCGCCGCGCTCGCCAGCTGTACGGCGATCGACGTCGGGCTGATCACGGGCAAGCGTGCGCAGCCGGAGGAGTTCGACGTCCACGTCGCGGGTCACAAGGTCCGCGACGACGGCGGTTCCCACCTGGTCGGCCTCGAGGTCACGGTCGCGATCTCGTTCCCCGAGGGGGAGAAGGGCGATCGGGCCCGCGAGGTGCTGCCGATGGCGATCCAGCGGACCGCCGACCGGCTCTGCACCGTCGGCCGGACCCTGCAGCTCGGGACCACGATCGAGTACCGGCAGGAGTGACGCGCGTCAGCCCACGCTGACGCTGGTGATCGTGACCGGGACCTTGGGGTGGCCGTCGCCATCGCCGAAGGCGTTGTCGGTGCCCTTCCGCGCGATCTTCTGCACGTCCTTGAGGCCGGCCGCGTCGAGCTTGCCGAACACCGTGTACTGCGGTGGCAGGGGTGTGTTCTGGTACACGATGAAGAACTGGGAGCCACCCGTGTTCGGCTGCGCCGAGTTCGCCATGGCCAGCGTCCCGGGCCCGTAGGTCTCCTTGCCGGACAGCTCGTCGGGCACCGAGTAGCCGGGACCGCCGGTGCCGGTGCCGGTCGGGTCGCCGCACTGCAGCACGTAGATTCCCGCAGCGGCCGTCGTGAGCCGGTGGCACGGGCTCTTGTCGAAGAAGCCCTGCCTGGCCAGCGACACGAACGAGTTCACCGTGCACGGCGCCTTGGCGGCGTCGAGCTTCGCGCCGAGCGACCCGATCGACGTGGTCAGGGTGACGTCGACCGTGCCCTCAACGTCCGGTGTCGACGGCGGCTTGCTCGCGTTGCCCGTTGCGCCCTGGGGTGCGTCGGGGTAGTCGCAGGTGATCGAGCTCGTGGGGCTGCTCTGGTCGGGGGAGAGGGCGGAGTCCTGCGCCGTGGTGCTCGAGGAACCGCCCCCGCAGGCGGCGAGCACGGGGAGCAGGGCGGCGGCCGCGGCCGGGAGGGCGTGACGCCGCAGCGCGGGCTTCGACAGGGGCTTCGGCACGGCGTCGAGAATAGGAGAGACGTGGTGACGAGTCGTCGCTCGGGTCCCCGGGGTCACCTGCTAGACAGACACCATGGCAACCACCTGGCTTCGCGGCTGAGTCGGTCGACGCATGTCGCGGACGCTGCGCAGGGTGGTCGTCTTCGTCGCCGGGCTGCTGCTGATCATCACCGGACTCGTGCTGATCGTGCTGCCGGGGCCGCTCACGATCCCGCCGATCCTGCTCGGCGTGTGGCTGTGGTCGCGCGAGTTCGAGTTCGCGCGCCGGTGGCTACGCCCGCTGCAGGCCAAGGGTGCCGTCGTCTGGGAGCAGGCCAGGCTCAGGCCGGTCCACACCACCGTCGTCACGACCCTGGGGCTGGTGGGTGCCGCCGTGCTCGTCTGGGCGGCCCTGCGCTACGACCTGATCGACCGCGGGCGCGACCTGGTCGGACTGGGCTGACGCGGACGGCGACGACCCCGGGCGCCAGGGCACCCGGGGTCGTCGTACGCCGTTGCGGGCGCGGTCAGGCCTGGGGCGCGAGTGCGAACTGCACCCGACCCGCCTCGTCGACCGAGGCGTCGAGGACCTGGTCCTCGAGCTGTTCGGAGGCCGGGGGATCGAGGTACACCACGGCGCCGTGCGCCTCCACGGTCTGGTCACCGGGGTGCGGTTGCTGGGCCGCGGTGACCATCAGACCCTGCTGCGGGTCGCCGCTGCTGATCCGCAGGCCGGTGGACTCGGCTCCGCCCTGCTGGGCGGCGATGTCCTTCACGATCGTGCTGGCGTTCTCCGTCAGGGTGAGCACGTGCTCTCCTTCGTCGATTGCTGGCAGGACCCGTTCCACCATTCCTCGCATCGCGCGCCCATGCAAACCGGGCGTGCCGTCCTCGCGCTATCCCAGCTGGTCGCGGCGGCGGGTGAGGTAGGCGATCTCGGCGGTGTTGCCCGCCAGCTCGATGGCTCGGTCGTACGCCGCGCGTGACTGCTGACTGCGGCCCAGCCGGCGCAGGAGGTCGGCGCGGGTCACGTGGTAGGCGTGATAGCCCGCCAACGTGTCCTCGAGCCGGTCGACCGTGGCCAGGGCCACCTCCGGGCCGTCGAGTTCGGCGACCGCCACGGCCCGGTTGAGGGCCACGATCGGCGAGGGGTCGAGGCGGACCAGCTGGTCGTAGAGGGCGACGACCTGCGACCAGTCGGTGTCGCGGAACTCGCGGACGGAGGTGTGCACGGCGTTGATCGCGGCC
>DATAOY010000002.1:0-12523 GCA_036265495.1 Nocardioides sp. | reverse complement strand
CCGGCACCGGGCCGGCGTTCCTGTCCGCTGTGCTCACCGACGGGACGCTCTTCCCGCTGGCGGCGCTCGGGATCGTGCTGCCGCTCTTCCTGCCGATCGCGGTCGCGGTCACGGCCGGCGAGGCGATCGCCGGCGAGGCGCAGCAGGGCACGCTCCGCTACCTGCTGATCCGCCCCGTCGGCCGGACCCGGCTGCTCGTCGCCAAGCTGGTCTCGGTGATGGCGTTCGTCCTGCTGGCGCTGCTGGTGGTCGCGGGCACGGCGTACCTGCTCGGGACGCTCCTGCTGGGCCACGGCGAGGTCGGCCAGACCACCACGACGTTCTCCGGCACCCACCTGGGCAGCACCCAGCTCGCGGCACGCACCGGGCTGGCACTGCTCTACGCGTTGCTGTCGATGCTCGGGGTGGCGTCCGTGGCGTTGTTCCTGTCGACGATGGTCCGGTCGCCGCTGGCGGCGGCGATGGGGACCCTGGCGCTCCTGATCGGGTCGTCGCTCCTGCTCACCCTCGATGCCGCACACGTCCTGCGCCCCTACCTCCTGACCAGGTACTGGCTGTCGTTCGTCGACCTCTTCCGCGACCCGATCCTGTGGCACGACGTCCTGCGCGGCGTGCTGCTCCAGGCCGGGTACGTCGTGGTGTTCCTGCTCGCCGGATGGGCCAACTTCGTCACCAAGGACATCACCGACTAGCCACATACGGTGGGGTCCGGAAGCGCTGGCGGCGAGCGTCTCAGCTGGTCCTCCACCATCGCGATCACGACCCGGCTCTGCGGCAGCTGGCCGTGCGTGACCTCGACGCCTGGGCAGATCTGCTGTACCGCGAAGTCCAGGGCACCGTCGAGGTCGGCCGTCTCGGGGGGCGTCGAGATCTGGTCGTCGGCCGTCCAGATGGAGACCCACGCCGGTCCATCTGGCGTCTCGTCGCCGTGGTCGAGCTGCCGGATGAGGTCGCTGTCGGTGGCGAGCTGGTGGCACGCGGTGGGGCATGACCGCGGGGCGAGCTCGGTGGCGAGGGACGCCAGCTCCGTCCCGTGGTGAGGTGAGCCGAGCGTGACGATCCGGCGCGCCACCGAGCCGCCGTCGTAGCGGTTCGCCCACAGCCGGACCGTCACCCCTCCGGCCGAGTAGCCGACCAGGTCGACCGATGACGCCCCCGCCGCGAGCGCACGACGTACGGCGTCCTGGACGACGCCGGCCTGGACGTTCAGGTCGCCCGTCCCGTCGCCGGCCAGGTGGACGATCGTCGCGTCCCGGCCCTCGCGGCGCAGGGCCGTCGCGAGCACCTCGAGCCCGGCCGTGCCTCCGCCGTACCCGGGCACGAGCAGCACCGGCGGCTGCGTGTCCTGGGCCACCGGGTCGACGTGCGAGCCGCCGAGCCGCGGCACGACCACCAGCGCCGCGACGGCCAGCAACGCAACGGCCGTCAGCCCGGCCGTGGCGACCACGACCCGTCGCCGGGCCGGGGCCAGATGGTCGAGCACGCGCCCAGTCTCGCGCCACGGCCAAGCCGAGCGCCCGCTCGGGAGCGCCCGTCAGCCGCCCGCGACCGCCGGGATGACCGAGATCTGGGTGCCTTCCGGCGTGGCCGTCTCGAGGTTCTCCAGGAAGCGGACGTCGTCGTTGCCGACGTACACGTTGACGAAGCGGCGTAGCTCACCCTGCTCGTCGACGATCCGCCCCTTGATCCCGGAGTAGTTGCTGTCCAGGTCGTCGAGCACGGCGGCCACGGTGTCGCCGTTCGCCGAGACCTCCGACTCGCCCCCGGTGTAGGTGCGCAGGATGGTCGGGATGCGGACGGACACGCTCATGAGGCCTCCTGTTCTCCGGCGATGCCGGTAGCGGTGAAAGCAGCGTACGACGGGTCGATGGTGGCCGCGGGGCCGACCGAGTCCCCGACCGCGTCGAGCGTCTTCAGGCCCATGCCGGTGTTGATCACGACCGTCTCCAGCGACGGATCGAGCCGGCCGGTCTCGACCAGCTTCTTCAGGCACGCGACGGTGGTGCCGCCGGCGGTCTCGGTGAAGATCCCCTCGTTGCGCGCGAGCAGCAGGATCCCCTCGCGTACCTCGTCGTCACCGACGTCCTCGACCGCTCCCCCGGTGCGCCGACAGATGTCGAGCACGTAGATGCCGTCGGCCGGATTGCCGATCGCCAGGCTCTTGGCGATCGTGTCCGGCTTGACCGGGCGGATGGCGCCGACGCCCGCCTTGTACGCCGTCGCCACCGGCGAGCAGCCGCTCGCCTGCGCTCCGAAGATCCGGTACGGCTTGTCCTCGACCAGGCCGAGCGCGACGAGCTCGCGGAACGCCTTGTCCACCTTGGTCAGCTGCGAGCCGGAGGCGACCGGGATGACGACCTGGTCCGGGAGCCGCCAGCCGAGCTGCTCGGCGATCTCGAAGCCGAGCGTCTTGGACCCCTCGGCGTAGAACGGACGGACGTTGACGTTGACGAACGCCCAGCCCTCCTCCTCGCCGGCGATCTCGGAGGCGAGGCGGTTCACGTCGTCGTACGTGCCGTTCACGGCGACCAGGTTCTCGGTGTAGACCGCACTGTTGACCAGCTTGGGCCGCTCGAGGTCGGCCGGGATGAAGACCACGGTCTTGATCCCCGCGCGGGCTCCGGCCGCGGCGACGGCGTTCGCGAGGTTGCCGGTGCTCGGGCACGCGAAGACCTTCGCGCCGAGCTCGCGGGCCGCGCTCAGGGCGCAGGCGACGACGCGGTCCTTGAAGGAGTTGGTGGGGTTCGTCGAGTCGTCCTTCACCCAGAGCCGCTCCAGCCCGAGCTCGCGGGCCAGGTTGTCGGCGCGCAGGAGACGGGTGAAGCCGGGCTCGGTGTTCGGGCTCTCCGTGATGTCGGCGGGCACCGGCAGCAGGGGCTGGTAGCGCCAGATGTTGCGAGGTCCGGCGGCGATCTGCTCGCGGGTGACGGTGGGGAAGTCGTAGGCGACCTCGAGCGGGCCGAAGCACTCCGGGCAGGCGTAGTGGGGACCGAGCGCGACCTCGTGGCCGCACTCGCGGCACGACAGCGCGCGAGCGTTGCCGAACGCGCCGTCCCGCAGGGTGGGTGGACGGGTCTCGTGGACCGCGGTGCTCACGCAAGCTCCTCCTTCTCATCTTCCCCGGGCGACTCTCGCCACGGGACGGAATTGGCACCGGGTCCCACGACCGCCGTACGGCGGGAGGCTCGTGGTGGTTGCCGGGACGTCGACGGGCCGTTCCCTCAGTCCCTCTCGATGAGCTGCTCAGCACTCTAGGAGGCGCCACCACCCATCCCCACAACGCGTCCACACCGTGGACATCCGTCCCTCATCTTGAGACGGCCGCTCCCGATCAGATCCGCTGCTCCACCCGCTCACACCGGACGTCCGCGACCGGGATGAGCGGGGGACCATCCGGACGTGGCATCGACCGTGAGGCGGCGGAGCAGGGCGAGGACTCCGTCGGGGCCGCGCACGACGATGTCGGAGCGCTCGAGGAGGGCACTCTCCTCGTCGGAGGCGGAGCAGACGAGCAGTGTGGGGAGCCCCTGGTCGCGCAGAGCGGCCACCGCCTCGAACGCCTCGACGTCGCCGAGGTCGTCGCCGGCGAAGAGGAAGCCGCCCGCGTCGGTCTCCTCGGCGAGGTCACGCACCACCGTGCCCTTGTCCGCGCCCGGCGAGCGCGCCTCGATCACGTTGCGCCCCGGCTCCAGCACCATGCCGTGCCGGGTGGCGAGATCGCGCAGCCGCGGCTCGAGCCGCGTGAAGGCAGCCACCGGGTCCTCGAGGCGCCGGGTGTGCACGGCGATCGCCAGGCCCTTGTCCTCGACGAAAGCGTCGGGGGCGCCCGCGTCGCGCAGCACCCGCGGCAGCTCGCGGAGGAAGCCGGACAGACCCTGCGGGGGCCGGGGCGACACCACCCGCCGCTGCGTGGAGGTCCATCGCTCGAAGCCGTACTGGCCGAACACGAACAGCTCGCGTCCGGTGTCCCCGATCTCGCGGCCGACCTCGTCCAGCCCGCCGAGCGCCAGCACCTTGCGCGCCGGACGGCCGGTGACGACCGCGACCGCGCGGACCACGGCGGACAGCTCGACCAGGACCCGCGGTGCGTCCGGGTGGATGTGGGCGGACTCGGGATCATCGACGATCGGGGCCAGGGTCCCGTCGAAGTCGAGCCCCACCACGGTCGTGCCTGCCACCGCGACCAGCGCGGCGTACCGCTGCTCGGCGTCGGGCGAGGTGAAGCGCACGGACCTCACCCTGTCACGGCGGGTCCGCTCGTACGGCGGGCGGTCGCGCGCGCTGGGCTGACCGGAGCCCGCCCGGCGGCGGACCCGAGCGAGCGGACGGGCGTCAGCGGGCCGGTACGACCGGGCCGGTCAGGATCACGGTCAGCCGGTCGAGCCGCATCGGGCTCACCGCCGGCATCCGCCGGCGTATCCCGAGGTCGAGAGACAGCTGGTGTGCGGCCTTCGCGAGCCGGGGCGGGTAGTACACCGTCGAGGCCGGGATCGTGCCGTACCAGTTGTCGGACCCGACGACCTGCCAGCCCACGTGCGCGGCCTGCGCGGCGACCCGGCCCGCCAGCCCGCTGACGCTGGAGTTGTTGAAGACCTCGACCAGCACCTTCGAGCGGTCGATGGCGGGCTGCTGCGGCTTCTGCTGGTACCTCGGCTTGGTGTACGTCGAGTGCTGCGCGCTCGGTGAGTGCTGCGCGCTCGGTGAGTGCTGCGCGCTCGGCGTGACCAGCCGCTCGGTGGGCTCGTGGTGCCGGGTGGCGAACCACGCGACACCGGCCATCGTCACCGCGACGATGCTCAGGATCATCACCGGGGAGGGGAAGACGACCCCCCGCTGGTCGCGTGGTCGCACCAGTGCCACGGGCTAGACCTCGAAGCCCAGACGCCGAGCCGAGCGGACCCGCTGACGCTCCGCGCGCAGCCGGCGCAGGCGGCGGACCAGCAACGGATCGTCGGCCAGGGCCTCGGGACGGTCGATGAGGGCGTTCAGCACCTGGTAGTAGCGGGTGGCCGACATGTCGAAGGTCTCGCGGATCGCGGTCTCCTTCGCCCCGGCGTACTTCCACCACTGGCGCTCGAACTCGAGGATCTCGCGGTCGCGCTCGCCCAGGCCGGCGCGGGCTTCGGAGCCCGGCTGTGCGGCTGCGGCGTCCATGCGTGTCTCCCTCGTGAGCGCGGGTACAGATGCTCGACGCCTCGGAGTCTACGCGAGGAATCACAACGATGTCATTCGCTTGCGGCGCGTCGCCGGATCCCGATTCGATGGGTCCATGACGTCGGCCACCCGATGGGGCATCCTCGCCACCGGCAAGATCGCACGCGACTTCGCCGAGAACCTGCACGCCACGCCGGGCGCGGTGATCGCGGCCGTCGGCTCGCGGTCCCGGGAGTCCGCGGAGGCCTTCGCCCACGACCTCGGGGACGAGCACACCCGCGCCCATGCGTCGTACGACGACCTGGTCGCCGACCCCGACGTCGACGTCGTCTACGTCGCCAGCCCCCACTCCCACCACCTCGCGCACGCGCGGCTGGCGTTCGCGGCCGGCAGGCCGGTGCTCTGCGAGAAGCCGCTCACGCTCACCCGGGCCGACGGCGAGGCGCTCTTCGACGCCGCCGGCGACCTGTTCTGCATGGAGGCCATGTGGATGGCCTGCCACCCGCTGATCCGCGACCTGCGCACGCGCCTGGCCGCCGGTGAGTTCGGTACGCCGCGGCAGGTGCACGCCGACCTCGGCTTCGTCGTCCCCGGCGACGCCAGCGACCGGATGTGGGACCCCGCCCTCGGCGCCGGCGCTCTGCTGGACATGGGGATCTACCCGCTCACCTTCGCCCGGCTGATGCTCGGTCCGTACGCCGCGGCGGTCGCCGCCGGCGTCGTGAGCGAGCGTGGCGTCGACCTCGACGTCGCGATCGCGGCTCGACACGAGAGCGGGGCGGTCTCGGCGCTCAGCACCTCGATGACCTCCGCCAGCCCGCGCGCCGCCTCCGTCGCGACCGACGAGGGGCTGCTCGTGGTGCCCGCCGACTTCCACCACCCGACGCACGCGGTGTGGACGCCGGACGGAGGCGAGCCCCAGCGGATCGAGCCACCCTCGGAGGTCTACGGCACGGGGCTCGGCAACGAGGCCGCCCACGTGCAGGACTGCCTGCGCGACGGCCTGACCGAGAGCCCGCTGGTCCCCCGCGCGCAGACCCTCGAGCTCCTCGGAGTGATGGACGACCTGCGTCGCCAGGTCGGGGTGAGCTACGCCGCCGACCGGTGACGCCCGAACGCCGCGACGATCAGCACGAGCAGCCAAGGCAGCAGCCGGTCGGTGCCGAGGTCCGGACGAGCGGGGGCGTCGACCGGATCATGGGCACCGGTCCACCGGCCGGCCTCGGGTGCTGGTGAGGATCGGACCACGCGACTGGCTCCCCACCGACGGGTGAGGCCGGGGTCCGACACCGGTCGCTAGGGTCGGGGTGTGCCCGTGAACGGTCCTGCCGAGCTCGTGATCGTGGCCAACCGCCTGCCGGTCGACCGGGTGACCCGGGACGACGGCACGATCGAGTGGCGGGGGTCGCCGGGCGGACTGGTGACCGCGCTGGAGCCGATCATGCGGGCGAACGAAGGCATCTGGGTCGGCTGGCCCGGTGGCACGGACGCCGACGTCGAGCCGTTCGAGCACGACGGGATGACCCTGGAGCCCGTCGCGTTGTCGGCCCAGGAGGTCGAGGGCTTCTACGAGGGCTTGAGCAACGCCACGATCTGGCCGCTCTACCACGACCTCGTGGCCAAGCCGGAGTTCCACCGCGAGTGGTGGGACAGCTACGTCGACGTCAACCGCCGCTTCGCCGAGCGAGCCGCCGCGCGGGCGGCGAAGGACGCGACCGTCTGGGTGCAGGACTACCAGCTCCAGCTGGTGCCGCAGCTGCTCCGTGAGCTGCGGCCCGACCTGCGGATCGGGTTCTTCCTGCACATCCCGTTCCCGCCGGCCGAGCTCTTCCAGCAGCTGCCGTGGCGACGCCAGCTCCTCGAGGGGCTGCTCGGTGCCGATCTCGTCGGCTTCCAGCTGCCCGGCGGCGCGGCCAACTTCGTGCGGCTGGTCCGCCAGCGCGTGGGTCACAAGACCCATCGCGACCTGGTCTACCTGCCCGACGGCCGCACCGTCCGCGCCGCGGCGTTCCCGATCTCGATCGACTACGAGGGGTTCGAGGGCCTCGCCCGCTCGGAGCCGGTGAAGGAGCGGTCCGCCTCGATCCGGAAGGCGCTCGGCGACCCGGACACCGTCTTCCTCGGGATCGACCGGCTCGACTACACCAAGGGCATCTACGCCCGGCTGCGCGCGTTCGCCGAGCTCATCCGCGACGGCGAGCTCGATGTCGAGCACACGGTGTTCGTCCAGGTCGCTACGCCGTCGCGGGAGAAGGTCGAGGAGTATCGCGTGCTGCGCGACGAGATCGACCGCCTGGTCGGCCACATCAACGGCGATCTCGGTCGGATCGGCCGCCCCGCGATCAGCTACCTCCACGCGTCGTACCCCCGCGAGGAGATGGCCGCCCTCTACCGCGCCGCGGACGTGATGGTGGTGACGCCGTACCGCGACGGCATGAACCTGGTTGCCAAGGAGTACGTCGCCTGCCGGTGGGACGAGGACGGCGCGCTGGTGCTCTCGGAGTTCGCTGGGAGCGCGGCTGAGCTGCGGCAGGCCTGGCAGGTGAACCCCTACGACCTGAACGGGATGAAGGCCGCGCTGCTGGACGCGGCTCGAGCCGAGCCGCGCGACCGGCAGCGCCGGATGCGCGCGATGCGCAAGACCGTGAAGCAGGCGGACGTCGCCGCCTGGGCGACGGCGTTCCTGGACGAGCTGGACGACGTACGCCCCCCGCACGGCAAGAAGCTGAAGCCGACCCCCACCTCCTGAGTCCCAGCCGTAACCGCCCGGCCGACCCGTCGTTGCACTCACCAGTGGCGCGCGAACGTCACGAGAGCCGGCGCGGGTCGGGGCATCTTCTCCGCGCCGGCTCGTTCGCGCAGGTCCACCCCCGTCGGGGGACGCCAGCGCTCGGGTAGTTTCGAGACCGTGGACCTGATCCCGAAGCCCGATCAGGTGGTCTCCGCCGCCGGGAACGTCGCGCACAGTCTCGTGTACGGCGGCCTGGCCGACCTGCGGGCGATGCCGCGCACCCTGATCGACGAGGGGACGCTGCGCGAGGTCTACCACTACCGGCCCGCCGCCCATGTGCGCGACCACGGCGACCCCGTGCTGCTGGTGACGCCGCTGGCAGCGCCGGCTCTCTGCTACGACCTGCGCCGTGGGTGCTCGCTGGTCGAGCACCTCGTCGACGCCGGACGTCCGACGTACCTCGTGGAGTACGGCGCGGTCTCGTTCCGAGACCGCAACCTCGGGATGGAGCACTGGATCGAGGAGGTGGTCCCGGCCGCCATCCGTCAGGTCTCGGCGCACGCGGGTGGCCGCCCCGTGCACCTCGTGGGGTGGTCGCTGGGAGGGACGTTCGCGCTGCTGGCCGCTGCCGCGGACGCGTCGCTGCCGATCGCGTCGATCACCGTCCTCGGCTCGCCCTTCGACGTGCGGCAGGTCCCGCTGGTGGCGCCGCTGCGGCCCCTCCTCCAGGTCACCGATGGACGCGGCGCGATCACCCGGATCTACCAGGCCGCGGGGGCGGCGCCGCAGCCGCTGGTGCGCTGGACGTTCCAGCTGTCGTCGTTCCAGAGGTTCGTGACCAAGCCACTGGCGATCATCCGCAACCTCGACGACGCCGACTACCTCGCCCAGATCCAGGCGGTCGACCGGTTCACCGCGCACATGGTCGCCTACCCCGGTCGCACGTTCGGGCAGCTCTACCACCGGCTGCTCAAGGCCAACGCCCTCGTCGACGGCACGTTCGAGGTCGGCGACCGGACCGTGACGATCGGCGACATCACCGCGCCGGTTCTGGTGTTCGGAGGGGCGAACGACGGGATCGCGCCGATCGAGGCGGTCAAGGCGGTCGTGCCGATGCTGACCGGCTCGTCGGAGGCGCGCTTCGAGATCGTGCCGGGCGGACACCTCGGCATGCTGACCGGCCGGAGGGCCCGCACCAGCACCTGGCCCCTGATCGACGAGTGGGTCGAGCAGTGGACCGAGCACCAGGACGAGCCGGCGGCCCCCGCCCGGGCCGCGACCTCGCGACGTACCACGATGAAGGCGGCGCAGCGGACCACGAGCCCGAAGCCGACGCACCAGCCCGACGAGACGCCGACCCTGGGCGCGAACCCGACGCGCCGCTACGGCTCCGCGGGCTCACGGGCACTGCGGCGCGGCTGAGAAGAAAGTCCGCCGACGTGTCCTCGAAGGGTCCCCGCCGCTCGTCCCCAGGGTGAGCGGCACGATCCGGTGCCGCCGCCAACCGAGGAGGACAGATGAAGTACCTGATGCTGCACACGGTCGACGAGTCGACCCTGCCCGAGACCGAGGACGGAGGCGTCGGCGAGGAGCTCACCGCGTGGGTGGACGAGATGAGCGCCCGCGGCGTGCTCCTCGACGGGGCGCGTCTCCGCCCGATCGCCGACGCCACCACCGTCCGCGCTCCGAGCGGGTCGCCGCTGGTCACCGACGGGCCGTTCGCCGAGACGAAGGAGCAGGTGGCCGGCTACGACGTCATCGACTGCCCGGACCTGGACTCGGCCGTCGCCGTCGCCGCGTCCCATCCCACGACGGGCCTGGGCGCGATCGAGGTGCGCGCCTTCGACGACGGCATGCCCGACCCCGAGGTGCCGGACCAGGTGGCGGAGGGCAAGCGCCGCTACCTGATGCTCGTCTGCGCCGACATGCGCCGGGCGATGGCGCGCGAGGCCGAAGCGGACACCTCGGAGCCGGCGGCCGGCGACGAGTCCGACGACGGTGAGGACGAGATCGACCGCTGGATCGTCGACGCCGGTATGCGCCGCATCTACGGCTGGCCGTTGGACCTCCCCGACCGGGCCGTGACGGTACGCCGCGTCGACGGCAAGGTCGTGACCACCGACGGTCCGTTCGCGGAGACCAAGGAGCAGATCGCCGGCTACGACCTGCTGGAGTGCACGGACCTGGACGACGCCCTGGCCGTCGCCTCGAGCCACCCGGTGGCCGGCGGTGGCGTGATCGAGCTGCGACCCCTCTGGGCCTGATCCTGGTGCCCCGGTCCGACGACGCGGTCGCCCTCAGCTTCGAGCAGAGCTGGGGGCGACTCGTCGCGGGCCTGATCGGCTGGTGCGGCGACTGGGACCTCGCCGAGGAGTGTGCCGCAGAGGCCTTCGCCGCGGCCGTGCCCGCCTGGGAGGCGTCCGGCGTCCCGGACGCCCCCTTGGCGTGGCTGACCACGGTCGCCCGCAACCGGGCGCGCGACCGGATGCGACGACGTACCACCGAGAGTGCGAAGCTGGCGCTCGCCTCGGCCGCCGAGGACGAGGTCGCGGCCGCCGACGACGAGGACATCCCGGACGAGCGACTGCGGCTGATCTTCACCTGCTGCCACCCGGCGCTGCCGATGCCGGCCCGGGTCGCGCTCACCCTGCGCACCCTGGGTGGCCTCACCCCGGCCGAGATCGCCCGCGCGTTCCTGGTCACCGAGCAGACCATGGACAAGCGCCTGGTCCGGGCGCGCGCGAAGATCAAGCACGCCGGGATCCCCTACCGCGTGCCGCCTCCCGAGCTCTGGGCGGAGCGGGTCGAGGGCGTGCTGGCGGTGCTGTACCTGATGTTCAACGAGGGGTACGCCGCATCCTCGGGCGACTCGCTGCTGCGGGTCGACGTGTCTGCCGAGGCGATCCGGCTCACCCGGTCCCTGGTGGACCTGATCCCGGGAGAGCAGGAGGCGCGCGCGCTGCTCGCGCTGCTGCTGCTCACCGACGCACGCCGCCCGGCCCGGGTCCGGGACGGGCGCGTCGTACCGCTGGCGGAGCAGGACCGCGGCCGGTGGGACCTGGACCAGGTCGCCGAGGGGGCCCGGCTCCTCGAGGCCGACCCGCCCTGGGGTCCCTACGCCGTGCAGGCACGGATCGCGCTCTGCCACGACGTCGCGGCTCGCCCGGAGGACACCGACTGGGGGGCGATCGCGGAGCTGTACACCCTGATCCCGCCCACGCCCGTGATCGAGCTGAACCGCGCGGTGGCGCTGTCGATGGCCCACGGACCGGAGGTGGCTCTGCCGCTGGTCGAGGCGCTCGCCGGCGACCTGGCCGACTACTACCTGTACGCGGCGACGCTTGCCGACCTCTTCGCCCGCCTCGGCCGTTCCGCCGAGGCCGCGGCGGCGCTCGCCACCGCGATCGAGCAGGCGCCGACCGGCGCCGAACGACGCCTCCTGCGCGAGCGCCGTGACGCGCTGCTCGATGTCAGCGGTGCGTGACGCGGGCGAGCCGGCGTGGGAGCGGCTTCCGCAGCGTCTGGACCCACCCAGGACGAGGCCGATTCGGCGACGGTCGCGGTCCTGATGCCGTCATCGGCGGCCGGGATCCGCTCGTTCTCCGGGAATCTCCGCGGCTCGGCCTCACCGTTCAGGCGAGGCCGGACGCGTCCGCGAAGGCGGTCCGGATCTGGTCGCGGTCGTAGTCGCAGTCGAGCGCGACCTTCAGCAGCACGCGGGCCTTGAAGGGATCGAGCAGTCCCGCGGAGACCAGGCCGTGGTCGAGCAGGTAGGTCTCCGAGCCCACGAAGCCGTAGGTGTGGGTGAGCACCGGCCCCGCGCCGGTCCGCGAGGCCAGCACGACCGGGATGGTGTCGGCGAGGTCGACGAGCGGGCCGGCGAGGCGCTCGGGCACGTGGCCGACCCCGAGGGCCGCGACGACGAGCCCGTCGCAGCGGTCGACCAGACCGCGCAGCGTCTCACCGCCGTCGCCCATGGTCACGGTGTACGTCGCGACGCGTGCGCTCGGTGATCTCGTCGGCCGGAGGACGGGTCGCCTCTCGACGCTCATGACCCGGACCGGCCGACCCTCGACCATCACCGCCACGGGGCCGGCGTTCGGCGAGGCGAACGTCGACGTACTCGTGCTGTGCGTCTTGCGGGCGAAGCGAGCGGCGTGGACCTTGTCGTCGAGCACGACCAGGGCGCCGAGCCCGTGGAGCCCCGGGCTCGCGGCGGACTGCACCGCCGCGAGCAGGTTCGCGGCGCCGTCGGAGCCTGCCATCGACGGGTTGCGCATGGCACCGGTGATCACGATCGGGATGTCGTGCGGCCAGAGCAGGTCGATCAGGTACGCGGTCTCCTCCAGGGTGTCCGTGCCCTGGACGACGACCACCCCGTCGGCCCGACTCTGCTCGGCCGCCGCCACCAGCTCGATGACGTCCTCGAAGGACAGGCAGGCGCTGGGCAGGGCGCGGAAGTTCCGGACGTCGAGCTCGACGTCGACGCTCGCCAGCTGGGGGACGGAGGCGACGAGGTCCTCGGCGGTCAACCTGTCGACCACACCACCGTGATGACCGGCCATCCCGATCGTGCCGCCGAGGAAGAAGGCCGAGACGTGGACGGTCACCCGACGACCCTAGACCGGAGCGGACCAC
>DATAOY010000001.1:0-15347 GCA_036265495.1 Nocardioides sp. | reverse complement strand
GACGGCACCGACGTGCGGGGTTCATCGGGGCCGGCAAGAGAGGGCGGTTCGGAGACTCTCCGGCAGACGGCGCAGTGGCGCGGCGTCAATCGCGACGAGCTGTCCAGGCTTGCTCTCAAGCCTTCGAGCCGGTTGATCAGGGCGGCGGCCGCGATCGGCGTGCGCCTTGGCGTTGGCGAGGAGGCGGGCTGCGCCGGGAGTCATGCGCGAGGTCGGCGATTCGGCACGGAGAGTGTGGTGACCCGATGCGGCCACAGCAGGGAGTGCCACGAACGGCTGCCGCTGTCGCCTGCGCTGAGCAGGTCCATGGCCGGTTGAAGAAGAGGTCATTCCTCGATGGCTCCGCCCACCGTGCGCAGATGCTCGCGGAAGCTCAGGGAGGGCGTGTTCTCACGCTTGGCCAGGTAGGCGCGGAACTGTACCTGGGTGCGCAGTGAGGCACCTGCCCGGATCCGTTCGGCCTGGCGCCGCTCGGTATCGCGGATCGTTTCGGCCAGCGTGAAGATCTCCTCGGCCTGCGGGCTGGGGAGGAAGAGCACGCCGTCATCGTCGCCGAGAACCAGATCCTCGCGGCTCAGGGCCCAGTCTCCGACGACGGCGGACTCGAGCGCGTCATGCGCGCGGGCGTCGAGCCGGAGGGGGCCAGTGGGGATCGCTCCCAGGCTGAAGACCGGCAGCCCGATCGCCCGGATGTCAGCGGTGTCGCGATGCAGCCCCCAGATCACCATCCCCTCCACACCGGCTGCCTGAGCCTCCAGAGCCACCAGGTCGCCGACGCACGCTTCATCCAGCCGCCCGCCGTTGTCGACGACCAGCACGTCGCCCGGTGCTGCGATCTCGAATGCCTCCAGGAAGACATCGACGCTGCCAGCGTGCCTGGCAGGACAGACACGCCCGGCCAGGCGGCTGCCAGGCGCCACGGCCCGCACGAGCGGAGAAGCGCACCGCACTGGGACTCGCGCGCGCATACAGGCGTCGGCCACATGGGCTGTGGTGAGGGCTGCGAACCGGTGCTGCAGCACGTGGTGGTCCATGACGATGTTTCCTCCCTGAGGTGGCTGCGGGCCTGACGATGGATCGACCCCGGCGTGTCAGTTAGTTACCTGGACGATCACGTACGCGAATGTCGTTCCATCTTCGTGCTTTGCATCTGGCTGTGGCGGGCGGAGTCCAGTCCGGCCGCGCTGACGGCTTGCGGCGGAGGGCATGGCGCTTGCAAGAGCGGGTCGGGTATCCGGTCGCCGAGTCGCAGGAAGCCGGCTCCGATCAGTGCTGCCGCCAGGGCGCCGCCCCACCAGATGGCGTCGGGTGAGGTTGCGAGCAGCGCGCCGCCGACCGCGGGGCCGAGGGCCACGCCGGCCGTGAAGGTGAGGCCGTAGAGCGACATGTAGCGGCCGAGCAGATGCGGCGGCGCGAGCTCGGCGATGATGGGGCCGAGCACGATGAACTGCGCACACTCACCGATCGCGATCACGATCGCGACCCCAGCCAGGACGGTGGTAGCGGTGAGCGTCGAGCTCGTCAGCGTTGCGAGCAGGACCGCGAGCAGGCCGATTGCAAAGAGCGCGCTGGTCGTGGCAAGAGCGTGCGTACGGCGCATCCGCTTGACGACTCGTGTGGCTGGAATCTGCGCGACGACGATGAAGAAGGTGTTGATGAAGATGACGGCGCCGATCTCACCCGGCCCGACAGGCGTGTGCGCCTTCGCAAACGGCGCGAGGATGTTGGAGAAGAGCGCGCCGCCGGTCATCACGAGCACGATGTTGGCGGCACTCAGGATGAGGAAGAGCCGATCGTGAGCAACTGCCCGGAAGCCTGTTCCCCTGTCCCTGGCGGGCGCGGCCATCACGGCGCGGGGATTCGGGATCCCCAGGAGCACGACCATGGCGACGACAGCGAACGTGGCGCCGTCGAAGAGGTAGAGCGTCTGGAACGTGCGGAGGTCATGGTCGGAAGCGACGATGAGTCCCGCAACCGTGGCGCCGCTGCCGAGACCGAGGTTGCCTGCGACTCGGCGGAGCGCGATCGAGGAGGCGCGCTGCTCCGCTGAGACCAGGGTCAGGCTCAGAACTTGGTTCGCGGTGTTCGCGACTCCGAACCCGGCGCCGCCGACGGCCGCGCAGACGAAGGCTTGCCAGGGACGGTCGACGAATGCGAAGCCCGCGTACCCCAGTGCGCTCGCGAGATTGCCGGTGATCAGGATCGGCTTCGCACGAGAACGATCGAGCAGCGCACCCGACAACGGCGTGAAAACCGCCGCCGTGCTCATGACCGCCGCCAGCACCAGCCCCGCAGTCGCCGTCGGGAAGCCGCGGGCCTCGTGCAGGTAGATGATCTCGAAGGGAAGGATCAGTCCAGTGCCGAAGTAGTTGACCGCGGTCCCAGCCTGAAGAACGATGACGGGCCCCGACAGGCCCGTCCGCCAGCCGGCGAACACACGAGCGAGCGTCCTGCTCAGTTGCGTCCGGCGGTTGGTTGGTTTCCCGTGCGTGCCTGGGACTCGCGCGTTCATCGGCGCCCGCGGTGGCGGCGATCGAGAACGACGGACGCCGCGCGCCCGGCCAATGCGGACGATTCCATCGTCAACCTCCAGGGTCGTCTGTCAGCTGCCGCGGCACGATCCGGAGGGCGGATCGTCCGGGCGGTCGGTGATGCATACACCGCGGCGCCGGGAAACTGGGCGCCGCCAGCCGCCCAGTTCGCCCCCGGGGCGGTGTATATACCGCGTGGAAGCGTCACGTGATCTGGAGGGAGGAGCCCAGGATGGTGACGGCCGATCTGCTCTCACGGGCGCGGGCCGGGGATGGCGAGGCGTTCCGGGAGCTGGCCGGGCCGCACCGGCGGGAGCTGCAGGTGCACTGCTACCGGATGCTCGGATCCTTCGCCGACGCCGAAGACGCCGTCCAGGAGACGATGCTGGCCGCCTGGCAAGGCATCGGCAGGTTCACCGAGGAACGCGCGTCGCTGCGCACCTGGCTGTACAAGATCGCCACCAACCGGTGCCTCAACGCGCGCCGCGCAGCGAGCCGGCGCCCGGCCAGGGAGTGGGACCTGTCGCAGTTCGAACCGCCCGTGCCGACGCCGCGCGCCGAGGCCGCCTGGCTGCAGCCGTTCCCCGACTCCCTTCTCGAGGGTGCCGTCTACGTGCCCCCCGGGCCGGAGGCCCGGTACGAGCAGAGCGAAGCCATCTCACTGGCCTTCGTGACCGCCCTGCAGCTGTTGCCGCCACGCCAGGTGGCCGTTCTCATCTTGCGCGACGTCCTCGGATTCCACGCCAGCGAGGTGGCCGGCATGTTGGAGGTGACCGTCCAATCGGTGAACAGCGCCCTCAAACGAGCCCGCGCCAGCGTGCAGCGCCAGCAGCAGCCGGCCACCGGCCACCAGCCGCCGCCCGCCGCTGGCTCGCGCGCCGAGGACGCGATCGTGGCCATGTTCGCCCGCGCGTGGGAGTCGGCCGACCTCGACGCGCTGGTGGCCCTGCTCACCGACGACGTCTTCATCGCGATGCCTCCGGAGCCGTTCGGCTACGAGGGCCGAGAACTCGTGGCACGCTACTGCGCCCGCCAGTTCGCCGCGGGCCGCAGGTTCGACCTGATGCCGGCCCGAGCCAACGACCAGCCCGCGTTCGGGGCATACCTGCGCGGCCCGGCCGGCATGCGCCACGCCACTGCCTTCTACGTGCTCACCCTTGCCGGCGGCCAGATCTGCGGCTTGACCCGCTTCGAGGCCAGCGTGCTGCCGTGGTTCGGGCTACCGCGCTCACTCCCCAGCCGATAACCAGCTTCCACCACACCCGATTTACTCGAAGGAGGGCGCAATAGAAACGTCACGACCGCGTTCCAATCGCAACTCTCCGACAGTTCCGCGATTGCCCAGGGAGCCATTCGAGCTGTCCCCGACCGCGTCCGCCGGCGAGCTCCGACGTCGCCGGCAACACCGCTCACACCACGAAATGAACCCACCTGAGGAGAGCCCTTGACGCAGATGCCGCACCGTGTTGCCCGTGAGCTGATCGCCAGCCGAGTCGCCGACGCCGAACAGCGGCGCCTCGAACGTCGTGTGGCCCGCGCCCGCCGACGTCGTACCGCCGACCGCCGCACCGACTAGATGCACCCGGCATGGACGTTGGTGACGGTTCGGGTCTTGTGAACGAGGAGGACCTCCCGGCTTGGTGGAGATGTCTGACGTCTTCACCAGCCAGGAGGTCCTCGTGGTCCACGCCAACGCTCGTCTGGACCTTCACGGCCGGTGTCTGCTCGTGGATCGAGGCGCGCCCGTTCGTGCCACCGGCGTGGAGACCCTTCGGGCCGAAAGTGACGGAGGCCGGCGAAGCGCCCGAAGACGCGAGGGTGTCCAGTCTCTGACGGAGCTATAGACAGCCCCGCGTCGTGCGCGCACCCTGGAGGTGGAAGTTGCACGAATCACCGAGACGATGGGGCTTGAGGGCACTTCCGCATCACGTTTCCCTCAGGGAAACCCCGGATACAGCGAAGCGCACGCGCCCTTCGTCAGGCCCTGGCCCCCGGCCCTCCGTATCCCACCTACCGCACCGAACGTCCGCTGTTTCCGTGCGGCACAGGCCTGACCCGTTCTGGCGCAGTGCCGCGTCTGCGCCAGCGAGCGGCAGTAGGAACACGTCCGGCGGTTCCGCAGGTCGCGCAGCCGCAGCCACACGATGAGGAGTTGTCGTGGAACGTCTTGCCCGGCTCGTGATGCACCACCGTCGCATCGTCAGTGCTGTCTGGGCGGTGCTGTTCTTGGGCGGCCTGTTCTCGGCCGGCCAGCTCAGCGACCGGTGGACGTTTGATTTCTCCCTGCCCGGGCAACCCGGGGACAACGCGGAGCAGCAGCTGATCGAGACCTACGGGGTCAGCACGTTCGACACCTACGTCGCGATCGTCACGGTGCCGGAGGGGCAGACGGTGCGACAAGACAAGGGCTCGATCGCGAAGGTCTTCGCCAGCTCGGTAGCCGCGGTTCCTGATACTCGGCTGCGTCTCGTCGACCTGGCGAGCACAGGAGATCCGGGCTTCGTGACCGACGACGGGCGCACGACGTACGCCCTGATCCAGGCGCCGGTCCCTACCGCCCTGGGTCCGTACGTCGAGGTCCAGCTTGACCCCGCCCTCGACAAGGCGGCCCAGGCACGGGGATTCGACAGCGGTCTCACGTCCTATGGCCTGCTCTCCGCAGGCGGCGAGCAGGAGAGCTCGAGTGTTCTGCTCGAGACGCTGTTGGCCGCTGCCGGCGCGCTCCTCGTTCTCCTCTTCGTGTTTGCCTCGTTCCTGGCACTTCTCCCGCTGCTGATTGCTGCGGTCTCCATCCTCACCACGTTCATGCTCGTGCTCGGACTCACCACGTTCAGCGACGTCAGCATCATCGTCCAGTTCCTGATCGCCCTGATCGGGCTCGGCGTGGCCATCGACTACTCACTGCTCCTCGTATCGCGCTGGCGGGAGGAACGTGCCCACGGACGCAGCAACGAAGAGGCGGTGATCGTCGCCATGAAGACGGCCGGGCATGCCGTGATGGCGTCCGGAGTGACGGTGGCGATCAGCCTGCTCGCACTCCTCATCGTCCCGGTGCCGGCCCTGCGCAGCATGGGGATCGCCGGCATGTTGATCCCGCTGGTGAGCGTGTCCGTGGTGCTCACGCTGCTGCCCGCGCTGCTGTCGAGCATCGGACCCAGGGTCGACTACCCGCGGATCCGTCACGAAGGCACAGCCTCGCGCGGCTGGTCGGCATGGGCGCGGCTGATCGTCCGACACCGCTTCGTCGCCACCACGGTGGCCGTGGTCATGCTCGCCCTGCTCATCATCCCGGTGTC
The DNA here is from genome assembly GCA_036265495.1 of Nocardioides sp. GTDB lineage: Bacteria > Actinomycetota > Actinomycetes > Propionibacteriales > Nocardioidaceae > Nocardioides. The sequence continues at coordinate 9,520 of DATAOY010000001.1, read as the reverse complement.
CAACTTGAAGATCGGGCCGGGGTCGAGCCTGGCATCGGTGGCGCAAAGTGGCCCCAGGTACGACGCCTTGCAGACCCTGGAAGACGGCGGCGTCGGGGCAGGTGTCCTGACCCCCGTGGAGGTCCTCGTGCCCGCCCGGGACGCGGAGGCGGCGGCGGAGGCGGCCCGCCACGTCGACGGCGTCCAGCTGGCCGTCATCGGAACCACGCACGATGACCAGGCCGTCGTCGACGTCCTGCCGACCGACGCCACCTTGGACAGTGACGCCGCGAAGGTGGTCGACGACATCAGGGCAGCGGTCGACCCGGCGGTCACTGGCGATGCGGGCATCACCGGGATCGGCCCGGCCATCGAGGACTACTTCACCGCGGTCTACGACAAGTTCCCCTACGTGCTGCTTCTGATCGGGCTGATCACGTTCCTGCTGCTCGTCCGCACGTTCCGATCCGTGCTGCTTGCGGTCAAGGCCGTCCTGCTCAACCTGATCTCGCTGGCCGCCGTGTTCGGGGCGATCGTGTTCTTCTGGCAACTCGGCCATGGCGCGGACGCCATTTTCAACGTGGCCCCCACCGGCGCCATCAACTTCTGGCTGCCCGTGGTGATCTTCGCGTTCTTGTTCGGCCTGTCCATGGACTACGAGGTCTTCATCCTGGCCCGTATGCGGGAGGAGTACGACCGCACCGGAGACACCAACCTGGCCGTCATCACAGGCATCGGACGTACCGGCAGACTCGTCACGTCCGCCGCCCTGATCCTCTTCTTCGCCTTCTCCGCCCTCGCCACCTCACCCGGCACCGACGTCAAGGTTCTCGGGACCGCGCTCGGGGTCGGCATCCTCATCGACGCCACCATCGTCCGCGCCCTGCTGGTCCCGGCCCTGGTCAGCCTCTTCGCTCGTTGGAACTGGTGGCTGCCGACCTGGCTCGCCCGTGTCCTGTTCGTCGAGCCATCACCGCTTGCTCCATCGGCGACTGCGCCCCCTGCCGATGCGGAAAAGGTGTCCGCATGAGCCGGTCGGACATCCGGGTCGCTCCGAGCGACGGACGCCCTTCGCTACCGCGGTGAATGCGGTTCGTGAGCGTCATCGTGGGCGGAGTGGGACAGGTCATGGGCGCGAACGCGGCAGTGCTTACGTCGTCGGGCATGGCCGAGCACGTTCTTGGGGGAGCGACACTGGCGGCAGCGCGACGCGGAGGCGGAGCACCGCATAGGTGGCCATCTCCTGCGCGGGCACCTGCGCATGCCTCAGGTTCGAGGTGACGACGGTCGTCCGGGTCGGGGCGTGGCCGCCGCCGCCATCAGCGTGAATACTCGACGCGGGGAGGTGTGCCATGCAGTTCGACGCCGAAGCTCACGGCATCCCGGCCGCCGGCAGGAGCTTGACGCAGGTCGAGGTGGCGGCCGGCACCTCAACGGTCACCGTGCTCGACGGCTCGGTCCTCGACGGTGACATCGGCAAGCAGATCTCGATCCCCGGCGCCGCCGACATGTCGGCCACGCTCGCGGGGTTCCCCCAGTCCAGGAGGATCGAGCACGCGGCGATCCAAGCAGGACACAACGACCTCACCTTCACCCTGCCGGCCGGCGTGGGCAGCTTCCGCGCGAACATCCACGACGGTTGGCGGATCGTCGTCGAAGGTGCTGGGCCCGGGGGTGGCCCACTGATCACCACGGTCGACCACGTCGTCCAGCCGACCAGTGACCTCCGCCTGGAAGCCGACGCCGCGGTGGGCGTGCCCGACACGACCGCCTTCCTCAACCCCCCGGACGAGGTGCTGCTCGACGACCACGCGCGAGCCACGGTCGGTCCGCTGACGGTCCAGCTCGGCGACCGGACGATCGCCGACGGCTTCATGACGGTCGGCTCGAAGAAGCTGACCAGTGCGTCGGCGGGCTTCTCCGCCGCCGACCTCACCCAGACGGTGGTGATCCGGGGTGCCGGGCATCTGGTCACGAGCATCACCGGCACGTCACCCGACGGCGCCGTGAGCATCGCCCAGCCCGCCGCGCGAACCGTGCACGACGGCATTGCGGAGGTCTGGGATCCGAGCGCAGATGCCCTGCCCGGCTTCCTCGAGCTCCTCGACCTCATCCGTACGACGGGGATCGGTCCGGCCGAGATCGTGTTCGCGCCCGGTGTCTACGACTTCAGCCGGACCCCCCAGCAGCCCGGGTCGATGCCGGCCGCCATCGGCCTGGAGGGGCTGACCGGACTGACGCTGCGGGGGGCCGGCCCCGGTGTCACGTTCCTCCGGCTGATGCCCGAGCAGGACCTGCGGCATCCCGACACGGGCACGGTGATGGACACCCACGTCGTCATGGCCCGCGACTGCACACAGCTGTCGATCCGCGACCTTTCGGTGCATGCCGCCTACCTGAGCATGCGACGTTCGGTCGAGCAGATGCACGGCATCGTGATCGCCGCCGGCTGCCAGGACACCCTGATCGCCGACGTCGGCGTCGTCCACAGCGCCGGTGACGCCGTACGGATGCTCGGGGAGCCCGCCAGCCCGGTCCGCGGCGTCCACGTCGAGAGGTGCCAGCTGATCCGGGCCAAGCGCTCGGGCATCGCGGTGCAGAGGTCGGTGCGGACGGCGTGGATCCGCGACTGCCGCATCGAGATGTCACCACCCAGCACGGGCAGCTGCCTCGACTTCGAGCCATCCGGCAACGGGGCCCCCGAGGACTTCGTGATCGAGTCCAACAGCCTGCTCCATGCCACCGCGGCCAAGGCGGTCTCGCTCTCCGGGACCGGCGCCGGCCCTCCGACGAGACGCATCCGCTTCAGTGGGAACGTCCTCGACGGTGGTGGGGTGGGCGGCGTGAACGGCCGCGAGGTGACGATCACCGGCAACGTGGTGACGGCCGGAGCCGACCACGGGATGACATTGGACGGCTTCGACGACCTGACCATCTCGGACAACCGCATCAGCGTGCCGGCCCCCGAGCGGACCGGCATCGCCCTGGTACGTCGTCCGAACGTCGCCTCCACCCGCGTCCGCATCATCGGGAACCAGCTCGACGTGTCGGGAGCAGGCATCGACATCTCGAGCGGCGGCGACCACCTCGACGTCTCCGCCAACCGCATCCAGGCGACCGGAGCCGCCGTGGGCATCCGGCTGCGGCTGGTCGGGGCCGCCGTCCATCGTGACATTCGGATCACGCACAACTCGGTCACCGACTTCGGGCAGGCCGGCATCCGGCTGACCGCAGATCTGCCACCCAGCACGTCCAGCAACCCGCTGCCGACCGTCACCGTCTCCGGCGTGGACATCTCGGGCAACTACCTGCACGTCGATACGCCGGCACCACCCCCGAGCCTCGCGGGCATCAGCCTCGAAGGTCCCGCGATCCAGCCGAACTGGCTGGAGCAGGTGTTCGTCAGCGGCAACCTCATCGGCGAGAGCATCCCCCGCAAGCTCGACCGAGGAGTCCTCACCATCGCGATCGGGGGCAACCCGGGCGCGGCGACGATCTACCAGGGCGTCTCCAGTCCGGTGGGGGCGGTGGTGGCGCCTCCGGGAAGCCTCTTCATCCAGACACCCGGCGGGACGGAGCTCACCCGGACGTTCGTCAAGGTCTCCGGCACCGACGCGAACGGCTGGCTCCAGGTCACGATCCCCTGACCGGCTCGGGTCGACGTGGCTACAGCAGGTCGCGGAGGCGGCCGGTGAGGGAGTCCCGCACGGCCTGGGTGACCGCGGCGTCCAGCTGCTGGTCGAGGCTCTGCCGGTCATCCACATCGGCAAGCAGAGCGCGGAGGTCGAGGTTGTCGATGGTGCGGGTGAGGACGTCGTCCGTCTTCAGCGCGGCGTCGATCACCGAGTCGGGGAGGGCGCGGATCGCGGCCTTGACGAAGTCGTTCAGGTCGGCGGAGTCGAGGGCCTCGTCGACGAGGGCGGAGGCGGGTGGGAGCGTGCCGGCGTCCTTCATCCTCCGTACGGCGTCCAGAAGGCCGGCATGGAGCGCGACGATCTCCGCGTTCGACGGGGTGCCGGCCTGGGCGAGCTCCAGGGTGAGTGCCTCGCGACTGACGTGGAGACGGCACGCCGCACCGTCGAGTCCGAGAAGCACGAGGCGCTCGGTCAGGCCCTCGATGCCTCCGGCCTGGGAGGTGACGTCACGTACGGCGCAGGGGTCGGCCGGACGGAGAGGCTCGAAGGACCCTCCGCCGTGGGCGAGCTGGATGCCGAGCACGCCGCTGACCAGCACCACTGCGAGCGACGGCAGGAGCAGCACGCGGGAGCCGCCGGTCATGGCGTGACCCTCCGGCGAGGGAGGACGACGACGAGCAGCGCCAGGAGAGCGAGTCCCGCGCCGAGGAGGAACGAGTCGCGAAATGCCCGGGTGGCGGCGCGCGTCAGCTGCCCGTCGAGGTCGCGCTCGAGCCGGTCGGTGGCCGGGCGAGCCTGCGGCTCGACGTCCAGGGCCGCGAAGGCATGGTGCAGGTCGGGGATGCGGCCCTGCTGCGAGGTCAGCTCGTCGCCGAGGGCGTGGGCGACCGCCACCTTGTCCTCCGGCTGCAGCGGGGCGTCGAGCACCAGGGAGGTGATCGCCTCCTGGGCGGGCTCCTGCGCATCGCGCAGGTTGGCGGTGAAGACGGGCGTCAGGATCGCCAGTCCCAGGACCACGCCGAGGTGCCGGGCGCCGATCGTCCACGCCGCGTGCCGCACCCGCGGCAGACGAAGCTGCATCGCCGACGAGGTGAGCCGGTCCATGGTGAGCCCGAGCCCGAGACCCACCAGCGCCTGCGGCGGGATCGTCCAGGCCAGGTCGGCGGACGGCAGGATCGCCAGGCCGACGAGCCCGCCGGCGATCAGGAAGCAACCGGAGGCGATCTCGACCTCGGTCGGCGGAAGGAGGAGGTGGGCGAGCGGGCGGGCGGCGAGTGCCGCGAGTGGTACGACGGACACCGCCAGCGCCGCTGTCGCCGGAGAACGGCGCCAGCCCTCGACCAGCAGCAGCACCAGCAGGAACAGCGCGGCGGTGAGTGCGGCCGAGAGCAGCGCCAGGGCCAGGTTTGGACGCAGCGCCGGACGATGCCGGTCCGGTGTCAGCTCGGGTACGGCGTGGAGGGCGAGCGCCGCCGGCACCGCCAGTGCCGCGCACGGCACCTGCACCACGAAGATGGCCTGCCACGAGAACGCCTGGGTGAGCAGACCGCCCGCCACCGGTCCCATGGCCGTGCCCACCACGCCGGCCGTGATCCAGGTGGCGACGCCGCGGCGCTCGCCGTACTCGGCGACCTGGAGCTCGAGGCAGCCGATCAGCGCGAAGGCGCCCCCGCAGGCCTGCAGGCAGCGAGCGGCGACCAGGGCCTCGATCGACCCCGCCCACGCACACCACGCCGACGACCCGGCGAACACCGCGATCCCGGCGGCGGTGAGGAGGCGAGGCTGCGCGCGCCCGAACACCACGGCGGTCGGCACGGCGACGATCCCGAGCACCAGGTTGAACGCGATCAGCACCCAGGCGACCTGGCCGACGGTCGTGTGCAGGTTCACCAGGATGTCGGGCAATGCGAGCGTGACGACTGCGGAGTCCGCCAGCACCAGCGCCACCGTCAGCGTGAGCAGCGGAGCCACGGCGCGACGCACCCGGTCATCCTCGCATCGACCACAGCCCCGAACAGTCACGGCGGACGCCACCCGAGGTTTGCGGAAGGCCCAAGGGGGGAACAGCACTGATGGAGTTCGACGGGCGCTGAATGGGCGAGCCTGCGTTCGCTAGCCGGCTCCGATCCCGACAGCGCCCACCATCAACGAACGGAGTCCCACCATGTTGTGGACCATCCTGATCATCCTGCTCATCATCGCCGTCGCCATCTTCATCCTCAACCGCGTGCGGGGCGGTCGCCGCGGCCTCTGAGCCGGTACGCCGTCAGGCGCGCCGAGCGCCGAGCTCGGCGACAGCCGACCCGTCCGCCACCAGGTGACCGACGGGCACGGCCGGCCCGCTCGCTGATCCGGAGAGTCGGTCCTCGACGCCGCGGCGGACGACGCCGGCGACCAGGTCTGCCAGCTGCACGCGCGCGTCCTGACGCGAGTCGACGCGGACGAACCCGGTCAGCCGGCGCCCCGGCAAGGAGACCGTGAGCTCCTCGGCGATGGCCGCCACCCGAGCCGGGGTGAGGACCGACTGCTCGTCGTGCACGACGCTGACGTCACCGTGGGCACTCCAGTGGTGGACGGCCCAGCGCAGTGCCGGCAGCAGCGGTTCGGTCAGTGGCGACGTCGGCGGATCGGCGTGGTAGTCGCGGGCGCGCCGTACCGAGTCGGGCGTGGCCCACCTGGCCAGGAGACACCGGTCGCCCGCGTCGTCCAGCCCGGCCGTGACGGCGGCCACGACGTCGACCCAGGACTCGATCGACTCCCGGCGGCGTCGGTTGCGGTTCACCCAGAGCACGTCTCGGGCGCACTCCAGGATCCGGCGCTGCCCTGCAAGAGACAGCCGGGGTACGAGTGCGTGCAGCCGAAGCGCCTCGTCCCAGGTTGCCGGGTCCTCCTGAGCGCTCCACCAACCCTCGGGAGGCGAGTCCGTCAGCAGCACCTGCGCGAGCCGGGCGAGTCCGAAGAGCCGGGTGTCGGTCACGTGTACGACGGCACGTCCCTGCAGTGGTCCGTCCGGGCCGCACAGCCATTCCGCAACGGGCTGGCCCCAGGGTCGGTTGAGGCGCGACGCCTTCAGCTCGTCCGACCCGGAGCCCGTGCGCGTCCTGACCTCATCGGCGAGCGCGGTGGCGGCGTCCGGATCGAGGCACACGCTCGCGTGCGCAAAGACCCGGGTGCCGCCGAACAGCGATCCGCCCACGAACCCCGACTCGTCACAGGCGATCTCCACCGCGCCCCGGACCTCGTGTTCCCCCGTCTCAGGTCTCACCGGGTCAGCCGTCCGCGGCGTCCGGGACCGTCGTACGCATGACCCAGCGCCACTTGGCGATGCGACGGTCGCGGACGAAGCCGAACTCCTCGAACAGGTCCTCCGGGCCGGTGTGCAGGTAGGCGCCGCGCTGCGGACCACGCCCCTCCAGCTGCTCGGGATACGCCTCGACCGTGCCACCGCCGGCCCGGCCGATGGCGCGGAGCACGGCGGCGAGCCCGGCCCGGGCCACGCCCTCGCGGCGGTGCTTGCTGCCGGTGAACACGCAGCCGATCCGCCAGTCCGGCAGCTCGACGAGGTCCTTCTCGTAGGCCTTGGCATTCTTGATCGTGGCGATCTCGCCCGGTGGCCCGTACTGGATCCAGCCCACACACTCGTCGTCGAGACAGACGAGCATCTGGTGGACCGTCCGGTTGTCGACGTGGGCACGCTTTGCCTCGCGGTTGCCGGCGTACGTGCTCTCCTTGCCGAGGCCCTCGGGGTGGAACCCCATGCACCAGCAGCCGCCCCAGACGCCGTTGTTGGCCTCCACCAGAGCGGCGAAGTCGGCCCACGTCCGTTGCGTGAGCGGCTTGGTCGTGTACTCGTCAGGAGATCGCGAGGTCACGGCGCCAGCCTGCCCCAGCCGCGGCAACCGGCCAAGCCTGTTCTCAGGGGCTGCCTTCGGTGACCACCCGCCGGCGCAGGTCGACGGTGAGCGTGTGGATCTGCCGGGTGAGCTCGGTGTTCGTCCTCAGCGCGGCTCGGACTCGATGAAGTCGTGGTCCGCCTTCGCCTGCCGGAAGACGGCCTCACGGTGCTGCCCGATCAGGACGAACGTCGACACGAAGATCACCTCGAGCCGAACCGGGTGGCATCGGCGCGGCCCGGCTCCTAGCGTGACGCCATGGCTTCCACTCCGAGCATGAGCATGAACAAGGTCATCCACGCCGCCGTACGACGCGACCTCGACCGCTTCCGCAGGGCCCTCGACGGGTTCACCGACGGTGACCGCGGCCGGGCGACCGAGCTCGAGCGGGCCTGGGCGAACTTCGACGCCCAGCTCACCGAGCACCACGAGGGCGAGCACGAGATCGCCTGGCCGGCGATGAAGGCGATCGGGATCTCCGGACCCACGATCGACTCCTTCGACGCCGAGCACGAGGCGATGGCCGCCGACCTCGCGTCCACGCGGACGGCCATGGCGACGCTGAGCCGGACCGCGAGCCGTGCCGACGCCGACGCGGCAGCGGCCGCGATGGCGCAGCTCCAGGCGACCACGGTGACCCACCTCGACCACGAGGAGCGCGAGACCGAGCAGGCGCTGGTGCAACACGACGGCGATCCGGCGGTCAAGGAGATGGGGAAGAAGTTCAGCCGCCGGACCGGCGCGCCGAGAGCAGGGATCTTCTTCGCCTGGGTGCAGGACGGCGCGACGGCGCAGGAGCGGGCCGCGCTGCGCGAGAGCGTCCCCGGCCCGGTGCTGACGATCCTGGCCGGGGTGTTCGGTCGCCGCTACCGCAAGGAGATCGCGCCCGTCTGGCGCTGACCCCCGGCTCGCGCTACAGGTGGTCGGGGACGATCAGGGCATCCGGGTCCTGGCGTGGCGGCAGGTGGGCGAGCGCGGCCTGCACGAGCGTCGTACGCGTCTTGACGACGACCGATCGCCGGAGCCTGCCTCCCGACTCGCCGAGGACCGACTCCACCGTCTCGGCCACCTCGTGGTCGGAGTACGTCGGTCGGGTGCCGGGTGCGACGTCCACGTCGGGCAGTGCCACCAGCACCGGAAGCAGCTGGCCGCCGAGCTGGTCGAGGATCTGGAACCGCTGGTAGCGGTCCATCGCGTCCCAGACCGAGTCGATGTCGACCTTGCCGCGACGTACGTCCCTGCGCCGAGCCGCCACGACCGTCTTGGCGGCCCCGGTGAGCGCCGCGGTCAGCTCGTACTCGGTGAATCGCAAGGCCGGCCGTCCTCCCTGGGTCGAAGAGCTTCGCTCACCCTATGCAGCAAAGCCCTGCGGTGAGCCCGGCCGGACGCCTACGGTCTGCGGGTGGACGAGCTCTCGGCGAGCGACGACCAGCGGATGCGACTGCGGTACGCCGGCACGTGCCGGGTGTGCGGGGAGTCGGTGCCCGCGGGGACCGAGGCGATCTACGAGCGGTCGAGCAAGACGGTCCGATGCCGCGGTCACGACGAGCAGCTCGCGCCGGAGGTCGTCCAGGAGGTGCCCGTGGTCATCGACGCCGGCACGCCGGGCGCCTCGGCGCGGCGGGAGTTCGAGCGTCGGAAGGCGCGCCGTGAGCAGCGCATCCGTGCAAGGCATCCCAAGCTGGGTCGGCTGATTGCCGCATTGAGCGACGAGCCGCGGTCGACCACGGCCTGGGACATCGGCGCCATCGGCGAGGCGCGACTGCACGAAGCTCGTGGACGGCGTGCTCGAGCAGGTCGAGGTGGTGCGGGGCGTCGTGGGCGACGACGTACCTCTCCACGGGGTGCTCTGCTTCGTCGAGGCCGACTGGCCGCTCATCGGAGGCGCCTTCTCGAGCCGAGGTGTGGAGGCGATGTGGCCCAAGCGTCTCTACCCGCGGCTCAGGGCCGAGGGCCCGCTCGAGCCGGAGCACCTGGCGCTGATCCATCGCACGCTCGGCACCGCCCTACCGC